>NZ_JAUQWH010000017.1 GCF_030757795.1 Actinoplanes oryzae
CGCCCGCCGCACGGTCAGCAGTTGTAGTACCAGCCGTGCGAGACGCCGTGGTCGCTGGACGAGGGCTTGCTCGCGAAGTACGTGCCGGCCTGCAGGCAGATGGTCATCGCGCCGGTCCGGTTGTAGTTGTCGTACACCCGCACGAAGGTCGGGCCGGACAGGATGCCGTGGTTGTACCAGGACGAGTCGTGCTTGAAGACCTTGGCCGAGCGGTTGCTGAACCAGTTGTCACCCCAGTCGTTGTCGTTGCCGGGGGTGCCCCAGACGCCGTTCTTGAAGTCGACGTCGTTGTAGACGCAGAACGACCCGGACGGGCACTGCTGGGGGACGGCGGCCTGAGCGGGCGACGCGGCGACCGCGATGGACGCGGCGGCGCCGGCGAGGCCGAGCACGGCGGCCAGGATGCGTTTCATCATTGGTGCTCCTTCGTGGTGTCGGTGTGCACCCGGGTCGGTCCCGGGAATTCAGGAGTCCTCGCCGGCGAGCAGGCGGCGCGCGTACGGCAGCGCGGCCTGTTCCCGGCGGGACAAATCGGCGAGCTGGGCACTCAGGTCGGCGAGGATCCGTCGCCGGGCGGCCGGAGCGAGCCGTCGTGCGGTCGCCGACAGGCCGGCCTGCCGGTTGCACCGCGCGGAGGTCACGGCGGCGGCCCGGGACTGCGCGGCCTGCTGATCGGAGGGAAGCGCCGCGACGCGGGCGGTGAGCTCGGCCGGGTCGGCGACGGCCCAGTGCCGTTCCGTCATGCAGGTCCGCCACCGGGCCAGAGCGGCCGTGAAGGCCGGGTCGGCGGTGACCCGGGCCTGGACGAGCGGGTTGAGGTTGTCCTTGGTGATCCGGGCCCGCACGTACGCGTCGAGGTCGCCGTAGAGCAGCCGGAGCGCCTCGCTGCGACAGCCGGCCCGGCTCTGCCGCACGGTGCCGCTGGGCATGGGTACCTCCACCGCCGGGCCGGTCGCGGGGTCGCCGTACAGGGCGGTGGCGAACGCCTCGCGGCGAGCCGGATCGAGTCCCTCGACGTAGCGTTCGAGGGTGCTCCGAGGCCGGGGCGGCTCCGCGGCCGCACTCGGGACGGCCGCCGCGGCGGCGGCACGTTTCTCGTCGTCCTCCGGCCACGCGGAGTCGAGGGACGCCGGGGGCGGGGGAGCGGCCAGCTCGCTCCGCACCTCCGCGGCGTCCACGGAATAGTCGAAGCCGGCGCGTCGCATGCAGCGGGCGATCAGCACCGTTTCGGCCAGCCGCAAGGCGCCGGCGTCATCGGCACCGCGCGCCAACGACCGCACGTCGGCCGGAAGCACGGCCGGCATCGAAGCCGGCAGCGGGGCAGGAGGCGAAACCTGCGGGCTCCCGCAGGCCGCAGCCAGCAGGACGACGAACAGAAGCAACCGGGTGGGCGGAACGACCATGCGAACCACGATCGACGGCCGTGAATCGCCCGGACAAGGCCGTGCTGTCCCCGGAAGACAGATCAACCCCAGGTCAGACAGCTAACCGGAGATGCCCATGGTGAGGTGCGCCACCGCCGACGCTCATCGATGTCCGGGAGGGGTATGTTTTTGAACTGACCAGTCAGTGCAAAGTAGGTGGCGACATGCCGGTACTCCACGCGGCCGGGGCGGGCGTCAAGCATCGCCGCCGGTGGCTTTTCCGTGACCTCGACGTCGATGTCGAACCCGGTGAGGTGGCCGCGGTCGTCGGCCCGCCCGGAAGTGGGCGCACCACGGTGCTGCTCGCCCTGGCTCAGCGCTTCAAGCTGGACGCCGGACGGGTGGACGTGACGGGCCGGGTGGCGCTCGGGCACGTGCCCGGAGTCTCCGAGCCCGAACCGGTGCTGACGGTCGCCGAGCATGTCCGGGAGCGCTTCCTGCTCTCCGGGCGCAAACCGGCCGAAGTGGACCTCCGCGACCTGCGCGCCGAGGCGAAGGGCTTCGAGCTCAGCCCGTACGAGAAGCAGGTCCTGGGGTTGATCCTGGCCGGCATCGCGGAGCCGGACCTCATCGCGCTCGACGGCGTCGACGACGGTCTCGACGCGCCCGAGCGCGCCGCCCTATGGGAACTAATCGGACAGTTGAGCGCCGCGGTGATCGTGACGGCGCGCGAGATCGACGTCGACGTCGCCACCGTGGTGCGGCTGGGAGGGGCACAATGACGAGCATCCGGCTGGCGGGCTTCGAGCTGCGCCGTTTCCTCCGCGGCCGCCTCCCGGCTGCCGCCCTCGCCGTGCTCTGCGTGGTCCCGCTGCTCTACGGGGCCCTCTACCTGTACGCGTTCTGGGACCCCTACGGCCGCCTCAACCACATCCCCGCCGCCCTGGTCGTCGAGGACAAGGCGGCCACCGCGACCGACGGCACCCGGGTCCACGCCGGTCAAGACCTCGCCGATGAGCTGATCGAGCGCGAGGTCTTCGACTGGCACGTGACCGACGAGCGCGGCGCCGAGGCGGGCCTGGCCGACGGCAGCTACCAGCTCTCCCTGCGCATCCCGAGTGACTTCTCCGCCAACCTCACCACCGGGCCCGACGAGCACGCCCAGCCCAAGGCGGCCGAGTTGCTGGTGGTCAACGACGACGCGACCAACTACCTGTCCGGCATCTTCTCCAAGACCGCCTTCGCGGAGGTACGGGCGGCAGCCGCCCAGTCCGCGCAGAGCGGCTACTTCGACAAGATGCTCATCGGCTTCACCGACGCCCAGTCGCAGACCCAGGAGGCGGCGGACGGCGCGCACAAGATCGACAACGGCCTGACCGACGCCGAGTCCGGGGCCGATCAGCTCAACGACGGTCTGGGCGACGCGCAAACCGGCGCCGGCCGGCTCGCGGACGGTCTCGGCGACGCGGAGACCGGCGCCGGTCAGCTGTCCAGCGGTCTGGGCACGGCGGCCCAGGGCGCGGACGACCTCGCCGACGGTCTCGCCGCGCTCCAGGCCGGGACGGCGCAACTCGTCACCGGGACGCGGCAGGCGGCCACCGGCGGCCGGCAGCTCGCGACCGCCGTCGACCAGGCCGCCGACCGCATCGAGCCGGTGCTGCGCGACAACGCCCAGGCCATCCAGGACGCCGCCCGGGAGGTCGCCCAGGGCGCCGATCTGCTCGCCCGCAACGTGGGCCGGCTCGACGACGCGGCCGACGACGCGGTGCGCACCGCGACCCGGCTGCAGGACTACCTGGCCGGGCTGCCCGACGACACGCCCGGCATCGACCAGGCGCGCGAGGATGCCGCCCAGCTCGTGGCGGCGGCCCGGCGGGTGCGTACGGCGATCGACGACTCGGATCTCACCGCGCTCAGCAAGCGCCTCACCGCCGTGGCCGCCGACGCCCGCAAGGTGGCCGCCGCCGCGCCGCACCTGGCCGACGACGTCGCCGCGGCTCGATCCCAGGTGGACGAGCTCGCGTCCGGCCTCGGGCAGCTGGCCACCGGCGCGCAACAGGTGAACGACGGCGCCCAGGACGCGGCAGCCGGCGCCGACGACCTGCGCGGCGGCCTCTTCCGGCTGGCCTCGGGCGCCCGGGAGCTCGACTCGGGCCTGGACACCCTGGCCGCCGGCGGAAACCAGCTCGCCGGCGGGCTGGGCTCGCTCTCGGCCGGCGGCGCCCAGCTCGCGAGCGGGCTCGGCGACCTGCAGACCGGCGCGGCGAAACTCGCGTCCGGGCTCAGCGACGGCGCCGACCAGCTGCCCTCGTACGGCGACGACCCCTCCCAGCGCGCGGACCTGCTCGGCAACCCGGTGCAGCTCGACCGGACCGTACGCCACCCGGCGGCCACCTACGGCGTCGGCTTCGCGCCCTACTTCCTCAGCCTGGCCCTGTGGGTCGGGGCGATGATCACGTTCATGGTGCTGCGCCCGTTCAACCGGCGCTACCTGGTGTCGGGCACGCCGGCGTACCGGGTCGCGCTGGCCGGCCTGCTGCCCGCGGTCGCCGTCGGGCTCGTCCAGGCGCTGCTGCTCTTCGCCGTCGTGGTGTTCGGACTGGGCCTGAACCCGGTGTCGCCGGTCCTGACGCTGGGCCTGCTGATGCTGACGGCCACGGCGTTCGCCGCCATCATGCAACTGCTCGGGGCGGCGGCCGGGCCGGCCGGGCGCATCGTGGCGCTGGCCCTGCTGATGCTGCAGCTGACGTCGTCCGGGGGCACGTACCCGGTGGAGACGTCGCCCGGCTTCTTCCAGGCGATCCACCCGCTGCTCCCGATGACGTACACCGTCGGGGCGTTGCGGCACACGATCGACGGCGGCCCGGCGGGTACGGTGGTGTCGGGCCTGGTGGCGCTGCTGGCGTACGGTCTCGGGGCGCTCGCCCTGACGATCGTGGTGGCGCACCGCAAGCGCCGCTTGACCCCGTCCGCCCTGCACCCGGAGCTGGTGATCTGACAACCGTGGGACGCCGAGAAGCCACCCGCCAGAAGCTGTACGAGGCGGCCGTCGAGCTGATCGCGGAGCAGGGCTTCTCGGCGACCACCGTGGACGACATCGCCCTGCGGGCCGGGGTCGCCAAGGGCACCGTCTACTACAACTTCGCCTCCAAGACCGCGCTCTTCGAGGAGCTGCTGCGGCACGGCATCGGGCTGCTGACGACGGCCTTCCGGGAGGCCGTGGCGGGGCTGCCGCCGCGCGAGGCGGTCGGGGCGCTGGTCCGGGCCGAGCTGGAGTACATCCGGCAGTACCGGGCCTTCGCCCAGCTCCTGCTCTCCGAGATGTGGCGCACCAACCGGGAGTGGCAGCAGACCCTGGTCCTGCTCCGGGAGCAGGCCATCGGGGTGATCGCCGAGACCGTCCGGGCCGGCGTCGACTCGGGCGAGCTGCCGGCCGACCTCGACGTGCGGGTGGCCAGCTCGGCCCTCTTCGGCGTGGGCCTCGTCGTGGCGGTCGACTGGCTGGTCTTCCAGCCCGACCGCCCGATCGAGGACGTCGAGAAGAGCCTGCTGGCCATCCTGCACCGCCGGGTCTAGCTTCGGGCCAGTGCCGTCTTGAACGAGGTACGGCCGTTGGTGCGCAGCAGCGACCCCTCATAGATCCGCGATCCGAGGGCGAGGAACACCGCCGCCGTGGCCGCGAGGATCACCAGTGCCACGATCGGCTCCCACACCGCCGCGTCGCCCCGGAAGAGCCGGATCGGCATCGCCATCGGCGACGACAGCGGGACATAGGACAGCGCCCGGATCACCGCGTCGTTGTCGCTGAGGAAGACCACCGCGAACATCGGCAGCATGACAATCATCTGCAGCGGGGTGGACGTGCCGGCGAGGTCCTCCTGCCGGGCGGCGAGCGCGCCGACCCCGGCCCACAGCGTCGCCAGCATGACGAAGCCGAGGACGAAGAAGGGCAGGAACCAGGCGATCGTGGGCCCGAGCCGGCCGACCACCTCGGTGTCCATGTCCCCGATGCGGACGCCGACGATCGCCACGATCGCGATGAGCGCGATCTGACCGAAGGCGAGCAGCGTCATCGCCGCCACCTTGCCCGCGAGCAGCGCCCGCACCGGCACACTGGAGACCAGGATCTCCACGATCCGGGTCTGCTTCTCCTCGGTCACGCTCTGCGCGATCTGCATGCCGAAGGTGAACGACGTGATGAAGAACAGGAACGCCAGCGCGAACGGCACGAGGTAGTCGAGGGCCGGGTCGATCGCGTTCGGGTCGAGCAGCTGGACGGGCGGCGCCACGCTCAGCGCGCCCACCACATCGGACGGCGCGTCGTCCATGGCGAGCACCCGGGGCCCGGACACCACGGCGGCTGCCACGTCGCCGTCACGCACCAGCTTCTCGGCCGCCGCGTCGTCCGGGGCCGCGGTCACCTCGAAGTCGGCGCTCTGCAGCGGGGCCACGGCGGCGGGCAGGGAGACGGCCACCTTCGTCGGGCCGCCGTTGAGCAGGCTCGGGATCACGAAGCTGCCGATGGTGACGATCAGGAAGAAGGCCGTACTGAAGAGGAAGGTCTTGTCGCGCAGCTTGACTCGCACCTCGCGGGCCGCGACCAGCTTGGCAGCATCGAACACGGTCACTGGTTGACCTCCCGGAAGATCTCGGTGAGCGAGGGAGTGACGGGGGCGAACGCGCGGACCGGCCCCCGGGCGAGGGCGGCGCGCAGCACGGCCTGGTCGTCCTCGCCGTTCGCCAGGTCGAACACGGCGACGGGCCCGTCCAGGTCCACGAGCGTCACGCCGGGGTGGTCGCGCAGCCAGCCCGCGTCCCCGTCCACCTCGAGGCGGTAGCGGGGGAGCGCGTGCTCGGCGCGCAGCTGGGCACGGCTGCCCGCCGCCCGGATCGTGCCGTCCGCGATGATGACCAGGTCGTCGCAGAGCCGCTCCACGACGTCCAGCTGGTGGCTGGAGAAGAGCACGGGAGCGCCCGAGGCCGCCCGGTCGCGCAGCACGGCCAGCACGACCTCGACGGCGAGCGGGTCGAGGCCGGAGAACGGCTCGTCCAGCACCAGCACCTCGGGGTCGTGCACCAGCGCCGCGGCGATCTGCACCCGCTGCTGGTTGCCGAGCGACAGCTTCTCGACCTGCTCACCCGCGCGGTCGGCGAGCCCGAGCCGCTCGAGCAGCGACTCGGTGGAGCTCCTGGCGGCCGCGGCGGACATGCCGTGCAGCCGGCCCAGATAGACGACCTGGTCCAGGACCGACATCTTCGGATAGAGGCCGCGCTCCTCCGGCATGTAGCCGAAGCGCTGCCGCACGTCCCGGGTCAGCGGCCGGCCCTGCCAGGTGACCTCGCCCGCGTCGGCGGCCAGCACTCCGAGCATGATGCGCATGGTCGTGGTCTTGCCCGCACCGTTCGCGCCGACGAAGCCGGTCATCCGGCCCGCCGCCACGTCGAACGAGATCTTCTTGAGCACCTGCCGGTCCCCGAAGCTGCGGCTGACATCGTCAACACTCAGCACGTTGGTCATGGCAGTAACGCTAGGTTCCCGCGGCGCCGCGCGCGTCGGGCTGGCGAAGGACCGTCGATGTCCTCCTCCAGGAGGACCCTCCACACCGGCGAGCCGGCGAACCCGCGCGGGCAGGTCGTCCGTCTCCCCGCTGATCGTCTCGTAGATGGCCCTGATGAAGTCCGGGCACCGGTCCGTCGACAAAGCTCCCGGCCTGTGGTCGATGACCCCGGTCCAGTCAGGAAGAGCCTGGTCTCACCACCCCCAACTCATAGGCCAGCACCACAGCTTGCGTACGGTCCCGGGCCCCGATCTTCATCAGCACGCGGCTGACATGGGTCTTCACGGTCGTCTCGCCCAGGTGCAGCTGCTCCGCGATCTCGGCGTTCGTGCAGCCCCGCGCCAGCAGCACGAACACCTCGTGCTCACGCGGGGTCAGCTCCGTGACCCGAGCCTTCTCCGGCCGATGCAGATCCACGGTGGCGAACGCCTCGATCACCCGGCGCGTGATCTGCGGGGCGAGCAGCGCGTCCCCGCCGGCCACGACGCGGACGGCCTCGGTGAGCGCTTCGGGCGTACCGTTCTTGAGCAGGAAGCCCGACGCCCCCGCCTGCAACGCCGCGAACAGATAGTCGTCCCGGTCGAAGGTCGTGAGGATGAGCACCGCAGGCCCGTGCGCCGCCGTGATCTCCCGGGTCGCCGCGAGCCCGTCCGTGCCCGGCATCTCGACATCCATCAGCACCACGTCCGGCGCGAGCCGCCCGGCCAGATCCACGGCCTGCCGCCCGTCCGAGGCCTCGCCGACGACCTGAATGTCGTCCTCACTCTCCAGAATGACCCGGAAGCCCGTCCGCACCAGGGCGTGATCATCCGCCAGCAGCACCCGGATCATGCGCCCACCGCGCCCCGCCGGAAAGCGCGCAGCTCCCCATACATGCCATCGCCGTGGCGTTGTCGCACCAGCAGCGGCTGAGTTATGCGTTCACCGTGGCCTGGTCGTGGCAGCGCCGGCTGGGTCATGCGTTCACGGTGGCGTGGTGGTGGCAGC
The DNA here is from genome assembly GCF_030757795.1 of Actinoplanes oryzae. Lineage (GTDB taxonomy): Bacteria > Actinomycetota > Actinomycetes > Mycobacteriales > Micromonosporaceae > Actinoplanes. The sequence continues at coordinate 7,910 of NZ_JAUQWH010000017.1, forward strand.
GCTGGCTGGGTCATGCGTTCACGGTGGCGTGGTGGTGGCAGCGTCGGCTGGGTCATGCGTTCACCGTGGCGTGGTGGTGGCAGCGTCGGCTGGGTCATGCGTTCACGGTGGCGTGGTGGTCGCAGCGGCGGCCGGGTCATGCGTTCACCGTGGCCTGGTCGAGGGGCAGCCGGGCGCGGACCCGGAATCCGCCGCCGGTGCGCTGCCCCGCTTCGAGCGTCCCGTCGTGCACGGCCACCCGCTCCCGCATCCCTGTCAGCCCCATGCCCGGGCCCTCGGCCGAGTCGTGGGCGGGGCCGCGCCCGTCGTCGGCCACGTCGACCTCCAGCTCGCCGGCCAGATATCGCACTCGAATGTCCACCGTGGTCGCGTGCGCGTGCTTGAGGGTGTTGGTCACCGCCTCCTGCACGATCCGGTAGGCCGCCTGCGACACCGAGGCGGGCACCGGCACCGGGTCGCCGTAGACGCCGTAGCTGGCTGCGAGGCCCGCCGCCCGTACGCGATCGGCGAGATCGGCCACCCGCTCGACGCCGGCCGCGGTCCCGGCCCGCTCGGCACTGCCGTCGGAAGCCCGGAGCGCGCCGAGCATCTTCCGCAGCTCGCCGACCGCCGTGCGGGCGCCCTCCTCGACGGACGTCAGCGCGGTGCTCGCCAGCTCGGCGTCCTTGCGCAGCACCCGGCGGGCCGCCGACGCCTGGATGCCCATCACCGACACGTGGTGCGCGACCACGTCGTGCAGCTCCCGCGCGATCCGCAGCCGCTCGTCGAGCAGCGCGCGCTGCCCGGCCTCCCGCTGCGCCTCGACCAGCGCCGCCGACTGCTGCTCGACGAGATGCTGCCGGTAACGGGACTGCCACACGGCCTCCCCGAACAGGTACGCGAAGCCGAAGAACGCCGCATTGATCAACATGCTGCTGATCAGCTGGGCGATCAGCGGCGACAGCTCGCCCGACGCGTGCTCGGGCGTGTGCTCGGCCACGTCGCGCCAGGAGATGAGCCAGCTGATTCCCAGGTACGCGAACATGCCCGCCACGATGACGATCCGGATGACCTTGGACCGGCGGTGATCGCGGCCCCACACCCCGAGCGTGTAGATGGCGGTCATCAGCGCGACCGACGCGGCGCTCTGCTCCTGCACGTAGCGCAGCTGCCCACCGGTGAAGAGCACGGCGACCACGAGCGCCACCGCGTCCGGATAGCGCCGCCGCACGCACAGCGGCAGACAGATGGCGAGCCCCCACGCGATCTGCTCGGGCACGCTGGGCACGTTGAGGCCGCCCATGACGCCGACACTGCGGGAGACATAGCCGTTGAGCACTGCCGCCGCGGCCACGGCAAGCCCGATGACGACGTCGACGCGTTGCTGCCGGGCGGTGGGCGGCGGCGGCATCCACTGGTCGGCGGGGGTCATGCGTCGACTCTCGCATGATCGCGAGCACGGGGGCGACCCCCGATCGTCCCGGCCGGCAGGCTCGCCAGCAGCGCGGCTCCCGTCAGCCACGCCACCGCCACCACCAGCGCCACCCGCTCGAGCGCCGCACCGAGCGGGTGCCGCCCCACGATCAGCATGGTGAGCCCCAGCGCCGCCCCCACCGGCACGATCACCACCCCCGACACCGCCGCCAGCCGCCGCTGCACCCGGCCCGCCCGCTGGTCGATCACGGTCAGACCCATGGCTCCGGCCAGCAGGACCAGCCCCACGATGCTGGCCCCGCCGTGCACGAGATCGGTCACCGTCGCCCGCTCGTACGGCGGAAGCGGGCACCCCACCGAGCAAGGCACCGCCGCCGACGTCGCCGCCAGCCCCGCCGCCACCCCCAGCACCGGCCCCGCGAACCGCACCACCGCCCCGAACGCCCCGGCGAGCAACGCCACCCCGCACGCGACGGCGAAGAACCCCCACCGGTAAGTGGCGGCGAACGGCAGCCCCGGCACGGCCGCCTCACTGACATAACCGGTGAGCCACGACCCGGGCGCCGCCACGAGCGCGACGAGCATGGTCAAGGCGCCGGCGGGAACCAGGCAGGCAGCCCCGGCGGCAAGCCTGCGACGGTGATCATGGGTGAGCACGCGATCAAGGCTAGGGCCCGTGCCTGACGAGACCCGTGGTTATCCACAGCCGCGAGTTGTCCACAGGCAGGTCCGCACGATGACGCCCTCCTTGCCACACTGTCAGCGGGGGCCTGCCCCCTTGGGAGGGTGGGCCCGTGGCCGGCCCAGGCCCGGCCCAGGCGCGGCCCAGCCCGGCCCAGGCGCGGCCCAGGCCCGGCCCAGGCGCGGCCCAGGCGCGGCCCAGCCCGGCCCAGGCGCGGCCCAGGACCGGCGGGCACACCGGCCCAAGGTCGGCACTTGGCCGGCACGCTCGGGCCCGCGCGCTCCGAGGGCAGCCCGCGAGCTGCGCGTTGCAAGGGGGGCCTGCGAGCTCGTGCCCGCGGCCGGCGCGGTCACGCCCGTGACCAGGGGAAGGGGCAGGGTGTGGGCGGCCGGCTAGGGGGCGGGCGTCGAGCGGCCGGTGCGGGGTGACGGGTAGTAGGTGGGGCGGGCGATGTCCGGCTGGGTGCCGGTCGGGAGGTCGGCGTCGTCCTCGGCGGTGAGGGTGCCGCCCAGTTCCTCGATGTGGCGGTGGGCGGCGGCGAGGCGATCCTCGAGGGTGACGATGCGGCAGGCCGCGGTCATCGGCAGGCCCTCGTCGAGCAGCTGGCGGGCGCGCGTGGCCAGCTGCAGCTGGTGGCGGGAGTAGCGGCGGTGGCCGCCGAGGGAGCGCTCGGGCTCGATCAGGCCGGCGGCGCCGAGGCTGCGGAGGAAGGCCGGGGTGACGCCGATCAGCTCGGCGGCGCGGCCCATCGTGTAGGCGGGGTAGTCGTTGTCGTCGAGGGCACTGCTCATGCTGCTGCTTCCCCAAGAGCGAGAGGGACCGAGGAGCGAGAGGGACCGAGGACCGAGGGGGACCGAGGAGCGAGAGGGACCGAGGAGCGAGAGGGACCGAGGAGCGAGAGGAACTGGGACGAGGCGCCGAGGAGCCAAAGGGACCGGGCGACGGGAGAAAGAAACCGGAGCGGAAGCGAGACGCAGTCCAAGGCCCCGGCGGGTCACCGGGGCCTTGGCTTTTCAGTTCTGCTGCCGGCCGTCGCCGGCGTGTGGTCAGTCCGCCTGCGTGCCGCTAGCGGATGGCCTTGTGATGGGCATCGGCTGCGATCACCTCTTGTCGGGTCGGGGACGGTCTGATTTCGCTTCGCTGCGGTATCTCGTCCTCCTTAGCCAACTCGGCGTCCGGGCCTGCCGGCGAGCGTTCCGCCGACTCCACGAATGCTATGCCGATCAAGACACGATTTCTAGTCTCGACGCTGTAGATTTTCTGGGCTTTTCCGGACAGTCTGACGTTTTCCATCGAGGGTGGTGAGGGCGCGGGGCGGGCGCTTGACCTGAGTGAGAGAGGTGACCGCGCCCCGCGCCGTCACGGGCCTGCCGAGGGCCCGTACGCCAGGAAGCCCGGCGTCAGCATGTCCCTGAGTGTGCGGTTCTGTCCCGGCCACCGGCAACATAATTAACACTCCGCATTGACTGTCGTAACGCTCCGGCGAGAAGATCACCCGACGACGTGGCCTACGTCACAGGGAGTTCACATGAGCGATGAGGCACGCCTCGCCCAACTCGGCTACCAGCAGGAACTGCACCGCCGGCTCTCCGGCTTCTCCAACTTCGCCGTCTCCTTCTCCATCATCTCGATCCTGGCCGGCGCCATCACGTCGTACGGGATCGCCATGACCGCGGGCGGCCCGCTCGCGATCACCCTCGGCTGGCTCTTCGTCGGCATCATGGTGACCTTCGTCGCGCTGGCCATGGCGGAGGTGTGCTCCGCCTATCCCACGGCCGGCGCGCTCTACTGGTGGGCCGCGGCGCTCGCCAAGCGGAACAAGGCCGCCTGGGCCTGGTTCGTGGGCTGGTTCAACTTCCTCGGCGAGGTCGCGGTCACCGCCGCCATCGACTTCGGCGCGGCGATCACCACGTCGGCGTTCCTCAGCCTGACCTTCGACATGGAGGTCACCACCGGCCGGACGTTCCTGATCTTCCTCGTGATCATCGTCGCGCACGGGCTGCTCAACACGTTCGGCGTCAACCTGGTCCGCCTGCTCTCGGACGTGAGCGCGTGGTGGCATCTCGCCGGGGTCGCCGTCATCGTCGCGGTGCTCGCGGTGGTGCCCGACAACCACAAGCCGATCTCCGAGGTCTTCTTCGAGGTACGCAACGAGACCGGCTTCACCTTCGGCGGCGCCGCCGCGTACGCGGTGCTCATCGGTCTCCTGATGGCGCAGTACACGTACACCGGGTATGACGCCTCCGCGCACGTGGCCGAGGAGACGCACGACGCCGCGCGGGCAGCTCCGCGGGGGATCGTGATGTCCGTGGTCGTCTCCGTGCTCGCCGGCTTCGTGCTGCTCTTCGCGATCACGTGGTCGATCCAGGACTACGAGGCCGAGCGGACGACCGAGCTCGCCCTGCCGCCCGCCCAGATCTTCATCGACGCGGCCGGCCACGACACCGGCACGTTCCTGCTGTTCATCTGCATGGTGGCGCAGTGGTTCTGCGGGATGGCGTCGGTGACGGCCAACTCGCGGATGGCCTACGCCTTCGCCCGCGACGGCGCGCTGCCCGGCTCCCGGCTGTGGAAGCAGGTCAACCCCCGCACCGGTACGCCCACCAACTCCATCTGGCTCTGCGTGACGATCAGCACCCTCCTCGTGCTCCCCTCGCTGTGGAACACGACGGCCTATCTGGCGGCGACCTCCATCGCGGTCATCGGGCTCTACATCGCGTACGTGGGCCCGGTCTTCCTGCGCCGGCTGAGCCCCGACTTCCAGCCGGGCCCGTGGAGCCTGGGCCGGTGGAGCGCGCCGATCGGCTGGATCGCCATCGCGTGGGTCGTGATCATCTGCGTGCTGTTCGTCCTGCCGACCGCGAGCCCGATCACGGCGTCGACCTTCAACTACACGATCGTCGCCGTGGCGGTCGTGCTCGGCGCCGCCACGATCTGGTGGTTCGCGAGCGCCCGCAAGTGGTTCACCGGCCCGAAGCAGAACCTCATCGACAAGGCCGCGCACGGCGAGCAGACCATGCCGGACGCGTGAGATAGGACTGACCCATGGATCTCGAGGACCTCGACGTCGCGGTGGACAACGGCAGCATCGACACCGTGGTGCTGGCGCTGACCGACATGCAGGGCCGGCTGCAGGGCAAGCGGCTGCACGGGCGCTACTTCATGGACGAGGTGGTGACCGGCGGCAGCGAGGGCTGCAACTATCTGCTGGCGGTCGACGTCGACATGAACACGGTCGACGGCTACGCGATGTCGTCCTGGTCGAGCGGCTACGGCGACTTCGTCATGAAGCCCGACTTCTCGACGCTGCGCCCGGTCCCGTGGCAGCCCGGCACGGCGATGGTCCTCGCCGATCTGGAGACCACCGGCGGGGAGCCCGTCTACGCCTCGCCCCGGCAGATCCTGCGCCGCCAGCTCGACCGGCTGGCGGCGCACGGCCTGACCGCCTTCGCCGGCACCGAGCTGGAGTTCGTCCTCTACAAGGACAGCTACGAGGACGCGCTGACGAAGAACTACCGCGGCCTGACGCCGGCGAACCAATACAACGTGGACTACTCGCTGCTCGGCACCGCCCGGGTCGAGCCGCTGCTGCGCCGCATCCGCAACGAGATGGCCGGGGCGGGCCTGGTGCCCGAGAGCGCGAAGGGGGAGTGCAACCTCGGCCAGCACGAGATCGCCTTCCGCTACGCCGACGCGCTCACCGCCGCCGACCATCACGTGGTCTACAAGAACGGCGCCAAGGAGATCGCCGCGCAGGAGGGCATGGCGCTCACCTTCATGGCCAAGCCGAACGAGCGCGAGGGCAACTCGTGCCACATCCACTTCTCGCTGCGCTCCGAGGACGGGCGCTCGGCGATGCTCGGGGACGGCCCGGCGCACCTGTCCGTGACCGGGCAGCGGGTGCTCGCCGGGCTGCTCGCCACGATGCGGGAGTTCAGCCTGCTGTTCGCGCCCAACATCAACTCGTACAAGCGCTATCAGCCCGGCTCCTTCGCGCCGACGGCGCTGCGCTGGGGTGTCGACAACCGCACCTGTGCGCTGCGCATCGCGGGGCACGGGCAGGGCATGCGCGTGGAGAACCGCGTGCCCGGGGGCGACGTGAACCCGTACCTGGCGATCGCGGCGCTGATCGCGGGCGCGCTGCACGGGATCGAGCACGAGCTCGACCTGGAGGAGGAATTCCAGGGCAACGCGTACGACGACAGCAGCGCCCCGCGCGTGCCCACGACCCTGCGCGACGCGCTCGGGCTGTGGGAGCGCGGAGGAGTGGCGGCGGAGGCGTTCGGCGGCGAGGTGGTGGCCCACTACGCGAACATGGCGAGGGTGGAGCTGGCCGCCTTCGACGCGGCGGTCACCGACTGGGAGCTGCGCCGTGGCTTCGAGCGCATGTGAGGATCTGTGACCGTGGACAGCTATGACGTCATCGCGCCGGCGACGGGTGCGGTGCTGACGACCGTACCGATGAACGGGGTCGAGGAGACCGACGCGGCGATCGCCGCGGCGGAGAGGGCCTTCCCCGGCTGGCGGGCGGTGGCGCCGGGGGACCGGGCCCGGTTGCTGCGCCGGTTCGCGGCGGTCGTCGACGCGCACCTGGAGGAGCTCGCGCAGCTGGAGGTACGCAACTCCGGTCACACGATCGGCAACGCGCGCTGGGAGGCGGGCAACGTCCGCGACGTGCTCGACTACTACGCGGGCGCGCCGGAGCGGCTGTCCGGGCGGCAGATCCCGGTCGCGGGCGGGCTGGACGTGACGTTCCACGAGCCGCTCGGGGTGGTCGGGATCATCGTGCCGTGGAACTTCCCGATGCCGATCGCCGGCTGGGGGTTCGCCCCGGCGCTCGCGGCCGGCAACACGGTGGTGCTCAAGCCCGCCGAGCTGACCCCGCTGACCGCCGTACGGCTGGCCGAGCTGGCCCTGGAGGCGGGGCTGCCGGAGGGCGTGTTCACGGTGCTGCCCGGGCGGGGTGACGTGGTCGGGCAGCGCTTCGTGACGCATCCCGGCGTACGCAAGGTGTGCTTCACGGGGTCCACCGCCGTGGGCAAGTCGATCATGGCGGGCTGCGCCGAGCGGGTGAAGCGCGTGACCCTGGAGCTCGGCGGCAAGAGCGCCAACATCGTCTTCGCCGACGCCGACCTGGAGAAGGCCGCGGCGGCAGCGCCCGGCGGGGTGTTCGACAACGCGGGCCAGGACTGCTGCGCGCGCTCGCGGCTGCTGGTGCAGGACTCCGTGTACGACAAGTTCCTCGAGCTGCTCGAGCCGGCCGTCAAGGCGTTCCGCGTCGAGGACCCGGCGCTCGAGACCGCGCAGATGGGCCCGCTGATCTCGGCCGCGCAGCGCAGCCGGGTCGAGTCCTACACGAGCGCGGCCGACGTCGCCTTCGCCGGCAGCGCACCGGACGGGGACGGCTGGTGGTTCCCGCCGACCGTGCTGCTCGCCCGCGACACCGCCGACCGGCACTGGCGCGAGGAGGTGTTCGGGCCGGTGGTGTCGGTGCTGCGCTTCCGCGACGAGGCCGAGGCGGTCGCGCTGGCCAACGACACCGAGTACGGCCTGTCCGGCTCGATCTGGACCCGCGACGTCGGCCGGGCGCTCCGGGTGTCGCGCGGGGTCGACAGCGGCAACCTCAGCGTCAACTCGCACTCGTCGGTGCGCTACTGGACGCCGTTCGGCGGCATGAAGCAGTCCGGCCTCGGCCGGGAGCTCGGCCCCGACGCGGTGCTCGGCTTCACCGACGTCAAGAACGTCTTCATCTCGACAGAGGAGTAATCGCCAGTGGAGCGCTTGCAGGATCGGGTCGCGGTCATCACCGGCGCCGGGAGCGGCATCGGGCTGGCCACCGCCCGCCGGTTCGCGGCGGAGGGCGCCAGGGTCGTGGCGGTCGACATCTCGGCCGACGCGGGCAAGGCGGCCGCCGACGAGGTGGGCGGCGAGTTCGTGGCGTGCGACGTCAGCGACGAGGAGCAGGTGCGCGCGCTCTTCGACGGGGTGGCTTCGCGCTACGGCCGGGTGGACATCGCCTTCAACAACGCCGGGATCTCCCCGCCCGAGGACGACTCGATCCTGACCACCGGCATCGAGGCGTGGGAGCGGGTGCTCAAGGTCAACACCACGAGCGTCTTCTTCTGCTGCAAGTACGCCATCCCGCACATGCAGCGGCAGGGCAAGGGCTCGATCATCAACACGGCGTCGTTCGTGGCGCTGCTCGGGGCGGCGACCTCGCAGATCGCCTACACGGCCAGCAAGGGCGGCGTGCTCGCCATGACCCGGGAGCTGGGCGTGCAGTTCGCCCGCGAGGGCATTCGGATCAACGCCCTGTGCCCGGGGCCGGTGGCGACGCCGCTGCTCATGGAGCTCTTCGCCAAGGACCCGGAGCGGGCGGCCCGACGCCTGGTGCACGTGCCGATGGGCCGCTTCGCCGAGCCGGAGGAGATCGCCGCCGCGGTCGCCTTCCTCGCCAGCGACGACGCGTCGTTCATGACCGCGTCGCAATTCGTCGTCGACGGAGGTATCACCGGCGCCTATGTCACCCCTCTCTAGGAACGTGCCACTTTCGACGGTTGCGCGAAACATGTGTTTAGCCCCCGCAGGGCGCGGGCACCGATCTTTGCACGCCCCCATGGCCGGGGGCGAAGGGTCGGATCTCCGCTGGTAGACGCTTCAATCGCTGTGCCGGCGGACAGCATCGGCCAGGACGCGGCGTCAGCCTCCAGGGGCGGCGCCGCGAGCCTTGTCCGGCCCTTGGTGATCGGATTAGGGTGGGCCGGATGCGTCCCGTGATCGGCATCACCACCTATGTGGAGCAGGCAAGCTGGGGAGTGTGGCACGACCTGCCCACCGCCCTCCTCCCGTACGACTACGTGCAGGCCGTGACCGGCGCCGGCGGCCGCGCCGTGCTGCTCCCGCCGGACGACCTCGACGCGGACGTGCTGGACGTGCTCGACGGCCTGGTGCTCTCCGGCGGCGCCGACCTCGACCCCGCCCTGTACGGCGCCGAGCCCGAACCCCTGACCGTCATGCGGCCCGAGCGCGACGCCGCCGAGGTGCTGCTGGCCCGCACGGCGCTCGAGCGTGACCTGCCGGTCCTGGGGGTCTGCCGCGGCATGCAGCTCCTCGCCGTCGGGGCGGGCGGCCGGCTGCACCAGCACCTGCCGGACACGCTCGGCCACGAGAGCCACCGGCCGGCCCCCGGCGTGTACGGCGAGCAGGAGGTCACCTTCGTCCCGGGCAGCCGCATCGCGGCGCTGATGGGCGACGACCGGAGGGTGCACTGCTACCACCATCAGGGCGTGGCCGACGCGGGCTCGCTGACCGTGACCGGCCGGACACCCGACGGGCTGCCCGAGGCCGTCGAAGATCCGCGCAAGGCGTTTGCCCTTGGCGTCCAGTGGCACCCTGAAGTGGTACGCGACAAACGCATCTTCGGCGCCCTGGTCGCCGCGGCGGGCCACTCCAGCGGGTGAACCGCCCGGGATCGGGGACTATCGGGCGGCTTCTGCCGCTTTTTCCGTATAGAAGCGCGACGAAGCGCCACCACCCCCCGCCGCATCGGATCCCCGGCCGTCCCCCGGCCCGGGGCCGGGAGCCGTCCGTCCTCAGAACCCGGGCGGCCCGGCCGATGACGGAGATTTGGACGAAGGAGGACCGCGATCCCATGCGCAGGCCTTTGATCGGACTGACCGCGTACGCGCAGCAGGTCCAGTACAACGGCACCGACCTGATGGCGGGCATGCTGCCCATGTCCTACGTCAAGGCCGTGCACGCCACCGGCGGACGCGCCGTGCTCATCACCCCCGACGACCCGGGCACCGACGTGATCGAGTCCCTCGACGGCATGGTCTTCGCCGGCGGGGGCGACATGGACCCCGCCCTGTGGGGCGCCGAGCCGCACCCGGCGACCGAGGTCGACGCCGTGCGCGACACCTCCGAGCTCATGCTCATGCGCGCCGCCCTCGACGCCGACCTGCCCGTGCTCGGCGTCTGCCGGGGCATGCAGGTGATGGCCGTCGCCACCGGTGGCTCGCTGCACCAGCACCTGCCCGACCTCGTCGGCCACGAGCGCCACCGGGCCGCGGCGGGCACCGACCCGCTCGCCGCCGGCGCCGACGACTTCGGCCGCCACGACGTGGAGCTCCAGCGGAACTCGCGGGCCGCGGCCCTGCTCGGCGACCGGCTGACCGTCAACTCGTTCCACCACCAGGCCGTCGACGACCCGGGCGCCTTCACGATCAGCGGCTGGTGTCCCGACGACCGGGTGACCGAGATCCTCGAGGGCCGTGACCACGCCTTCGCCCTCGGCGTCCAGTGGCACCCCGAGCGCACCGGCGACCTCCGGGTCTTCGCCGCCCTCGTCCAAGCCGCCGCCAAGCGCTCCGGCCTCGCCCACACCCCCACCGCGGACCCGCTCGCCGCGTAGGGCCCCTGGGCCGGGGTTGCCCCGCGCCGCCGACTGGCTACGGTTAGCGTGCTGAAGCACACAGGACCAGCCCAGGAGGTTGCGTTGGGCGGCGCCCTTCCGGAGCAGCTGCGGACGGCGTTCGAGCGCGGCGGTGAGATGGGCCGCCGCATGCTCGAGCTCGACTGGGCGGCCTCCCCGCTCGGCGACCCGGCCGGGTGGCCGCCGGAGCTGATCAGCGCCGTGGCGACGATGCTCGCGTCCAAGGCCCAGATCGTCGTCTTCTGGGGGCCCGACTACGTCGCCCTCTACAACGACGCCTACATCGAGACCATGGGCACCAAGCACCCGCAGCACCTGGGCCGCCCGGGCCGGGAGCTGTGGGCCGAGACGTGGGAGCTGCTCGAGGACCTGTTCGACGGCGTGGTCCGCGACGACGAGGCATTCTGGGCCGCCGAGCACCCGTTCCTGCTGGAACGGCACGGGTTCCTGGAGGAGACCTACTTCGACATCTCGTACGACCCGATCCGGCTCGCGGACGGCTCGGTCGGCGGGGTGTTCTGCATCGTCAGCGACAAGACGAGCCGGGTCCTCGCGGACCGGCGGGTGCGCACGCTGAGCCGGCTCGGGTCGGGCCTGTCCGGCGCGGACGGCCGGACCGGGTTCGGGGCGCGGGTGGCCGGGCTGCTCGGGGAGAACCCGCAGGACGTGCCGTTCGCGGCGCTCTACCTGGACGACCCGGCGAGCGGCGACGGGCCGGCCCTGGCCGGGGTGTGCGGGTCCACCGCCGCGCAGTGCCGGCCGTTCACCGGGGAGCTGCGGCGTACGGTCGACGCGGTCATGCGCTCCGGCGAGCTGCGCACGATCCCGCTCGCCCGGGTGACCTCCGGGCCGGTGGCGGCGGCCGAGGCCCTGGTGCTGCCGGTGGGCTCCGGGACGGCGAACGTCGGCGCGCTGGTGGTGGCGATCAGCCCGCGGCTGTCCCTCGACGACGGCTACCGGGACTTCCTGCGGCTCGCCACGTCGCAGATCTCGCAGGCGGTGGCCAACGCCCGCGCGTACGAGCAGGAGCGCCGGCGGGCCGCGGAGCTGGCGGCGCTGGACGCGGCGAAGACCAACTTCTTCTCGAACGTGAGCCACGAGTTCCGTACCCCGCTGACCTTGATCCTCGGCCCGCTGGAGGAGCTGCTCGAGTCGCCGGGGCTGAGCGACGACGTCCAGGAGCGGCTGCTGCCCATGCACCGCAACGGTCTGCGCCTGCTCAAGCTGGTCAACACCGTGCTGGACTTCTCGCGGCTGGAGTCGGGCCGGCTGCGCGCCGCCTACCGGCCGACCGACCTCGCCGACTACACCGCGCGGCTGGCCGGCACCTTCCGGTCCGCGACCGAGCGGGCCGGGCTGGCGCTGGAGGTGCAGACGCCGCCGCTGTCCGCGCCCGTGCACGTCGACCGGGAGATGTGGGAGAAGATCGTCTTCAACCTGCTCTCCAACGCCGTGAAGTTCACGCCGGCCGGCGGGATCACCGTGCGGCTCGGCGAGCGGCACGGCTCGGCGGTGCTGGAGGTGCAGGACACCGGCGTCGGCGTCGCCGCCGACGAGCAGCGGTTGCTCTTCGACCGCTTCCACCGGGTCACCGGTGCCTGGTCGCGCAGCCACGAGGGTACGGGCATCGGCCTCGCCCTGGTCCGTGAGCTGGCCGAGCTGCACGGCGGCACCGCCTCCGCGGCGAGCGAGCCCGGCCGGGGCAGCACCTTCACGGTGACCGTCCCCCTGGGCACCGCGCACCTGCCCGGCGACCGCATCGTGGCGGACGCCGTGGTGGCCCTCCCCGACGACCAGGCCCGCCTCTACGTGGAGGAGGCGCACTGGTGGCTCGGCGACGTCACGCCCGAGCCGGCGGGCGGCGCCGACGAGCCCGGTCAGGTGCGCCAGGGCCGCCGGGGCCGGGTGCTGCTCGCCGACGACAACGCCGACCTGCGCGACCACGTGTCCCGGCTGCTGCGCCCGCACTTCGACGTCGTCGCCGCGGCCGACGGGCAGGAGGCGCTCGACCGGGCGCGCCGCGAGCAGTTCGACCTGGTGCTGACCGATGTCATGATGCCGCGGCTGGACGGCTTCGGGCTGATCCGGGCGTTGCGGGCGGACGAGCGTACGCGGGACCTGCCGATCCTGGTGTTGTCCGCCCGGGCCGGCGAGGAGTCCTCGGTCGAGGGACTGTCGGTCGGGGCCGACGACTATCTCGTCAAGCCCTTCTCCGCGCGGGACCTGACGGCCCGGGTCCGCGCGAACCTCGAGCTCGGGCAGCTGCGCCGGCAGATCATCAGCCGCCTGCGCGGGCTGGTCGACGCCGCGGCCGCCGTCAACACGGTACGCACGACAGCCCAGGTGCTCGACGTGGCCGCCCGGCACGTGCGCGCGATGACGTCCGCCGGCCGGGTGATCGTGACCGCCCCGGGCGCCCGCGCCGAGGCGGACGGCGGGGCCCCGGTGGACGTACCCCCGGATGCGGTGTTGCCGTTGCCCGGCACCTCGGGGGAGCGGCTCGGGGAGCTCAGCGTCTGGTCCGGTCCCGACGGCGCGGCGGAGCCCGCGGTGCTGACCCAGCTGGCCCGCCTGATCGGGCTGCGGCTGGAGAACGCCCGGCTCTACGAGGCCGAGCACCGCATCGCCAGCACCCTCCAGCACAGCCTGCTGCCGCAGTCGCTGCCCCGGGTGCCCGGTGCCATCGTCGCCAGCCGCTACCTGCCGGGCAGCGCCGAGGCCGAGGTCGGCGGCGACTGGTACGACGTCATCACCGCCCCGGACGACCAGCTCTTCCTGGTCATCGGCGACGTGGTGGGCAAGGGCGTGCAGGCGGCGGCCGGGATGGGGCAGCTGCGCAACGCGCTCCGGGCGTACATCCTGGAGGGCTTCGACCCCGGCGAGGCCCTGACCCGCCTCAACCGGCTGGTCGACAACCTGGGCCGGCGGCAGTTCGCCACCGTGGTGTGCGTGCGCTTCGACCCGCGGACCCGCGAGCTGAAGTTCTCCTCCGCGGGGCACCCCTCGCCGATCGTGGCGGCGAACGGCGACACCGGCTTCCTCTACGAGGCGGCGCTGGGGCCGCCGATCGGTGCGCTGGGCGACTCGCGCTACCCGACGCGCGGCACGCGGCTGGTGCCGGGCAGCCGGCTGCTGCTCTACACCGACGGGCTGGTGGAGGACCGGCGGCAGGGCATCGACATCGGCCTCGGCGACGTGCGCGCCGACCTGGCCAAGCCCGCCGACCACGTCGAGGACCTGCTGGACACGCTGCTCGCCAAGGCGGCCCCGAGGCCCCGGCGCGACGACATCGCGCTGCTGGCGCTGCAGGCCACCGAGCCGCGCGAGTTCCGGCTGCGGCTGCCCGCGGACCCGACCCGGCTGAGCGTGCTGCGCCGCCGGCTGGAGGACTTCCTCACCGCCGCCGACGTGCCCGAGAACGACATCTTCGACCTCATGGTGGCGGTCTCCGAGGCGGCCGCGAACGCCATCGAGCACCCGATCGCCCCGGCCGAGCCGATGATCACGGTGGAGGTGTCGCTCGACGAGGACGAGGTGACCGCGACCGTCCGGGACACCGGCAGCTGGCGCCCGGCGACCGGGCCGGGCTTCCGCGGGCGGGGGCTGGCGCTGATCGGGGCGCTGTCGGACCTGGAGGTCGTCCGCTCCGAGCACGGCACCTCGGTGACCCTGCGCCGGCGCCTCAGCCGGTCGTGAGCCAGGGCTGGGTGCTCAGGCCGGAGATGTCGAGGACGCGGCGGACCTGCGGGGAGGGGACCACGGTCAGCGCGCCGGGGAAGCGCTCGGCGAGGCGGATCAGCGCATGGATCGCCGCCGAGTCGAAGAAGGTGACCGCGCGCAGGTCGAGCGTCACGGCGCCCGGGCCGCCCCCGGTGGCAGCCTGGAACATGGTGTCGGCGGTCGACATGTCGACCTCGCCCGTGACCACCACGGTGAGGTGTCCGTCCGCCACCGTCGTGGTCGCCGAGAAAGGTGCCTCGGGGCCGTCTTGATCCACGCTGACACGATTACACAGGCGCCCAGGAGCGGCAACAACCGGTGTGCGGTCCCGGCCGGAGCGCCCGGGCGCGGAGCTAGTCTGGCGGTATGACCGTTCGCGCCCCGCTGACCCCGGGAAAGGTCTCGCCCTGGCGGGCGGTGCCGCCCTCGATCGTCCGTCCCGAATACGTGGGCAAGAAGCGCCCGAAAGAGTGGCGTGGATCGCACGTGCAGACGCCGGAGACGATCGAGAAGATGCGCGTCGCGGGCCGGCTCGCCGCCCAGGCCACCCAGCTCGCCGGCGAGCACTGCAAGCCCGGCGTGACCACGGACGAGATCGACCGGGTCGTGCACGAGTTCCTGACCGACCACGGCGCCTACCCGTCGACGCTGGGTTACAAGGGCTTCCCCAAGTCGTCGTGCACGTCGCTCAACGAGGTCATCTGTCACGGCATCCCGGACAGCACGGTGCTCGAGGACGGCGACATCATCAATGTCGACGTCACCGCGTACATCGGGGGTGTGCACGGCGACACCGACGCGACCTTCCTGGTGGGGGAGGTGAGCGAGGAGGTCCGCCTGCTCGTCGAGCGGACCCACGAGGCGATGATGCGCGGCATCCGGGCGGTGGCGCCGGGCCGGCCGATCAACGCCGTCGGCCGGGTCATCGAGGCCTACGCGAAGCGCTTCGGCTACGGCGTGGTGCGCGACTTCACCGGTCACGGCATCGGCGAGACCTTCCACAGCGGGCTCTACATCCCGCACTACGACAACCCGCGGCTCGACACGATCATGGAGCCGGGGATGACCTTCACCATCGAGCCGATGATCACGCTCGGCACCCACGAGTGGGAGATGTGGCGCGACGGCTGGACCGTGGTCACCAAGGACCGCAGATGGACGGCCCAGTTCGAGCACACGCTCGTGGTGACCGAGGACGGCTACGAGATCCTGACGCTGCCCTAGGGACGGCCTGGCCAGGTCAGCGTGACCGGGCTCGCCTGGTCCAGCCGGCGCCAGCGGGTGGCCTGCACGGCCGCGTCGGTCAGCGCGCTCAGGGCGGTGGAGCGGTCGCCGTCCTCGGTGACGGGCAGGACGGCCCGCCACGCCTGGGCGACGCCGTCCTCGACCTGCGTGGCCAGCTTCCGGGCGCTCGCCGGGTCGGTCACCGGGAAGGGCAGCTCGTAACCGGCCGGCGCCGGCGCGGTGCTGGCCTTGAGAGCGGCCAGCTTCGCCACGAGCAGGTCGCGCCGGGCGCGGTGCTTCTCCTCGGCGGTGCGGGCCTCGGTCTGCTCGGCGTCGGCGGTCAGCTTGACGCCGAGCACTCCGTACGCGTAGATCGCCGCCTCCTCGGCCGCCAGGGCCGCCGTCAGCTCGGCGCTCACCGCAGGGCCTCCGCGTGCGCCGCCCGGGCAGCCGCGATCGATCCCACCAGCGCGGCGCGCTCGGCCGGGGCCTGCCGGCACGCGGCGGCCGCGGTCTTGTGCGCCGCCTGCTCGGCTTTGCGCAATGTGGCGAGGGTCTCGGCGCCGGCCGGTGCGCTCGAGGCTGCCGGCGCGGGAAGGCCGACGCCGATCAGCTGCGCCAGCGCCGTCGCGTGCTCCCGATGGTCCCCGGCGAGCGGGGCGAGGCGCCCGGCCTGAGCGGGATCGGCCACCACGGCCCGGTCGTACGCCCCCGCGAGCGCGAGCGCCTCGTCGAGCACGGGCTGCAACGGGTCCGGGGGCGGGGCGGGCTGGGGGTCGTCCGCGAGGAGGCCGCACCCCGCGAGGCTCGTGACACCGGCGGTCCCCGCGGCCGCGGCGAGGAGCTGACGTCTGTTCATCAAGCCTAGTCAACACTATGGGCGCACGAAGTCACACGCACGGTGTCGCCGAGGGGCGTACCCGCGTCGTGAGCTGCGCCGATGGCCCGGGCGGCGGGGCCCGTGGGGGTCTTCGCGGACCCTCGCGGGGGCCGGAATCGGTGCGGCGGCGGCCGGGCCCTCCGCGCGGCGCGTTACGCTCTGCGTCAGCCGCCGGGGAGATGGCCCCGGTGGCATGCCGGTGTTCCCGGCGAATCCCTGGTGGGCGCCGTCGGCCCGCCACAGGTGAGACAGAAGGGTTGGGCCCGATGACGCAGCGTGGTCGCGCCGGCGCCCGGCCGGTGAACCGCCGTCCCGGCAGCGGCCGGGGGCGAGCGGAGGACAGTGCGCCGCAGCAGCCCGCGGCTCCCCGCATCGACCTGGTCGCCGCCCGCGCCCGGGTCCGTGACGTGATCGAGCCCGTGATCGTCGCCGCCGGCTACGACCTGGAGGACGTCAGTCTGTCCCGGGCCGGCCGCCGGCACGTGGTCCGGGTGCTCGTGGACGGCGACGGCGGCATCAGCCTCGACGACGTCGCGATCGTCTCGCGGGCCGTCTCGGACGCGCTCGACGCGGCCGAGGAGAGCGGCGGCGAGGTGCTCGCCGGCGAGTACCAGCTGGAGGTGGGCTCGCCCGGCGTCGACCGGCCGCTGACCCTGCCCCGGCACTGGCGGCGCAACGTGACCCGGCTGGTCACGGTCGCCGTCGCGGGCCGGTCGCTGACCGGCCGCGTCACGTCCGCCGACGAGACCGGTGTGGTTCTCGACGTGGACGGGAAGATCCAGGAGATCGCGTACGGCGACCTCGGCCCCGGCAAGGTGCAGATCGAGTTCAAGCGGCTCGACGAGGCGGTCTTCGCCGACGAGGACGACGTCGACGATGACGACGACGATGACGACGAAACCGACGACGACGAGGATGGGGAGGGCGAGGGAAGGTGAACATCGACCTCGCGGCGCTGCGCGCCCTGGAGCGCGAGCGGGAGATCCCGTTCGACACGATCCTCGCGGCGATCGAGACCGCGCTGCTCACGGCCTACCGGCACACGGACGGGGCCGAGTCCCACGCCCGGGTGGAGATCGACCGCAAGAACGGCGCGGCCCTGGTCTTCGCCCAGGAGCTGGACGCCGACGGCGCGATCGTGCGGGAGTGGGACGACACGCCGCACGACTTCGGCCGGATCGCCGCCATGACGGCCAAGCAGGTCATCCTGCAGCGGCTGCGGGAGGCGACCGACGAGGCCCACTTCGGGGAGTACGCCGGCCGCGACGGTGACCTGGTCACCGGCATCGTGCAGGCCGACGCCGCCCGGGCCGAGAAGGGCATCGTGATCGTCGACCTCGGCAAGCTCGAGGCCGTGCTGCCGCAGGCCGAGCAGGTGCCGGGGGAGTCCTACGAGCACGGGTCCCGGATCCGGGCGATCGTGGTGCACGTCGCCAAGGGCTTCCGCGGCCCGCAGATCACCCTGTCCCGCTCGCACCCGGCCCTGGTCAAGAAGCTCTTCGCGCTCGAGGTGCCGGAGATCGCCGACGGGGTGGTCGAGATCGCGGCGATCGCGCGTGAGGCAGGTCACCGGACGAAGATCGCGGTGCGCTCGACGGTGCCCGGCGTCAATGCGAAGGGCGCCTGCATCGGGCCGATGGGCCAGCGCGTCCGGGCCGTGATGAGCGAGCTGCACGGCGAGAAGATCGACATCATCGACTGGTCGGACGATCCCGCGCAGTTCGTCGGAAACGCCCTCTCACCTGCGAAGGCGTTGCGGGTGGAGGTCGTGGACCTGGCCTCGCGGACGGCCCGGGTGACCGTGCCGGACTTCCAGCTGTCGCTGGCGATCGGCCGGGAGGGGCAGAACGCCCGGCTGGCCGCGCGGCTGACCGGCTGGCGCATCGACATCCGGCCCGACAACGAGCCGGCCCCGGCCGCGGAGCGGGATGCCGCCGAGACCGGAAGCTGACCGGATACGCGAAAGCCGCGTCCGAGGAGTAGACTTTTGCGAGGCCGGTCCGGTGCGCACCTGCATCGGTTGTCGCATGCGCGCTCCGGCCTCCCATCTGCTGCGGTTCGTTGCGGTGGAAGCGGGGGGTTCCCCCCGGCTTCAGCCTGATCCGGACCGGCGGCTGCCGGGGCGGGGTGCACATCTGCACCCCGATCCGGCTTGCTTCGCGCAAGCGGAGCGGCGACGCGCCTTCGGGCGTGCGTTGCGTCTCTCCGGCGTTGCTGACACCGGGCAGCTTGCCGAGCACATCCGTGCGGCCCCGCCGCTCGGAACAACCGATGACGAGGCGTCGTAGCCCCGTCACGACCCAGCAAGGTAGGACGACCGACATGAGCACACGATGAAGTCCCTGAAATGACCAGGCTTCTAGTGCACGAGTGAGGTCGCTGCGGGTTCGCACTCGCACGGCCTCGAAGTGAGGAGTGCAGTGCCAGGAAAGGCCCGCGTACACGAGCTCGCGAAGGAGCTCGGGGTCGACAGCAAGACCGTTCTCGCCAAGCTCAAGGAGATGGGCGAGTTCGTCAAGTCCGCATCCAGCACGGTCGAGGCCCCCGTGGCCCGGCGGCTGCGAGTCAACTTCGACGCCCAGTCCGGCGGTGGCGCCCCCGCGGCGTCCGCTCCCGCCCCTGCGGCGCCGAGCACCGGCACGCCCGCGCCCAGCGCGCCGCGTCCCAACCCGATGACGGCCCGGCCGCAGCCGCCGCGCCGTCCCACCCCTCCGCCGGCTCCGGGAGCGCCCAGCACGTCGGCGCCCGCGGCCCCGGCTCCCACGCCCGGTCCGGCCGCCCAGCCGCCGCGGCCCACGCCCGCCCGTCCGGGCCCCCGGCCCGGTCCGGTGGCGAAGCCGGCCAGTGCGCACGACATCGAGGTGGCGGCCGCCGAGGCCCGCGCCTCGGCGCTGAAGGCCGAGCAGGAGGCTGCGGTCAAGGCCGCCCAGGCCGCCCGCACCCGGGACGCCGAGCGCCGGGCGCAGCAGCCCCCGGCCGACGGCGGCACGGGCACCCCGGGTGCCCCGGTCCGTCCGGGCCCGCGTCCGGGTCCCGGCGCGGTCCCGCCGCGTCCGGGCTCGCCCGCCGCGAACCGCACGGCCCAGCCGGGCACGCCCGCCGCGCCGGGTCGTCCCGGCCCCGGCGGCCCGCGTCCGGGTCCGGCCCGCGGTCCGGGCAACAACCCCTTCGGCGTCTCCGGCGGCGGCGGTCGTCCGTCCCCCGCCTCGATGCCGCGTCCCAACCAGGCCGGCAGCGGCGGTCCCCGGCCCAACCCGGCCGGCATGCCCCCGCGGCCGAGTCCCGCGTCGATGCCCCCGCGGCCCAGCCCCGCGTCGATGCCGTCCCAGCGTCCGGGTCGTCCCGGTGGCCCCGGTGCGGGCCGTCCGGGTGGTCCCGGCGGTGGCGCCGGCGGCGGCCGTGGCGGTGCCGGTGGCGGCTTCCGTCCCGGTGGCGGTGGCGGCGGTGGCGGTGGCTACCGCGGCGGTCCCGGTGGTGGCGGCGGTGGCGGTGGCTACCGTGGCGGCCCCGGCGGCGGTGGCGGCGGTGCCGGTGGCGGTTTCCGTCCCGGTGGCGGCGGTCCCGTCGGTGCCGGTGGCGGCGGTCGCCCGGGTGGCGGCGGTCGTGGCCGTGGCGGCGGTGCCGCGGGTGCCTTCGGGCGTCCCGGTGGCCGGCCGACCCGTGGCCGCAAGTCGAAGAAGCAGCGGCGTCAAGAGTTCGACAACCTGTCGGCTCCGCAGATGAGCTCGGGTGCTCCGCGCGGTCAGGGTCAGGAGATCCGGCTGTCGCGTGGCGCCTCGCTGTCCGACTTCGCCGACAAGATCAACGCGAACCCCGGCTCGCTGGTCCAGGAGATGTTCAACCTGGGCGAGATGGTGACGGCGACGCAGTCGTGCTCCGACGACACGCTGCTGCTGCTCGGCGAGCACCTGGGCTTCGACGTGCAGATCGTCAGCCCCGAGGACGAGGACCGTGAGCTGCTCGCGCAGTTCAACATCGACCTCGACGCCGCGGTCGACGAGGACCGTCTCGTCACCCGGCCGCCGGTCGTGACCGTCATGGGTCACGTCGACCACGGTAAGACGAAGCTGCTCGACGCGATCCGCAAGACCAACGTGGTCGCCGGCGAGGCGGGTGGCATCACCCAGCACATCGGTGCCTACCAGGTCGGTTACGAGCACAACGGCGAGGAGCGTGCGATCACGTTCCTGGACACCCCGGGTCACGAGGCGTTCACCGCCATGCGTGCCCGCGGCGCCCAGGCGACGGACATCGTCATCCTGGTCGTGGCGGCCGACGACGGCGTCATGCCGCAGACGGTGGAGGCCCTCAACCACGCCAAGGCGGCCGAGGTGCCGATCGTGGTCGCGGTCAACAAGGTCGACAAGCCGGACGCCAACCCGGAGAAGGTCCGCCAGCAGCTGGCCGACTACGGGCTCCTCGCCGAGGAGTACGGCGGCGACACGATGTTCGTCAACGTCGCGGCGAAGCCCGGCATCGGCATCGACGACCTCCTCGAGGCCGTCCTGCTGACCGCCGACGCGTCGCTGGAGCTCACCGCCCCGACCGACGGCCCCGCCCAGGGTGTCGTGGTCGAGTCGCACCTCGACAAGGGCCGCGGTGCGGTCGCCACCGTCCTGGTGCAGAAGGGCACGCTCCGGGCCGGCGACTCGATCGTGGCGGGCGGCGCGCACGGCCGCGTCCGCGCCATGCTCGACGAGAACGGCAACAACGTCGCCGAGGCCGAGCCGGCCCGTCCGGTCCTGGTCCTGGGCCTGACGTCGGTGCCGGGCGCGGGCGACACGTTCCTCGCGGCCGAGGACGACCGCACGGTGCGGCAGATCGCCGAGCAGCGGCAGGCACGCCGCCGCGCGGCGAGCTTCGCCAACTCGCGCGGCCGGGCCACTCTCGAGACGCTCATGGAGCAGCTCAAGGAGGGCGAGAAGACCTCGCTCACCCTGCTCATCAAGGGCGACTCCTCCGGTTCGGTGGAGGCTCTCGAGGACGCGCTGTTCAAGATCGAGATTCCGGACGAGATCCAGCTCAAGGTCATCCACCGCGGCGTCGGTGCGATCACCGAGAGCGACGTCAACCTGGCGTCGGCCTCGTCGGAGCAGATCGCGACGATCATCGGCTTCAACGTCCGGGCCAGCAACAAGGTCAAGGAGCTCGCCGACCGCGCCGGCGTGGAGATCCGCTACTACAGCGTGATCTACCAGGCCATCGAGGAGATCGAGGCG
This sequence comes from Actinoplanes oryzae, assembly GCF_030757795.1. Taxonomy (GTDB): domain Bacteria; phylum Actinomycetota; class Actinomycetes; order Mycobacteriales; family Micromonosporaceae; genus Actinoplanes. Next base: position 29,482 of record NZ_JAUQWH010000017.1, read on the forward strand.
GCGCTCAAGGGCCTGCTCAAGCCGGAGTACGAAGAGGTCGAGCAGGGCACGGCGGAGATCCGCGAGATCTTCCGCTCGTCCAAGATCGGTCTCATCGCCGGTACGATCGTCCGGTCGGGTCTCATCAAGCGCAACGCCAAGGCCCGGGTCCTGCGCGACGGGGTCGTGGTGGCGGAGAACGTCACCATCAACTCGCTGCGCCGGTTCAAGGACGACGCCACGGAGGTCCGGGAGGGCTTCGAGTGTGGTGTGACGTTCTCGGGCTTCGGCACGCCGCAGATCGGCGACATCTTCGAGACGTTCGAGATGCGGGAGAAGCCGCGCGCCTGATGATCTGACGCGAGGCTGAGACAAGCGGCGGCCCCCGGTGCGAAAGCACCGGGGGCCGTTGTCTTTACTACTCAGATGTCCCGCTACGCCCTGCTGCTCGCCCCGTCCGCCAACCGCGTCTACGCCGACCAGGCCGGCCGCCTGACCCGCGCGGAGCTCAGCGCCTTCTCCGGGGCCCTGTCCGCCCCGCTCGCGGACATCGCGGAGGCGACGATCGGCGGCGTCGGCTACGTCACCTTCGACGGCGCGCTGGAGCCCCGGGACGTCGCCCTGCTGTCCAACCTCTCCTCGGGCTACGCGCTCTTCGAGCAGCTGCCCGACGACCTGCTGCGGCCGGTCACGCTGACCCCGCTGGCGCGCTACGACAGCGACCTGATCACCATCCCGAAGTACGCGGGCAAGACCAACGAGCAGTTCACCAAGCTCGTGCTCAACCTCACCCTGCTCGCGTCGGCCTCCGCGGGCCGGATGCTCGACGCCCGGCTCACCGTCTGCGACCCGCTGGCCGGGCGCGGGACGACGCTCAACCAGGCCCTGATGTACGGCTACGACGGGCTCGGCATCGAGATCGACGGCAAGGACGTGGAGGCGTACAAGCTGTTCCTGCAGACCTGGCTCAAGCGCAAGCGGCTCAAGCACACCGCCGACCTGGTGCCCGTGCGGCGGCAGGGGCGCCGGGCCGCCCGCCGGCTCGAGGTGACGCTGGCGGCCAGCAAGGAAGATCACAAGGCCGGCGACACGCAGAAGGTCACGCTGATCCAGGCGGACACCACCCAGCTCGACGGCCTGCTGCGCCCCAGGTGCGCGGACGTCATCGTGGCCGACCTGCCGTACGGGGTCGCGCACGGCAGCTACGACGACGCCGGCGGCATCCGGCGCAGCCCTCTCGACCTGCTCGAGCGGGCGGTCCCCGAGTGGGCCACGCTGCTGCGTCCCGGCGGGGCCATGGGCCTGTCGTGGAACACCAAGGTCGCCAAGCGGGAGCTGGCCGAGGACATCCTGCGGGCCAACGGGCTCGAGCCGGTCCCGTACGAGGACCTGAGCCACCGCGTCGACCAGGGCATCGAGCGCGACGTCATCGTGGCCCGCAACTAACTCGGGTGCCCGCGCGGCCGGCCGGGCGTACTCTGCTCGCTGATGTACACCGAGACTGCGATCTTCGACCTGCTCCTGCCGGGTGACTCGCGCACCTTGAAGCAGAAGCGTTCCTATGTCCGGCCGATCCTCGCGATGCTGAAGAAGTTCGAGGTCAGCGCCGCCGAGGTGGGCATGCACGACCTCTACGGGCGGGCCCAGATCGGGGTCGCCGCGGTGGCCGCCGAGCCCGCCCAGGCCCGGGCGGTCGTCGACACCTGTGAGCACCAGGTCGCCGGCCGTCCCGAGATCGAACTGCTGTCGGTCAAGCGGCGGTTGTACGGCGACGAGGACTAGCGCGTTCGGCACCCGCGAGGCCTGGGTAGGCTTCGTGAGTTGGGCGGGGGAACCGGATCCCCGCAGGCACGGTTGTCGGAGGTGGGCGTTATGTCGGACCCGGCCAAGACTCGGCGGCACGCGGAGCGGGTGAAGGAGCTGGTGGCCTCGCTGGTGCGCGAGCTCAAGGACCCCCGCCTCGGCATGCTGACCGTGACGGACGCCCGGATCACCGGGGACCTGCGCGACGCGCAGGTGTTCTACACGGTCCTCGGCGACGCGACGGAGCAGGCCTCGACGGCGGCGGCGCTGGAGAGCGCCAAGGGCATGCTGCGCAGCAGGGTGGGCCACGCCCTCGGGCTGCGGCACTCGCCGAGCCTCACGTTCGTCCTGGACAACGTGCAGGACCACGCCAAGGAGATCGACGATCTGCTGGCGGCGGCGCGGCACCGGGACGCCGAGGTGCAGCGGCTGGCCGCGGGCAAGCAGTACGCGGGCGACGCGGACCCGTACAAGACCGACGACGAGGACGAGGACGACGCGGACGAGCGGGTGGGCGCCGAGGAGAATCGGTGACCGACACGGTCGCCGACACCTCCGTCGCCGCCCGGCCCGGGATCGCGGACGACGACTGGGCCGCCGCGGTGGCGGCGGTCCGGGGTCTCGCTCCCGGGGCACAGGTCCAGCTCGTCTGTCACGTGAACCCGGACGGGGACGCGCTCGGCAGCATGCTCGGCTTCGCGCTGGGCCTGCGCCGGCTCGGCGTCGGGGAGCTGCGGGCGTCCTTCCCGGGCCCGTTCGACGTCCCCGGCCCCTTCGCCGGCATGCCCGGCCTGGAGCTGCTGGTGCCGGAGGGCGAGGCGTTCGCCGAGCCCGACCTGCTGCTGGTCTTCGACGTGGCGGCGGAGTCCCGGATGGGCGCCCTCGCCGGCCGGCTCGCCGGTCCCGGCACGTGCGTGGTGCTCGACCACCACGCGACGAACACCGGCTTCGGCGACGTGCGTCTCGTCGACCCGTTCGCGGCCGCGACCTCGGTGGTGGCGGTGGAGCTGCTCGACCGGCTCGGCGTCCCGTTCGACCGGGCGATCGCCGAGTGCCTCTACATCGCGCTGACGACCGACACGGGCTCGTTCCGCTTCGACATGACCACCCCGCGGGTGCACGAGCTGGCGGCGCGGCTGCTCGCCACCGGGCTGCGGCCGGGGGACATCTCGCGGCGGATCTTCGACACCCGGCCGTTCGGGGCGACGAAGCTGTTCGCCGACGCGCTCGCCCGGGCGGAGCTGGATCCGGGGGCCGTGGGGGGCCTGGGGCTCGTGTGGACGTACGCGACGCTCGACGACCTGGCCCGGCACGGCCAGCAGCCGTACGTGCTGGACGCCCTGATCGACCCGGTCCGCTGCGTGGCGGAGGCCGACGTGTCGGTCGTGGTCAAGCAGACCGGCCCGGAGGAGTGGGCCGTCTCGCTGCGCAGCAAGGGGGCGGTCGACGTCAGCGCGGTCGCGCTCGCCCTGGGCGGGGGCGGCCATCGGCTCGCGGCGGGCTTCACCGGCCACGGCACGCCGGCCGACGTGATGGCCACCGTCCGCGCCCAATTGGATCAACGTTCAGTAACATAGACGTTACATTGCGTGGCGACAGGCCAACCCTCCTGGGCTGGCCTGTCGCCTTTTTTGCTTCCCGGTGGGTGGGACCGGCTGCGCAGAGACCGGGATTGAACGATAGTTTGGGTGAACGGAAGTTAGGTTTTTGCACGGTCATAACCCTGGCCGGCGGTGAAGACCTCGAGCCGCGCGTTCCGCGCCGCGCCGCGCGCCACCCCGCCCGGAAACCCCGGGCCCGGTCCCGCGAGGCCCGCTCGACGACGATCCTGTCCAGGAAGGACCCTTCATCATGGCCGCCAAGCCGAAGCCCCCGCCCGCCGACGACCCGCGCGAGCAGGCCCGTCGCGCCCTGCAGACCTCTCTCGACACGCGTCAGTAAGGCGCGCCGGGGTGCGTGAGTGCGCAGCCGCGGTGCGCGCCGGAGCGGGGGACGGGCGAGGGGTGTCGATCGACTCCGCCGACGTGTAACTGCCGAGCTGCGTTGCGATCCTTACGGCTGGGCGGGCATCATGGGCACTCATGAGCCCGTCCGCCGCAAGGGTCGCCCACCCCACGCCGGCCCGCCGCATCGCCGGCCTCGCCCTGCCCGCGCTGGTGGTGCTGGCCGCCGAGCCGCTCTACGTGCTGGTCGACACGGCGGTCGTCGGTCATCTGGGCCGGGTTCCGCTGGCCGCGGTCGCTGTCGGCGGCACGGTAATGTCGCTGGCCGTGTGGTTCGGCACGCTGATGGCGTACGGGACGACCGGTCGCGCCGCGCGCCGCTTCGGGGCCGGTGACCGCCCGGGTGCGGTGTCCGAGGGCGTCCAGGCCTCCTGGCTGGCCCTGATCACGGCGCTCGTGCTGGTGGTCCTGGCGCAGGCGTTCGCCGGTCCGCTGGCCCGCGCCCTCGCCGGCGACCCCGGGGCCGCCCGCGCCGCCGAGACGTGGCTGCGCATCGCCGTCCTGGGCGTGCCCGGCCTGCTGCTCGCCGCGGCGGGCAACGGCTGGATGCGCGGGGTGCAGGACACCCGGCGCCCGCTGTGGTTCGTGCTCGGCGCCAACGTGCTGTCCGCCGCCCTCTGCCCGCTGCTCGTCTACGGCGCCGGCTGGGGCCTCGAGGGCTCGGCCGTGGCCAACGTCGCCGCCCAGACCGTGTCGGGCGGCCTCTTCCTGGCGGCCGTCGTGCGCGAGCGCGCGCCCCTGCGCCCGGTCCTGTCCGTCCTCGGCAACCAGCTGGTCCTCGGCCGCGACCTGCTCATCCGCGGCGCGGCCTTCCAGGCGTGCTGGCTGTCGGCGACCGCCGTGGCCGCCCGCTTCGGCGTCGCCGCGGTCGGCGCCCACCAGATCGCCCTGCAGCTGTGGTTCTTCGCCGCCCTCGCCCTGGACGCGGTCGCCATCGCCGCGCAGTCGCTGGTCGGCGCGGCCCTCGGCGCCGGGGACACCGGCGCCGCCCGGGGGATCGCCCGCCGGGTCACCCTGGTCGGCGGGATCTCCGGAGTCGCGTTCGCCGTGCTCGCCGCCGCCGGCGCCGGCGTGATCCCGCGCCTGTTCACCAGCGACGCGGCCGTGCACGACCAGGCCGCCCTCGTGTGGCCGTGGTTCGTGGCGATGCTGCCCTTCGCCGGCGTGGTCTACGCACTCGACGGGGTGATGATCGGGGCCGGCGACGTCGGCTATCTGCGCACGATGACGCTGATCGGGGCGGTGGGCGGGTTCCTGCCGCTGATCTGGCTCGCGCACGCCTTCGCCTGGGGGCTGCCCGGCATCTGGGCGGGGCTGGCCGCGTTCACGCTCGTCCGGCTGGTCGCGCTGCTGATCCGCTGGCGCGGCAGCCGATGGGCGGTGGTGGGCGTCGCCCGCTGAGGAGCGTCTGGTTGGGTTAGGGCGTGAACGTCGACGGTCTCATCGTTGTGGACAAGCCGGCCGGGATGACCTCCCATGACGTGGTCGCCCGGATCCGGCGGCTCGCCAGAACCCGCCGGGTGGGGCACGGCGGCACGCTCGACCCGATGGCCACCGGCGTGCTGATCATCGGGGTCAACCGGGCGACCCGCCTGCTCACCTATGTGATCGGCGCCCGCAAGAGCTACGCGGCGACCATCCGACTGGGCCAGTCCACGATCACCGACGACGCCGAGGGCGACGTCACGGCGACCACGCCCACCGGCGCGGTGACCGACGAGGCGATCCGGGCCGGTCTCGTGGCGCAGACCGGGGAGATCGACCAGGTGCCCAGCGCGGTCAGCGCCATCAAGATCAAAGGCGAGCGGGCGTACAAGCGGGTCCGCGACGGCGAACAGGTCGAGCTGGCCGCCCGCCGCGTCACCGTCTTCCGCCTCGACGTCCTCGACATCCGCCGCGGGGACGGGGTGATCGACGTCGACGTGGAGGTCGACTGCTCCAGCGGCACCTACATCCGGGCGATCGCGCGGGACCTGGGTGCCACGCTCGCGGTGGGGGGCCACCTGACTGCCCTCCGGCGTACGGCCGTGGGCGACCTCACCCTCGCCGACGCCGCCACGCTGCCGGAGCTGGAGGAGCGCGCCCCGGATGTGATCGGGCTGCCGATGAGCGAGGCCGCCCGGCAGGCGTTCCCCGCGCGCGAGGCGACCGAGGACGAGGCCCGGGTGCTGAGCCACGGCGGCCCGCTGGCACCGGTCGGCATCCAGGGCCCGTACGCCGTCTTCGCCCCCACCGGCGACGTCCTGGCGATCGTCTCGGAGCGCGAGGGCCGGGCCCGCGCCGAGATCGTGCTCGCCCCGGCATAGCGTCCGGCCGGACGGACGCCGGGGTCACCTCGCCGGGAGGTGCTCCGCGACGACGGCGATCAGGTCGGCGGCCGCGTAGGGCTTGTCGAGGAAGCCGTCGCAGCCCGCCTCGACCGCGGCGGCACGGTCCTGGGGGAGGACGCTGGCCGTCACCGCGACGACCACCGGCCTGCGGCGGTCGGCGCCGATGCGGCCGGTGGCGAGGTCGCCCGCCAGGGTGAGGCCGTTGCCGTCCGGGAGGTTCATGTCGAGGAGCACCAGGTCGACGTCGGCGGTGTTGAGCTGCGTGCGGGCGGCGGCGAGGCTGTTCGCGTCGATGATCTCGGCGTCGCGGACGGCGGCGATCTCGGCGCGGGCCAGGACGGCCTTGACCAGGGTGCGGTTGAGTTCCTCGTCCTCGACCAGCAGGATGCGGCTCACGAATTCTCCTCGGGACTTCCGGCGGGCGGTTCGGGCGGGTCGGTGCGGACGCCCAGCAGCGGCGCGAGCTTGTCGGCCCCGGCGCCCCCGGCCATGGCGGTGGCCACGACGCCGCCCGCCATGGCCGTGGCGACCAGGGACGCCTCGCCGGCGGTGGCGGCCAGGCCGAGGACCGGCGTCTGCCGGGTGGCGGGGTCCTGCTCGATGGCGGCGAGCATGCTGAAGCCGTCGGCGGCGGGCGACTGCATGTCGCACACGATGAGGTCGAACTGGCCCTCGCGGCTGCGGGCCAGTCCGTCGCGGCCGTCCGCCACGGCGACCACGTCGGCGCCCCCGGCGCGCAAGCCGTCCTCGATCGCGCGGCGCACGGCGTCGTCGTGATCCACGACCAGGACGCGGGGCACGGGCCGCTTGGCGACCGTCCGGGCGAGGGCGCTCAGCAGCACCGCCGGCTCGACCGGCTTGACGAAGTAGTCGCTCGCGCCCAGGGCGAGCCCGGCCTGCCGCTCGTCGATGATCGTGGCGAAGAACACCGGGATCTCCGCCAGCCGGGCGTCGGCCTTGAGCCGGCGGATCACCTCGAAGCCGTCGATGCCGGGCAGCGCCACGTCGAGGACGATCGCGTCCGGCGGGTGGGCGCCGGCGGCGGTGAGCCCGGCCTCGCCCGTGCCGGCCACGTCGATCTGGTAGCCGGCGTGCTCCAGCTGCGTGCGAAGCAGCTCCGCGGCCTGCGGGTCGTCCTCCACGAGCAGGATCCGGGCGCCGTCGCCGGACCCGTCGGCGGTCACCGCTTCGACGACGGGCGCGGCCGGCAGCCGTACGGTGAAGGCACTGCCCTGGCCCGGCGCCGACACCAGCGAGATCTCCCCGCCGTGGGCCTCCACCAGCCGCTTGGTGAGCGCCAGCCCGAGGCCGGTGCCCGCGCGGGCCCGCTCCGGATCGCCGACCTGCTGGAACTCCTCGAACACCCGCGCCTGGTCCGCCTCGGCGATGCCCACGCCCGTGTCGGCGACCGTGACGGTGACGAACTCGCCGTCGGCGGCGGTCGTGACCGTGAGGCGGCCGCCCTCCGGCGTGAACTTGATCGCGTTGGAGAGCAGGTTCTCGACGATCTGGCGGAACCGCACCCGGTCCGCGTTCGCCGTGACCTGGGCCAGCTCGGTGACCACGGTCAGGTGCTTCGTGGTGAGCAGCGGCGAGAGGCCGGTGAGCAGCTCCTGGATGGCCGCGTCGGCGCGCAGCGGGGCGAGGCGCAGCTCCAGCCGTCCCGCCTCCACCTTGGCCAGGTCGAGGATGTCGTTGATCAGCCCGAGCAGGTGCCGGCCGCTGGTGTGGATGTGCTCGGCCCACTCGGCGGGGACCCGGCGCCGGTCGCCCTCCGGCTCCTCCTGGCGCATCAGGTCGCTGAAGCCGATGATCGCGTTGAGCGGCGTACGCAGCTCGTGGCTCATGTTCGCCAGAAAGGCGCTCTTCGCCTGGCTGGCCCGGGTCAGCGCCGCCACCGACGCGCTCAGCTCGGCGGCGAGCCGGCGCTGGGCCGCGACGACCGCCTGCCGCTCGGCCAGGATGCCCGCCTCGCCGCCGAGCAGCGCGAACAGCCGCAGGTCGTCGTCGTCGAACAGCGTCCGGTGCCGGTTGAACAGCAGCACGGCGCCCTCGGCGTCGGGCGGGACCGGCATGCTCACCACGGTCACGAAGTCGTCGCCGAGGTCGTCGCCGTAGTGGGCGACCAGCGCCTCGCCGCCCTCGCGGAGCCGGGCCGGCCGGCCGCGGCGGATCAGCGCGGTGACCTCCGGCAGGTCGAGCTCCTGCGGGGTCGGCAACGGCGGACCGGAGTACGCGGCCGTGGCCAGCATCCCGTCGGGGCGCGGCATGAGGACGGCCACGGCGTCGGCGCCGGTCTGCTCGCGCATGATCCCGGCGTACGTCTGCCAGACCTCCTCGGGCGACTCGACCTCGGCCCGCAGCAGCCGCTCGGTGACGGACTGGGCGGCCAGCGCGGAGAAGGCGCGGCGCAGCCACTTGGGCGGGGCGAAGGCGACGAGGTAGCCGGCCGCGCACACCAGGGCGATGACCCGGTACGCCGTGACGAACCTCTCGTCCAGCGGATGCGTCACGGCCAGGACCAGCACGACGACCATGGCCACGGACGTCAGGGCGGTGGCCGCCGCGACGGTCAGCCGGACCCGGTTGGCGCCCGTGCGGCGGCGGGCCTTGCTCAGCAGCAGGTAGCCGGCCGCGATCTCGACCAGCACGTATCCGGCGACGGCCACGACCCACTGCCGGCCCGGGATCGGCTGCGGCGCCAGGATCAGCGGGCCCGCGGTGAAGACGGAGACGCTCAGGGCGCCCCACTCCTGCCAGGCCGGCACCGCCCGCAGCCGGGAGGCCAGGCGCAGCGTCAGGTAGGGCTGGGCGAAGAGGAGCACGATCGCGACCAGGATCACGCGGTAAGGAAGCTCGACCACGCGGCTGAGCAGAACGAGGGAGAACCAGACCGTGCTCGGCAGGAACACGAGCGTCACGTCACGCTGCAGCGGATCGCGTCGTCGCAGGTAGCCGTAGAGGGCGCGGAGAAACAGCACGGCGAAGACGCAGCCCGCCGCGACGAGGTCCAGAGCCAGCTCGTCCCGTCTCATATCGGGATCAACTGTAGCGTTTCAGGCAGTCGGGGAGGCCGATACTCTTACGCGTGGTCGACGCACAGGGGAGGCGTGCAATGCAGCGGTGGCGCGGCTACGAAGCGGTGCCGGGCGAGCTGGGGCGATCGGTGGTCACCATCGGCGTCTTCGACGGGGTGCACCGGGGCCATCAGGCGATCATCGGGCACACCGTGAAGCGCGCGCGGGACCTCGGGCTGCACTCGGTCGTGGTCACGTTCGACCCGCATCCCGCGGAGGTCGTCCGGCCCGGGTCGCACCCGGCGGTGCTGACCGAACCCGTGCACAAGGCCGAGCTGATCGCGGAGCTGGGCGTGGACGCCCTGTGCGTGGTGCCGTTCACGCCGGCGTTCTCGCAGCTGGGCGCCGAGGAGTTCGTGCACGACGTGCTGGTCGAGGCCCTGCACGCCGCCGTGGTGGTGGAGGGCGACAACTTCCGCTTCGGGCACCGGGCGGCCGGCGACCTGGCGCTGCTGGCCAAGCTCGGGCACACGTTCGGCTTCACGGTCGAGGAGGCGCCGCTGGTGGCGGAGGAGGGGCTGGTCTTCTCGTCCACGTACATCCGCAGCTGCGTCGACGCGGGCGACGTCAGGGCGGCCGCGGCCGCGCTCGGCCGGCCCCACCGGGTCAACGGCGTGGTGGTCCGCGGCGACCAGCGCGGCCGGGAGCTCGGCTTCCCGACCGCCAACCTGATGACCCACCGCTACGCCGCGATCCCGGCCGACGGGGTCTATGCGGGGTGGCTGCTGCGCGGCGGCGCGGGCGGCGAGCGGCTGATGGCGGCCGTGTCGGTGGGGACCAACCCGACCTTCTCGGGCCGGGAACGGCGGGTCGAGGCCTACGCGCTCGACTTCGAGGGCGATCTCTACGGCGAGCGGGTGGCCGTCGATTTCGTCGCGCACCAGCGTGGCCAGCTGACATTCACCGACATCTCGGCGCTCATCGAGCAGATGAACGACGATGTCGCCGAGACGAGGGCGCTGCTCTCCTGACGGGCTGGTAGGGTTGTCGAGTATCGGAATGTCCGATCGACGACCCTGCGTGCCTGCCCGACGCCGCGGGTGCAGGGATTCGCAGTCACCGGCAACACAGAAGCACGGAGAACATGGCGCTCGATCAAGAGACCAAGACCAAGATCATCGGTGAGTACCAGGCCGCGGAGGGCGACACCGGCTCTCCCGAGGTCCAGATCGCGATGCTCACCAAGCGGATCGCCGACCTGACCGAGCACCTCAAGGTGCACAAGCACGACCACCACAGCCGTCGTGGTCTGCTGCTGCTGGTCGGCCGTCGCCGCCGCCTGCTCAACTACGTCCAGAAGAAGGACGTGCAGCGCTACCGTTCGCTCATCGAGCGCCTCGGCCTGCGCCGCTAGTTTCACCCGGGGGAGTGGCCGACGGTCGCTCCCCCGCTGTACAACCCACGGACCCGCGCGGCCGCAGTAATTGACGGCACCGGTCCTCGGTAGTGGTTCCCGGAACCGGATTTCCGGGCACTTCGATCGAAGACCGGCCACCGCTGCAACCGCGCTGTAGAGACCGCCGGGTCCTCGACGAAGGAGTTCCGCACCACATGACAGAGCAGACCAACGCTCTCGGCACCGAATCCCGCACCGCCGTCATCGACAACGGGTCGTTCGGCACCCGGGAGATCACCTTCTCCACCGGCCGGCTGGCCAAGCAGGCCGGCGGCTCGGTCGTCGTCCAGCTGGGCGAGACGACCGTCCTCTCGACCACCACGGCCAGCAAGGCGCCGAAGGAGCACTTCGACTTCTTCCCGCTGACGGTCGACGTCGAGGAGCGCATGTACGCCGCGGGCCGCATCCCCGGCTCGTTCTTCCGCCGCGAGGGCCGCCCCAGCGAGGACGCGATCCTCACCTGCCGCCTGATCGACCGGCCGCTGCGCCCGTCGTTCACCAAGGGCCTGCGCAACGAGGTCCAGGTCGTCGAGACCGTCCTCGCGCTCGACCCGGCGCACCCCTACGACGTCGTCGCCATGAACGGCGCCTCGATGTCGACCAAGCTCTCCGGCCTGCCGTTCAGCGGCCCGGTCGGCTCGACCCGCGTCGCCTACATCGAGGGCCAGTGGGTCGCCTTCCCGACCATCGAGGAGCTCGAGCGGGCCGTCTTCGACATGGTCGTCGCGGGCCGGGTCACCGAGGACGGCGACGTCGCGATCATGATGGTCGAGGCCGAGGCCACCCCGCAGGCGGTCAAGCTGATCGCCGCCGGCGCCACCGCCCCGACCGAGGAGATCGTGGCGAGCGGCCTCGAGGCCGCCAAGCCCGCGCTCCGCGAGCTGTGCCGCGCGCAGAGCGAGCTGGCCGAGGTCGCCGCCAAGCCGGTGCAGGAGTTCCCGGTCTTCCTCGACTACCAGGACGACGTGTACGCCGCCGTCGTCGAGGCCGTCCGCGAGGAGACCGCCGAGGCGCTCAAGATCGCCGGCAAGCAGGAGCGCGAAGAGGCCCTCGACCGGGTCAAGGCCAAGGCGCACGAGCTGCTCGACGAGCGGTTCGAGGGCCGGGAGAAGGAGATCTCCGCCGCCTTCCGCTCGGTCACCAAGTCCGAGGTGCGCCAGCGCGTCCTGCGCGAGCAGGTCCGCATCGACGGCCGTGGCCCGCGTGACATCCGCCCGCTGTCGGCCGAGGTCGGCATCCTGCCCCGGGTGCACGGCTCGGCGCTGTTCGAGCGCGGCGAGACCCAGATCATGGGCGTCACCACGCTGAACATGCTGCGCATGGAGCAGGCCCTGGACACGCTCGCCCCCGAGAAGTCCAAGCGCTACATGCACAACTACAACTTCCCGCCCTACTCGACCGGTGAGACCGGCCGGGTGGGTTCGCCGAAGCGCCGCGAGATCGGCCACGGCGCGCTGGCCGAGCGGGCCCTCGTGCCCGTGCTGCCGTCGCGCGAGGAGTTCCCCTACGCGATCCGCCAGGTCTCCGAGGCCCTGGGCTCCAACGGCTCGACGTCGATGGGCTCGGTCTGCGCCTCGACGCTGGCCCTGCTGTCCGCCGGTGTCCCGCTGAAGGCCCCGGTCGCCGGCATCGCGATGGGTCTGATCTCGGACGAGGTCGACGGCAAGACGGAGTACGTCGCGCTGACCGACATCCTGGGCGCCGAGGACGCGTTCGGCGACATGGACTTCAAGGTCGCCGGCACCAGCGAGTTCGTCACCGCGCTGCAGCTCGACACCAAGCTCGACGGCATCCCGTCCGACGTGCTGGCCGCCGCCCTGCAGCAGGCGCACGACGCCCGCGCCACGATCCTCGGCGTGATGGCCGCGGCGATCGAGGGCCCGGCGTCGATGAGCGAGTACGCCCCGCGGGTCACCAGCGTCAAGATCCCGGTCGACAAGATCGGCATGGTCATCGGCCCGAAGGGCCAGACGATCAACGCGATCCAGGACGAGACCGGCGCCGACATCTCGATCGAGGACGACGGCACGATCTACGTCGGCGCGACCAACGGCCCGTCGGCCGACGCCGCGGTGGAGCGGATCAACGCCATCGCCAACCCGACGCTGCCCAAGGTCGGCGACAAGTTCCTCGGCACGGTGGTGAAGACGGCCGCGTTCGGCGCGTTCATCTCGCTGCTGCCCGGCCGCGACGGCCTGCTGCACATCTCCAAGGTGGGCGACGGCAAGCGGGTCGAGAAGGTCGAGGACTTCCTCAACGTCGGCGACAAGGTCGAGGTCTCGATCGCGGACATCGACAACCGCGGCAAGATCTACCTCGACAAGGTCCGCCCCGAGGGCGAGGAGGCCCCGGCGGCCCCCCCGGCCGCGGCCGGGGGCGACAAGCCCCGCGAGGAGCGCGCCCCGCGCGGTGACCGTGAGGGTGGCGACGCCCCGCGCCGCCGCCGCTCGCGCCCGAGCGGCGACCGTGGCGGGGACCGCGGCGGCGACCGTAGCTGACGCCACGCATGACAACCAGTAACAACCGCGGGCCGGCCGAGAGGCCGGCCCGTTCGGCTACCAAGACCCTCGGCGACGGCGTCAAGCGCACCATCCTGCCCAGCGGTCTGCGCATCATCACCGAGGCGATCCCGACCACGCGCAGCGCCGCGCTGGGCATCTGGGTCGGCGTCGGCTCCCGCGACGAGTCGGCCACGCTGTCCGGCGCGTCGCACTTCCTGGAGCACCTGCTCTTCAAGGGCACCGAGCGCCGGTCGGCCCTGGACATCTCCGCGGAGATCGAGGCGGTCGGCGGCGAGACCAACGCGTTCACCACCAAGGAGTACACGTGCTACTACGCACGGGTGCTCGACGCGGATCTGCCGCTCGCCATCGACGTGCTCTGCGACGCCGTGGCGCACTCGGTCATGGACCCGGCCGACGTGGAGACCGAGCGCGGGGTCATCCTCGAAGAGATCGCCATGCACGACGACGAGCCCGGCGACGAGGTGCACGACCTCTTCACCGAGGCGATCTTCGGGGCGGACACCCCGCTGGGGCGGTTGATCTCGGGCACCGAGGAGACGATCACGCCGATGACGCGTGAGCAGATCCACCGGTTCTACCGCAGCCGCTACAAGGCGCCGCGGATCGTCGTGACGGCGGCCGGCAACCTCGAGCACGCGACCGTGGTGCGGCTCGTGCGCCAGGCGCTGGCCGGGAGCCCGCTGGACTCGGCGGGGGCGCCGGCCGCGGTGCGTACGGGGAAGGCGGCCCGGGTGAAACCGCCCGTCACCGTCGTCCGGAACCAGGACACCGAGCAGGCGCACCTGGTCCTCGGCACCGCCGGCCTGCACCGCGACGACGAGCGGCGCTTCGCGCTCGGCGTGCTCAACAACGTGCTCGGCGGCGGCATGTCGAGCCGGCTCTTCCAGGAGGTCCGGGAGAAGCGCGGCCTGGCCTACTCGGTCTACTCGTACGGCACGCAGTACGCCGACGCCGGCCTCTTCGGCGTCTACGCGGGGTGCGCGCCGGGCAAGGCCGAGGAGGTCCTGCAGCTGATCCGGGCTTCGCTCGCCGAGGTCGCCGCCGACGGGATCACCGCCGAGGAGCTGGCGCGGGGCAAGGGGATGACCAAGGGCGCGTACGTGCTGGGCCTGGAGGACACCGGCTCGCGGATGAGCCGGCTGGCCAAGTCGGAGCTGCTCTACGGCGACTTCATGGGCGTCGACGAGCTGCTCGCGAAGGTCGATGCCGTGACGCTCGAGGACGTCAACGCGCTCGCGGCGGACCTGCTCGCCCGGCCGATGTCGCTGGCCGTGGTCGGCCCCTTCGCCGACGATGCCTTTTCGCCCGCTGGCTAGCCTGGAGTGTTGTGACCATCGAAAGCCCCCCGGCGCCCGATGTCGAGCTGAGCCCGGCTGACCGGCGCAAGCGGCGCATCATCGGCATGACCGTCTTCGCGGTCGTGTTCGCGGTCGGCACGTACTTCATCGGCGTGCCGACCAGCGACCCGCTCATCGCCTTCGGCTGGCTCTGGCTGGCGACCATCGCGTGGCGCAACTACCTGCCCTGGAAGCAGCACCTGCTCTTCCTGCGCGACTGGCTGCCCATCTCCCTGCTGCTGGTCGTCTACAACGTCTCCCGCGCGTGGGCCGACGACTTCTTCGACCCGCACGTCACCGAGATGATCCACGCCGACATCGACATGTTCGGCTGGCTCACCGGCGGCCAGGTCCCGACCACCTGGCTGCAGCAGCACCTCTACCACCCGGGCGTCGTCCAGTGGTGGGAGGTCGTGGTCACCCTCGTGTACGTCTCCCACTTCCTGACCGTCCCGACGGTGGCCGTGATCCTGTGGGTGCGCACGCGCTTCCAGTGGGCCCGGTTCATCCGCCGGTGGTTCACGCTGTGCGTGTTCGGGCTGATCACGTACTTCCTCTACCCGGCCGCGCCGCCGTGGTGGGCGGGGGAGCGCGGCTACCTCAACGCGCCGGTCGCCCGCATCTCCACGAACGGGTGGGACGCGATCGGCCTGCACGGCGCCGGCAACACGCTCAACGCCCTGCAGGTCGAGCAGTCCAACCCCGTCGCGGCGATGCCGTCGCTGCACACCGCGTGGGCCATGATGGCGGTCGCCTTCTTCCTGCCCATGGTGCGCCGGCGCTGGTGGCCGCTGCTGCTGGCCTATCCGCTGGCGATGACCTTCACGCTGGTCTACACCGGCGAGCACTACGTGATCGACGTGCTGGTCGGCTGGGCGTACGTCGCCGCGGTCTTCGTCGTCGTCGGCCTGGTCGAACGCCGCTGGTTCCGTCCACTAGATTTGCCGCGTGACTGAAACTCTCCGCGTCGGCGTCATCGGATACCAGGGCCGCATGGGCACCGAGGCGTGCAAGGCGATCTCGGCCGCCCCGGACCTCTCGCTCGCGGCGACGATCGGCCGCGGCGACGACCTGGCCGCGGCCGCCGGCGTCGACGTGGTGGTCGACCTGAGCACCCCCGACGCGGTCATGGACAACCTGCGCTGGGCCGTCGGCCAGGGCATCCACGCGGTCGTCGGCGTCAGCGGCTTCACCACCTCGCGCCTGGCCGAAGTGGCCTCCCTGGTCGAGGAGCACCCTCCGGTGGGCGTGCTGATCGCCCCCAACTTCGGCATCGGCGCGGTCCTCATGATGCAGTTCGCGCAGCGAGCGGCCCGCTTCTTCGACTCCGCCGAGATCATCGAGCAGCACCACCCTCGCAAGCTCGACGCCCCCAGTGGCACGGCCACCCACACCGCCCGCCTGATCGGCGCCGCCCGTGCCTCCGCCGGACTCGGCCCGATGCCGGACGCCACCAAGGAGGAGATGGCGGGCGCCCGGGGCACGGAGATCGACGGGGTACGCGTCCACGCCGTCCGGGCGGCGGGTCTGGTGGCCCACCAGGAGGTCCTCTTCGGCACGGCCGGCGAGACGCTGACCATCCGGCACGACAGCCTGGACCGGGCGTCGTTCATGCCGGGCGTGCTGCTGGCCGTGCGCAACGTGGCGTCCCGCCCCGGCCTGACCGTCGGCCTGGACCCGCTCCTCGACTGAGGACGCCGGTCAGGGCTTGACCAGCTCGATCCGGCTCCGCAGCGGTTTCCCGGACGGTCCGCGCCGGCGCTGATCAGTCCGCGCAGGGTGCCGGCGCCCGTCCGCCACGGGACAGCCGTCAAGCGAGGGCGACGTGGAGGCGGAGCTGGTTGACGAGCATGTCGTCGACGTCGAGGGCGCGGCCGGCGCCGTCGGGTTGCCAGCCGGAGCCGGTCAGGAACTTCTGGGTGGCCTTGTCCGCGTCGTAGGCCCACGCCACCGCCGAGGCGAAGCCGTCCTCGCGCCACAGGTCGACGGTGGCGGCCAGCAGGCGGCTGCCGTGGCCGCGGCGGCCCCAGCGCGGCTCGACCAGGAAGTCGGTGACGGCGGCGACGGAGTCGGGCAGGGGCGGCTCGTCCGGGGCGAGGGCCTGCTCGTCGGCCGGTCCGGAGGCCGCGAAGCCGACGACCGTCTGCTCCGACTCGCTCTGCTCCACCGCGATCAGCACCCGGTGCCGCGGGGTCGGCGGCTGCTCGATGGCGAGGCTCCAGCCCCTGGTCAGGTACGCCTCGTCGAGGTTCGCCAGCACGTGCGGCGGGAACATCCGCCGGTAGGCCGTGCGCCACGTGGTGAGCTGGATGCGGGCGATCTCCGAGGCCTCGGAGGGGCGGGCGGTGCGGACGAAGCCGAGAGCCATGCCCGGCAGCCTACAGAGCCTTGACGTAACGCAGCTCACGCAGCCGGGCCGCCGTGCCGTGCGGGGTCCAGAAGTCACTCGCCCCGTCCGGGCGCATGCCCTGCCGCTCGTAGAACCGGCGCGCCCGCAGGTTGTCCTCCAGCACCCAGAGTCGCATGTCGGGCCAGGTGCCGGTCATCTCCTGCTCGACGGCGGCGAACAAGGCGTGCCCCGTCCCGGTGCCCCACGCCGATGGGTCGACGTAGATGGCGTTGAGCTCGCCGTGCCGCGGGTCGGGGGATCCGTCGTCCTCGCGGTAGTGCCCGTAGTCCGCGTTGCCGATGATGACGCCGTCCCGGACGGCGACGAGGACGGTCGTCCGTCGCGCCCGGCGGCGCTCGGCGAACTGAGCGGGATCCATCGCGGCGAGAAAGGCGCCGGGGACGATCCCGGTGTAGGCGGAGCGCCAGGTGCGCACGTGCATCTCGGCGGTGGCCAGGGCCTCGCCGTCGGACATCGGGCGGATCTCGAGCATGGCGCCATCGTGCCCGGCCGGAAATTGTCGTACCACTGAGATAGCGTCTGGCTCGTCTTCAGTCCGGTTTCAGGGTGGAGGGTGGGGTGGTCGGACGGCGATGGCCGTACCCGAGAAACTGAGTGTCGCGCAGGCCCGCCGGATCGCGCTGGCCGCGCAGGGCTTCACCGATCCCGCGCCCGGCGGGGCCACCGACCTGCGCCATCTGCGGCGGGTGCTGCGGCGGCTGCACCTGATCCAGATGGACTCGGTCAACGTGCTCCAGCGGGCGCACTTCATGCCGCTCTACAGCCGGCTCGGGCCCTATCCGGCCGGGCTGCTCGAGCGCGCGGCCTATCGCCACCCGCGGGAGCTCTTCGAGTTCTGGGGGCACGAGGCGTCGCTGATCCGCGCCGATCTGCAGCCGCTCTTCCGGTGGCGGATGGCCCGCGCCCGCGACTACGCGTGGGGCGGCATGGTGCGCATCGCCAAGGAGCAGCCCGAGCTGGTCGCGCGGGTGCTGGGCGAGGTGCGCGACCGCGGGCCGATCACCGCCGCGGAGATCGAGCACGACGTGCCCCGCAGCAAGGACCACTGGGGCTGGAACTGGTCGGCGGTCAAGCAGGCCCTGGAGTGGCTGTTCTTCACGGGCGAGATCACGGCCGCCGAGCGGACGACGTCGTTCGCCCGCCGTTACGACCTCGCCGAGCGGGTGCTGCCGCGGGCCGTGCTCGACACCCCGACGCCGTCGGAGCAGGACGCCTTCCGGGCGCTGGTCGAGCACTCGGCGCGGGCGCTGGGCGTGGCCGCCGAGGCGGAGCTGCGCGACTATTTCCGGCTGCCGGTCGAGGGGTTCAAGCGGGCGGTGCGCGAGCTCGTCGAGGACAAGGTGCTGCTCCCGGTCACGGTCCAGGGCTGGAAGCCGCCGGTCCATCTGCACCACGAGGCCCGGCTGCCGCGCCGGGTGGGCGCCGCGACGCTGATCAGCCCTTTCGACCCGCTGGTGTGGGAGCGGGGGCGGACCGAGCGGCTGTTCGGCATGAACTACCGCATCGAGATCTACGTGCCGGCGGCCCAGCGGCTCTACGGCTATTACGTGCTGCCGTTCCTGCAGGGCGACGCGCTGACGGCCCGGCTCGACCTCAAGGCCGATCGCAAGGCCGGCGTGCTCCGCATCCCCGCGGCGTGGCTGGAGCCGGAGGGCGACGCGGACGAGACGGCGGGTGCGCTGGCGGTCGAGCTACAGCGGCTCGCCGGCTGGCTGGGGCTCGGCGCGATCGAGGCGCCGGAGCGGGGCGACCTCGCGCCCGCGCTCACCGCGGCGCTCAAATCGTGATCTTCGCTGGTTTCGCCCTCGGTGTAGCCTCGAAATCATGACGGTGGAGAGCGACCAGGCCTGGGCGGGCTATCAGCCCTACCCCGAGCCGCAGGGTGATCGCTTCAGCCGTTTCCTCCAGCGCAAATGGCACGAATCGCCGGTCTGGCTGGCTCCCGCCGCCGCCCTGGTCTGCATGGCCGGCGCGGTGGGCTACACCTATGCCACCCACCCGGCCGACGCGGAGCCCGGCGCGGCCCCCTCGTGCCTGCTGAAATACGTCACCGGCTTCATCTGCCCGGGCTGCGGCGGCACGCGCGCCGCGTGGTACCTGCTGCACGGCGACCTCCCGGCCGCCGCCCGCCACCACGCGCTGTTCGTGTTCGCGGTGCCCTTCCTGCTGTGGATGTATGTGGCCTGGGCCGGCCGCCGCGTCTTCGGCTGGAACCTGCCGCAGCTCACCCTCTCGCCCCGGGTGCTCGGCACATTCATCGCCGTGTGGGGCGTCTGGAGCGTGCTCCGCAATCTTCCGTGGGCGCCCTTCACCTACCTCTACGTCTGAGCCCCGGAGCGCCTCCGCGCCTCGTCCGATAAGTTGTTCTCATGACGCACGACCCCGTACGGCCCTTCGGGCGCTTGGTGACCGCCATGGTGACCCCCTTCACCGCCGACGGCTCCCTCGACCTCGACGCGGCCGGCTCGCTGGCGGAGTGGCTCGTCGACGAGCAGGGCCACGACGCGCTGGTGATCAGCGGCACCGGCGGGGAGTCGCCCACGACCAGCGACGCCGAGAAGGAGGCGCTGCTGCGGGTCGTGGGGGAGGCCGTCGGCGACCGGGCGCGCGTCCTGGCCGGCGTGGGGACCAACAACACCGCGCACACCGTGGAGCTGGCGCGCACCGCCGAGAAGGCCGGGGCGCACGGGCTGCTGGTGGTCACCCCCTACTACAACAAGCCTCCGCAGGCGGGTCTGATCAGCCACTTCACCACCGTGGCCGACGCGACCGGGCTGCCCGTGCTGCTCTACGACATCCCGCACCGCTCCGGCGTGCCGATCCAGACCGAGACTCTCGTCCGGCTGGCCGAGCACCCGAACATCGTGGGCGTGAAGGACGCGAAGGGCGACATCGCGGCCACCTCGGACGTGCTGCGGCGCACCGATCTGGCGTACTACTCGGGGGAGGATTCCGCGACGCTGCCGCTGCTGTCGATCGGCGCGGTCGGCGTGGTGGGCACCTCGACGCACTTCGTGGGCCCGCGGACCAAGGAGATGATCCTGGCGTACGAGGGGGGCGACGTCGCCCGGGCGCTGGAGCTGCACCGGCAGATGCTGCCGCTCTACACCGGGATCTTCCGCACGCAGGGCACGATCCTCGTCAAGGCGGGCCTGCGCGCCCTGGGCCGGCCGGCCGGTCCCGTGCGGCCGCCGCTGGTCGACGCCACCGACGCGGAGCTGGACCAACTGCGCCGGGACGCCTCGGCGGCCGGCGTGGACCTCTGACAAGACGGAAAGAATTACATGAGCCAAGCGCACGTCGAGCTGAGCCCGCCCCCGCCGCTGCCCGAGGGCGCCCTGCGCGTCATACCGCTCGGCGGTCTCGGCGCCATCGGACGCAACATGACCGTCTACGAGTACGACGGCAAGTTGCTGGTCGTCGACTGCGGCGTGCTGTTCCCCGACGTGGAGCAGCCCGGCGTCGACCTCATCCTGCCCGACTTCGCGCCCATCCTGGACCGCCTCGACCAGGTGCAGGCGATCGTGCTCACCCACGGGCACGAGGACCACATCGGCGCCGTGCCCTACCTGCTCGCGCACAAGCCGGACATCCCGCTGGTCGGCTCCGAGTTCACGCTCGCGCTGGTGGAGGCCAAGCTGGCCGAGCGCCGGCTCGACCCCTACACTCTGACCGTACGCGAGGGGCAGGTCGAGCGGCTCGGACCGTTCGAGTGCGAGTTCTTCGCCGTGAACCACTCGATCCCGGACGCGCTGGCGGTCGCCGTGCGTACCCCCGCGGGCCTGGTCCTGCACACCGGCGACTTCAAGATGGACCAGGTGCCGCTGGACGGGCGGATCACCGACCTGGCCGGCTTCGCGCGGCTCGGCATGGAGGGCGTGGACCTGCTGCTCTCCGACTCGACGAACGCCGAGATCCCCGGGTTCGTGGCGCCGGAGCGCGACATCGGCCCGGTGCTCAACTCGATCTTCGCCAAGGCGCGCGGGCGCATCATCGTGGCCAGCTTCGCGTCGCACGTGCACCGGGTGCAGCAGGTGTTCGACGCCGCGTACGAGTACGACCGCAAGGTCGCCCTGATCGGCCGCTCGATGGTCCGCAACATGGGCATCGCCCGCGACCTGGGCCTGCTCAACATCCCGGACGGCCTGCTGGTCAGCCTGGACGAGGCCACCCACCTGCCCGGCGACGAGGTCGTCTTCATGTCGACGGGCTCGCAGGGTGAGCCGATGAGCGCCCTGGGCCGGATGTCCACCGGCGACCACCGGCACATCACGATCGAGTCCGGCGACACGGTCGTGCTGGCCAGCTCGCTGGTGCCGGGCAACGAGACCAGCGTCTACCGCGTGATCAACCAGCTGGCCCGGGCCGGCGCCACGGTCGTGCACAAGGAGACCGCCAAGGTGCATGTCTCCGGGCACGCGCCCGCCGGCGAGCTGCTGTACCTGCTCAACGTGGTGCGGCCGAGCAACCTCATGCCCGTACACGGGGAATGGCGGCACCTGCGCGCCCACGCCCAGCTCGGCATCGACTCCGGCGTCGCGCCGGACCGCGTCGTGCTCTGCGAGGACGGCGACGTCGTGGACCTGGTCGAGGGGCACGCGCGGCACGTGGGCCGGGTCAAGAACCGCTACGTGTACGTCGACGGGCTCGCCGTGGGCGACGTCAGCGAGTCGCTGCTGACCGAGCGGCGCATCCTCGGCGACGGCGGCTTCATCTCGGCCACCGTGGTGATCGACTCGGTCACCGGCAAGGTCGTCGGCGAGCCGTCGATCATGGCGAAGGGCTTCTCGGAGGACCCCGAGGCCTTCAATCCGGTGATCCCCTTGCTGACCGCCGCGCTGCACCGCTCGGCCGAGGACGGCATCACCGACACGCACCAGTTGCAGCAGGTCGTGCGGCGTACGGTGGGCCGCTGGGTCAACGACGCCTATCGCCGCCGGCCGATGATCGTGCCGACGGTCGTCGAGGTCTGACCGCCCTTTTTTGAACTCTTCGCCGCTCCCCCTCGTATCGATGGGCACGGCACCGCCCCCACGGTGCCGCGATGCGAGGGGAGTAGCGAATGCAGCGCAGAACGGTCGTCGCGATCGCGGCGACGGTGACGGCAGCGGGCGCGGCGGTGGCCTTCACCCTGCCGTCCATGGCGGGCACCAACGACTCGGCCGGCGGCGCCACGCCGCAGGCATCGGGCGCGGTGGCCCCGCAGCTGCTGGACGCGATGAAGCGGGACCTCGGTCTCGACGCGAGTGACGCCACCGCCCGCATCAAGCGCGCCGCGTGGGCCAGCGGGGTGTCGGCCCAGCTGCGCAGCCAGACCGGCGACGCGTACGGCGGCTCGTGGCTGGCCAAGGACGGCACCACGCTGAACATCGCGATCACCGACCCCGGGCTCGCCGAGGTCGTCAAGGCCACCGGCGCCGTGCCGAAGGTCGTCTCGCGCAGCGTCGCCCAGCTCGACAAGGCCAAGCAGGCCCTCGACACCACCGCGGTGAAGTCCGACCAGGACCTGCCCGGCTGGTACGTCGACGTGGCCGCCAACAAGGTCGTCATCCAGGCCCTGCCGAACGACGACGACCACGCCTGGGAGCTGGCCGAGGACGCCGGCCTGCCGAAGTCCGCCGTCGACGTGGTGACCGTCAAGTCGGCGCCGCGCACCTTCGCCGCCGACGTGATCGGCGCCCAGCCCTACTTCGTCGACCTCGGCGGCGGCCAGCAGGCCCGCTGCTCGATCGGCTTCGCGGTCGAGGGCGGCTTCGTCACGGCCGGCCACTGCGGCGCCGAGGGCACGCCGACCATCGACTTCGAGGGCGACGCCCAGGGCGAGGTCGCCGCGTCGGTCTTCCCGGGCAACGCCGACATGGGCTTCGTCCAGACCGGCGCCGACGTGCCGCTGCAGCCCTTCGTCGACGACTTCGACGGCAACGCCCTCCCGGTGGCGGGCAGCACCGAGGCCCCGGTCGGCGCGGCGGTCTGCCGCTCCGGCTCCACGACGGGCACCTTCTGCGGCACCATCCTCGCCAAGAACCAGACGGTCAACTACCCGGAGGGGTCGGTCACCGGCCTCACCCGGACGAACGTCTGCGCCGAGGGCGGCGACTCCGGCGGCCCGTGGCTCTCCGGCGACCAGGCCCAGGGCGTCACGTCCGGCGGCTCGGGCGACTGCACGACCGGCGGCGAGACCTTCTTCCAGCCGATCACCGAGATCCTCGAGACCAACAACCTGACCCTGCTGACCACGACGGCAGGCTCGGGCGGCGGCGCGGCCCCGACCCCGACGGCCACGGCGACCACCGAGCCGCCCGTCGAGGCCACGACCCCGCCGGCGGACAACGGCAACCAGGGCGGCGGCCACCACCGCCGGGGCCACCGCCACGGCAACTAGTAACCACCGAGATCGTGCTGCCCGCGTGAGTCATCCTCCGGCTCACGCGGGCAGCGCTGCTAGACCAGACCCAGGGCGAGCAGGCTGTTGGCCGTGTCGACCACCGATTCGGCAGCCGGCCGGGTCCGCCAGCCGAGCAGCTTCTCGGCGTGCCCGGCGCTCAACCGGGTGCGCACGCCGAGGCTGGGCACCATTTGGTCCATCTCGGCATTGAACGGCGCGGCGGCGCGGACCACCCAGTCCGGCAGCCGGCGCAGCGACACCTTCGCCGCCCGGGCGCCCAGCCGATCGCGCAGGATCGCCGCCATCTCCCGGAACCACAGGAAGTCGCCGGCGGCTATGAACCGCTGCCCGGCGGCGGCGGGGGCGGTCATGGCCTCGGCGTGCAGGACGGCCAGATCGCGGACGTCGACGATCGAGTAGCCCATGCGCGGCAGGACCGGCATCTTGCCCGTCAGCATCAGCCGGATCAGCCACACCGAGGGGGACAGGTCCTCGTCGAGCGTGGGGCCCTGGATGTTCGCGGGCAGCACGGTGGTCAGCTCGGGCCCGTCCGCCCAGGCGCGGACGGTTCGCCACGCGTCCTGCTCGGCCAGCGTCTTCGCCCGCGGGTAGACGTAGCGGGGCTTGTCGGGCAGGTCGGTCCAGGTGCTTTCGTCGGCCGGCGCCCCCGGGTGGGCGGGCATCGCGGCCGCCGTCGAGGACGTCAGGACCACCCGGCGTACGCCGGCTCGCCGTGCCGCCTCAAGGACCCGGCGGGTGCCTTCCCGGGCCGGGGTGGTGATGTCCTGTCCGCGATGTTCGCCCACCGGCATCGGTGACGCGGTGTGCACCACGTAGTGCATGCCTTCGGCGGCCGCGTCCCAGCCGTGGTCGCTCAGCAGGTCCGCGGCGACGAACGTCAGGTCTCCCTCGGCCGCCAGTTTCTTCCGTACGGCGTTGCCTCGCCCCGGGTTCCGCAACGTCGCCCGTACCCGGTAGCCCCGGCCGAGAAGCTCCCGCACGACATGACCCGCCACGTAACCGGACCCGCCGGTGACCAGAACCGATGCGCTCATACCGAGAACCGTCGCCGGGCCGGGGCCCGGTATCCAGAGACCGTGAGTCTGTGGATGAGCCGCTCGGGCCTGCGTAGCCTCGGATCATGGACAGACGGGCGCTGGCGGCGTTTCTGCGCGGTCACCGGGAGCGGATCAGTCCCGGCGATGTGGGACTTCCGGCCGGCACCCGGCGCCGCACGCCCGGGCTGCGCCGGGAGGAGGTCGCCCAGCTGGCGATGATCTCGGTCGACCACTACAGCCGTCTGGAGCAGGGCCGGAGCCGCCATCCCTCCCGGGCGGTGCTGAACGGGATCGCCCGCGCGCTGCGGCTGTCCGGGCAGGAGCGGGAGCACCTGTTCCGGCTGGCCGGGCAGGCGGAGGCCCGGAGCGCCGACGGGCCCGACGAGGAGGTGCCGGCCGGCACCCTGCAGCTGGTGGACAGGATGACGGACGCCGGCGTCGTGGTGCTGGACGGGGGCTGCCGGGTGCTGGCCTGGAACCCGCTGGCGGCCGCGCTCTTCGAGGACTTCTCCGCGCTGGGCGCCGGCGACCGCAACATCGTCCGCAGATACTTCCTGCACCCCGACCCGTCGAAACGCGGCTACGGGATGGGGGACTCGCCGCTGTTCGCGCGGACCGCGGTCAGCTATCTGCGCGTCGCCGCGACGCGTTATCCGCACCACGAGGAGATCCACGGTCTGATCCGCGACCTGCTCGCCGCGAGCCCCGAGTTCGCCGGGCTCTGGCGCGATCAGGAGGTGCACATCGACCATCACAGCCACCAGGTGATCGAGCACCCGGCGGTCGGACGGCTGGAACTCGACTTCGAGGTCCTCACCCTGCCCGGCCGCGACCAGCAGGTGGTCATGGTCACCGCCGAGCCGGGCTCACCGGTCCATCGCGCCCTCGAACTCCTCCGCGTCATCGGCACGCAGGACTTCTCCGCGCCCCGCTGAGTACGGCAACTCAGCCCGGCCTCGCCGCGGCTGGCTACCGTGGGACGCGTGTTCTACCACTTGGTGATCTGGTTCGCCGTCGGGGCGCACTTCGCGTTCCTGGCGTTCGGCGTCTTCGGCGGGTTTCTGGCGTGGCGCTGGCCGCGGGTGCTCTGGGTGCAGATCATCGCCGCCACCTGGCTGCTGGTCATCGTGGTGTTCGGGCTCTACTGCCCGCTCACCTGGCTCGAGGACCGCGCCCGGGAGGAGCTGGGCGAGCCGCCGCTGGTGGGCGGCTTCCTCGACAACCATGTCGCGGGGATCTTCTACCCCCACGGGTACGAGTGGGTGGCCCAGCTCGTCGTCGCGGTCCTGATCATCGTCTCGTGGACGGGTTTCGCCCTGCGCCGGCGCAAGAAGGCCGCTATTGCCGCTTGAGCTCCTGGACGGCCTCGGCCAGCTCGATGCCCGTGGCGATGCCGCAGACCATGACCTGGTCGAGCTGCGCGGGCGTGACGCCGTGCTCGAAGTCGGCGCCGACCTCGCCGATGACGCGGACGATGCCGTCGTCGCCGGTGTGGACGTAGGCCTTGGGCCAGAGCCGGTCGTGGTTCCAGGCGTTGCAGAAGGCGTAGAGCCGGGGCACGTCGTCGACGGTGAAGCCGGCGTGGGTGAGGACTCTCACCTGGAAGATCTCCTGCTTCTGGCCCAGCCGGAAGAAGTAGATCAGGCACCCCTGCCAGTTGCCGCCGATGTCACCGTCCTCGTCGACGAAGTGCGCGAACTCGCGCGCCTTGAGGGCGTCGACGATCATGTCGTGGCTCAGCGGCTGCGGCACGGCGGACATGACAACGATCGTAGTCATCGGGAAAAGCCGGTGCGGCGCGCGTCCCCACCGGCGCGGCACGGTTACGGTATGGGGCATGGCCAGCCGTACTCCTCCGGCGAGCCGGGGCCGTACCGCCGCGTCGAAGGGCGGCGCCGCGACGACGCGTGCCCGTCAGGCCGCGCCGCGCAAGGCCGCCGCTCCCCGTAAGACCACCGCCGCCCCCCGCGCCCGCGCCAAGAGCGCGACCCGGGCCCGGCCCACCGTCGGCGCCGCCGTGGGCAGCGGCCTGACCCGGGGCGCCGGCTTCCTGTGGATGAGCGTCGCCGGCAGCGTGGGCTGGCTGGCCCGCGGCGTCGGCACGAGCGCCCGGGAGATGGATCCCGAGCACCGCCGCGACGGCGCCGGGCTCTTCATGCTCGGCCTGTCGATCCTCATCGGGGTCGCGGTGTGGGCCGGCTCCGCCGGTCCGGTCGGGACGTGGCTGGCCGACGCCCTGCACCTGTTCTTCGGCGGCCTGGCTGCGCTGCTCCCGCTCCTTTTCCTGTACGGCGCCATCCGGCTGATGCGCAAGCCGGCCGACCCCGAGCACCGGGGCCGGACCGTGGTGGGCTGGGCCGCGCTGCTGATCGCCACGGCGGCGCTGCTGCACGTCGCCCAGCAGCCGACCAACGCCGTCGGGCTGGACAGCGCCGGAGGACTGCTCGGGTACGGCGTCGGCGCGCTGCTGATCCGCGCGGTGACCGCCTGGGTGGCCGTACCGCTGCTGGTCCTGCTCTTCGTCTTCGGCCTGCTGGTGATCACCGCCACGCCGATCAACAAGATCCCCGAGCGGGTCCTGCTGCTCGGGGACGTGCTGCTCGGCCGCTCGACGGCCCGCTCGCCGCTGCCCGGGGCCGATCCGGCGCTGCCCGAGCTCGACGAGCCGGCCGACGCGCCGAAGACCCGCCGGCCCGCCCGCCGCCGGCAGGCCGCGCTGGCCGACGACGCCGAGCCGGACGGCTCGCTGGCCGACATCGGGCTGGCCCCCGATCCGGTCGAGAGCGAGATCCTGCACGACACGTTGTCCCTGAGCCCGGCGAAGCTGCCCAAGGCCCGCAAGGTCGCGCCGCCGCCCGAGCACTCGCCGGCGCCGGTCGCGGCCGAGCAGCTGGAGATCAAGCCGGTGCCGGGTGAGTACCGTCCGGCGCCCGCGGCGATGCTCGGCCAGGGCACCGCCCCGAAGTCCCGCAGCCGCGCCAACGACGAGATCATGGCGGCGCTGACCGGCGTGTTCGAGCAGTTCAACGTCGACGCGCAGGTCACCGGCTTCACCCGGGGGCCGACGGTCACGCGCTACGAGGTCGAGGTCGGGCCGGGCGTCAAGGTCGAGCGGATCACGCAGCTGTCGCGCAACATCGCGTACGCGGTCAAGTCGCCCGATGTCCGCATCCTGTCGCCGATCCCGGGCAAGAGCGCGGTCGGCGTCGAGATCCCCAACACCGACCCGGAGAACGTCTCCCTCGGCGACGTCCTGCGGTCGCGGGCGGCGCAGGCCGATCACCACCCGATGCTGGTGGCGCTCGGCAAGGACATCGAGGGCGGGTTCGTCGTCGCGAACCTGGCCAAGATGCCGCACATCCTCATCGCGGGCGCCACCGGTGCCGGTAAGAGCTCCTGCCTCAACTCGCTGCTGGTGTCGCTGCTGACCCGGGCCACGCCGGACGAGGTGCGGCTGCTGCTGGTCGACCCGAAGCGGGTGGAGATGACCGCGTACGAGGGGATCCCGCACCTCGTGACGCCGATCGTGACCAACCCGAAGAAGGCGGCGGACGCCCTCGAGTGGGTCGTGCGCGAGATGGACATGCGCTACGACGACCTCGCGGCCAACGGGGTCCGGCACATCGACGACTTCAACCGCAAGGTGCGTACGGGCGAGATCGTGGCGCCGCCGGGCAGCGAGCGCGTGATGAAGCCGTACCCCTATCTGCTCGTGATCGTCGACGAGCTCGCCGACCTCATGATGGTCGCCCCGCGCGACGTCGAGGACTCGGTGGTGCGCATCACGCAGCTGGCCCGCGCGGCCGGCATCCACCTGGTGCTGGCGACCCAGCGGCCGTCGGTGGACGTCGTGACCGGTCTCATCAAGGCCAACGTGCCGTCCCGGCTGGCCTTCGCGACCAGCTCGCTCGCCGACTCGCGGGTCATCCTCGACCAGCCCGGTGCGGAGAAGCTGCTGGGCCGCGGCGACGGGCTCTTCCTGCCGATGGGAGCCTCCAAGCCGACCCGCATCCAGGGCGCCTGGGTCGACGAGGCGGAGATCGCGAACGTCGTCAAGTTCTGCAAGGACCAGCGGGAGGCGGAGTTCACTCCGGGCGTCACCGAGGCCCCGGCCGGCAAGAAGAAGGAGATCGACGAGGAGATCGGCGACGACCTCGACGTGCTGCTGCAGGCGATCGAGCTGGTCGTGACCTCGCAGTTCGGCTCGACGTCGATGCTGCAGCGCAAGCTGCGGGTCGGCTTCGCCAAGGCCGGCCGGCTCATGGACCTCATGGAAACCAGGGGCATCGTCGGCCCCTCCGAGGGCTCCAAGGCGCGCGACGTGTTGATCAAGCCGGACGAGCTGGAGGAGACGCTCGCCACCCTCCGACTCGACGACTGAGCGACGCATGCCGGTAACCTTGTCGGGTGTCCGTGACTCCTGCGCCCCGCCGTGTCGCCCTGCTCACCCTCGGTTGCGCCCGTAACGAGGTCGATTCCGAGGAGCTGGCGGCCCGCCTCGACGCGGGCGGCTGGCAGGTCAGCACGGATGCCGAGGGTGCCGACGTGGTCGTCGTCAACACCTGCGGCTTCGTGGAGAAGGCCAAGCAGGACTCGATCGAGACCCTGCTCGCCGCCGCCGACACCGGCGCCAAGGTGATCGCCGCCGGCTGCATGGCCGAGCGCTACGGCAAGGAGCTGGCCGAGAGCCTGCCCGAGGCCGAGGCGGTGCTGGGCTTCGACGACTACACCGACATCGCCGCCCGCCTCGACGGGGTGATGGCGGGGGAAAAGTTCGTCTCGCACACTCCCCGCGACCGGCGCGAGCTGCTGCCGCTGACCCCGGTCAAGCGTCAGGCGGCCAAGGTGGTCGTGCCCGGCCACGCGACGGTCGACGAGCACACCCCGGCCCACCTGCGCCCGGTGCTGCGGCGCCGGCTGGACACCGGTCCGGTCGCCAGCCTGAAGCTCGCCAGCGGCTGCGACCGGCGGTGCTCGTTCTGCGCCATTCCCGCGTTCCGGGGCGCCTTCGTCTCCCGGGACCCGCAGGAGCTGCTCGCCGAGGCCGAGTGGCTGGCGAGGACGGGCGTGCGCGAGCTGGTGCTGGTCAGTGAGAACAGCACGTCGTACGGGAAGGATCTGGGCGACCCCCGCGCGCTGGAGAAGCTCCTGCCGCAGCTCGCCGCGGTCGACGGCATCGTGCGGGTCCGCGCCAGCTATCTCCAGCCGGCCGAGACGCGGCCCGGGCTGGTGGAGGCCATCGCGACCACGCCGGGCGTCGCGCCCTACTTCGACCTGTCGTTCCAGCACTCCAGCGAGCCCGTCCTGCGCCGCATGCGCCGCTTCGGCTCCACCGAGCGCTTCCTCGAGCTGCTCGCCTCGGCCCGCGCCCTGGCGCCCGCGGCCGGCGCGCGCAGCAACTTCATCGTGGGCTTCCCCGGCGAGACCGAGGAGGACTTCGAGGAGCTGGTCCGCTTCCTGTCCGAGGCGCGGCTCGACGCGATCGGCCTCTTCGACTACAGCGACGAGGACGGCACCGAGGCCGCGGACATGGACCGCAAGGTGGACGAGGACATCCTCAAGCGGCGCTACGCCGAGATCAGCGACCTGGCCGACGAGCTGGTCGCCCAGCGGGCCGAGGAGCGGCTGGGCTCGCTCGTCGAGGTGATGGTCGACACCGTCGAGGGCGACGAGGTCGAGGGCCGCGCCGAGCACCAGGCGCCCGAGGTCGACGGCTCCACGACGCTGGTCTCCGGCGACGCCGGGGTGGACCTGGCGGCGCTGCGGCCCGGCGACTTCGTGCGGGCCCGGGTCACGGCCACCGAGGGCGTCGACCTCGTGGCCGTGCCGGTGGAGATGATCTCGGCCGCCCCCGTGGTCCGCACCGCCGCCGCGGCGACGTCGTGACCGACGAGCCGGTGCCGGTCGCCGCGCCGCGCGAGGCCCCGCTGCACAACCCGGCGAA
Source organism: Actinoplanes oryzae (assembly GCF_030757795.1). GTDB lineage: Bacteria > Actinomycetota > Actinomycetes > Mycobacteriales > Micromonosporaceae > Actinoplanes. The sequence goes on from NZ_JAUQWH010000017.1 coordinate 59,729, forward strand.
CCTCCTCACGGCCGTCCGCATCGTGCTCGTGCCCGTCTTCGTGCTGTTCGTCGTCTTCTCGGAGATGACGCACCCCGCGTGGCGCATCGCCGCCTGCCTGGTCTTCCTGCTGGCCTCCGCCACGGACTTCGCCGACGGCTGGATCGCCCGGCGCTACTCGCTGGTGACCTCGGTCGGCAAGGTGGCGGACCCGATCGCGGACAAGGCGCTGACGGGCAGCGCGCTGGTGCTGCTCTCGCTCTACGGCGAGGTGTCCTGGTGGGTCACCGGCCTGATCCTGGTCCGGGAGTGGGGCGTGACGCTGCTGCGCTTCTGGGTCATCCGCTACGGCATCATCCCCGCCAGCCGCGGCGGCAAGCTGAAGACGGCGCTGCAGATCGCCGCGATCGCGTGGTTCCTCTGGCCCATGCCATCGCCGCTGGACCTGGTCGGTCCGGTCCTGATGCTCGGGGCGCTGCTGATCACCGTGATCACCGGCGTCGACTACGTGCTGCAGGCGCTGCGGCTCCGCCGATCGCAGGGTTGATCGTCGCAAAGCCGGTTATTCGATCTCCGTGACCGAGGGAAAGATCGTGAACGAGGACGTGGCGGCCGCCGCGGCGGTGCACCTGCTGGTCGAGCGCCGGGAGACCGTGGCGACCGCCGAGTCGCTGACCGGCGGGTTGCTCGCCACCACTTTCGTGGAGATCCCGGGGGTGAGCGCGGTGTTCCGGGGCGGGCTGGTCGTCTACGCCACCGACCTCAAGCACACGCTGGCGGGCGTGCCGGAGGACCTGCTCGCCGAGCGCGGGCCGGTGGACCGCGACGTGGCGCAGGCGCTCGCCGAGGGGGTGCGCGAGCGCTGCGGTGCCGACTGGGGGCTCGCCACCACCGGGGTCGCCGGGCCCGAGCCGCAGGACGGCAAACCCGTGGGGATGGTCTTCGTGGCAGTGGCGGGCGCCACTTCCACGACCGTGAAGGAGCTGTCGCTGAGCGGCTCCCGGGCCGCCATCCGGCATGACACGATGCTGTCAGTGCTCGAGCTCTTCGCCTCTGAGCTGCGTCGATAGAGATCGGGAACAGGTTCGCGGCCTTCGGCGTTCGTGCCGTGCAGTGATCATCGTGGCCGGCCGCACGCGCCGCGCCGCCCGAGAATTCGGCGGGGCGGGATGTCGGCGTGGCTCGCATTGGGTACGGTTGCGGGAAGCCTCCGGCGGTTGCCGGTGGCCCCGCCGCAGGAGGAGGTGCCATGGTCCTGCTACGCCGGGTTATCGGTGACGCACTTCGGGCGCGCCGGCAGGGACAGCACCGCACGCTGCGTGAGGTGTCGACCGCCGCCAACGTCAGCCTGGGATATCTCTCCGAGATCGAACGTGGCCAGAAGGAAGCATCCAGCGAGCTGCTTGCGGCCATCTGCGAGGCGCTGGGCGCCCGGCTCTCGGAGCTGCTCGGCGAGGTGAGCAGCACGCTCCAGCTCGCCGAGGGCATGGAGGGCGTGCTCGTCCCCGTGGAGCCGTCGCCGGTTCCCGCCCAGGACGCCAAGCCGGCCTCGGGTGCGATGCGTGCCGCCGCGTCCTCTCCCGCGGGGGAGGCTCCGGTGCGCCAGGTCGCGACCGACGGCAAGGTGTCCGTGTCCGTTCACCAGGAGACCCCGCTCAAGGCGACGCTGCGCGCGACGCGCAAGCGCGATCGGGGCGTCGTCTACGCGGCCTGATCCCGTCCTTCGCCGGCCGGTCCGGGGCGCTGTCGCCCGGGGCCGGTCGTTCGTGTCTTTTGCCGCTTTTCCCGGGTCTCTGCCCCGGCCGCTCGCCCGGCCCCGCTCGCCCGGGCGTCGCAGATACCGGCTCGCGCGCGTAATCTCGATGGTGGGGGTTCGCTCCGGGTGACCCTGAGTTCCCCCCGAGTCAACGTGACGGCGGTGGCGTGGAGCTGACACGATGGAGCCCGCGCCATCGTGAAGACCCCTCGGGCCGCGTCGGTGGCGCGAACCGAGCAGCGACATTGAGGGGATACCGCGGATATGGCGAACCCGTTCGTCAAGGGCTGGCGTTACATGATGGCGCTCTTCGGCGCGAAGATCGACGAGTACGCCGATCCCAAGGTGCAGATCCAGCAGGCCATCGAGGACGCCCAGCGGCAGCACCAGGCGCTCGTGCAGCAGGCCGCCGCCGTGATCGGCAACCAGCGGCAGCTGGAGATGAAGCTGTCGCGGCAGATGTCCGAGGTCGAGAAGCTGCAGGGCATGGCGCGCCAGGCGCTGGTCCTGGCCGACCGGGCGCGCGAGGGCGGCGACGAGTCCGAGGCCCAGAAGTACGAGTCGACCGCACAGACCCTCGCCACCCAGCTCGTCTCGGGCGAGCAGGCGATGGAGGACCTCAAGACGCTGCACGACCAGGCGCTCAGCGCCGCCGGTCAGGCGCGCAAGGCGGTCGAGAACAACGCGATGGTGCTCCAGCAGCGCATCGCCGAGCGCTCGCGCCTGCTCAGCCAGCTCGAGCAGGCCAAGATGCAGGAGACCGTCGCCAAGTCGCTCGAGTCGATGTCCTCGCTCGCCGCGCCGGGCAACACGCCGTCGCTCGACGAGGTGCGCGACAAGATCGAGACGCGCTACGCGAACGCCATGGGCCGCGCGGAGCTCGCCGCCAACTCGGTCGAGGGCCGCATGCTCGAGGTGCAGAAGTCGAGCCTCGACCTGGCCGGCTCCTCCCGCCTCGAGCAGATCCGGGCCAGCATGGCCGGCGACAAGCTCGGCGCCGCCCCGGCCCAGCCGGCCGTCGAGTCGGCCGCCCCGGCCGCCGACCCGGCGAGCGTCGCCCGGCTCGACGAGATCCGGGCCAGCATGAACAAGCAGCGCGGCGACACCACCGCCGCGGGCTGAGGGCCGACAGCGCGGAGGGGGAGAGCACGGTGGACGAGCGGACCCGGTATTTCCGGCAGCTCAGGCGCCTGCGAGGGGCGGCCCGCCGATGGAGCGTCATCGGCGGCGGCCTGACCGCGGCGACCGCGGTGCTCACCCCCTACGCGGGGATCGGCGTCGCCGACGCCGCCTGGGCCGCCGGCGCGGGCACGTCCGTGATGCTCGCCTGGTGGCGCTGGCGCGACCACCGGGAGCTCGCCGCGATCGAGCCGCCCCCGCCGCCGCCCGCCCTGCAGCCCGGCGACCGGCTGCTCGCCCTCGCCGGCCTCGTCGCCCCGGGGCGCGGCACGGTGCCGGCCCACATCACTCCCGGCGTGCACCGGCTGCTCGACCGGCTGTCCGGCACGCCGGTCGCCGTCTATGACGCCGCGTGGACATTGATCACCGCAAACCCGCTGTGGGCGGCGCTCATGGGCGACCCCACGGCTCGGCGCGGCCGCGAGCGCAATGTCCTGTGGCAGCACTTCTTCGCGCCGTCGGACCGGGTCGACCCCGACCCGTCCCTGGCCTCGTCCATGGTCGCGGACCTGCGCGCGGCGGCGACCCGCTACCCCGCCGACGGTTTCCTGTCCGAGCTGATCGCCGAGCTGCGGGCGGCCAGCGCGGAGTTCCGCCGGCTGTGGGAGGCGGGAGCGGTCGTCCCGCACGAGTCGTCCCGCAAGACGATCCACCATCCGCAGGTCGGCGAGCTGGAGCTGGACTGCGACGTGCTCACCGTGCCGGGCAGCGACCTGCGCATCGTCGCGTACACGGCCGAGCCCGGCACCGCCGCCTGCGACCGCCTCGCTCTGCTGAGCGTCGTGGGGCAGCAGCAGTTCGCGGTGTAGCCCTATCCTCACGCGGTGGAATGGACCCTGATCGCCGCGCTTGCCGGACTCGCCCTGATTGACAGCACCAGCGTGGGGACATTGGTCATTCCGCTGTGGATGCTGCTGGAACCCCGTCCGCGGGTGTCCCGGTTCCTGCTCTACCTGGGTACGGTCGCCGCCTTCTACTTCGTCGTCGGAGTGCTCCTCACGGCCTTCGCCGGCACGGTGCGTGACGCCGTCGCCGGCCTGACCGTCCTCAACTGGATCCAGCTGGGCCTCGGCGCCGCCCTGCTGGTCCTCAGCTTCGTCGTCGACCCCGGCAAGCGCCGTCGCCGCCGCGGCACCGTCACCCCGGCCGACCGCTGGCGAGCCCGCCTCTCGACGGCCGAAGGCTCGCCCCGCGCCATGATCGGCCTCGGCGTGACGGCCGCCGGCATCGAGGTGATGTCGATGCTGCCGTACCTGGGGGCGATCGGCCTGCTCACCACGTCGGGCCTGAGCCTGCCGGTCTGGCTGCCCACCCTGGCGGCGTACGTGCTGATCATGGTTGTGCCCGCCCTGATCCTGCTCGCCGTCCGCCTCGCCCTGGGCGACCGAGTCCAGGAACCGCTGCAAGTCGTGAGCGCGTGGCTGTCGCGGCACTCGGAGGGCGTGCTCGGCTGGGTCCTGGGCATCGCCGGCTTCCTGCTCGCGCGCGACGCCGCCGTCAAGCTCGGCCTCTTCGGCGCCTGATTCCGGCTCACTGCGGTACGTTCCAGGCCTTGACGGTGACGGCGAGGACCCCGGTGCCGTTGTCCGTGGTCACGGAGTTGACCGTCACGAAGACGAGCTTCTGGGTGATGCCCTCGGCCGCCGCCTGGTTCTGGGCCGTCTGGAAGCAGAGGGTCATGCCGCGGCTCGGGGCGATCGGCGACCGCGCGGGGTCGGTGCGGATGTTCTCCAGGCAGTCCGCGGGGGTCGCACCCGGGCCTTCGACCTGGGCGAAGGGCAGCTCTGTGCGAATCGCCCCGGGGTCACACCCGCCGTAGCCCAGCTCACCGTCGCCCTGGGTCAGGATGCGGGGTTCGTCGAGATCCACGGCGGTCCAGTAACCGTCGTTGCAGTTGATCGACCGGACCCGCAGGTTCTCGCCCTCGTACGCGACCTCGAACTGGGCGGTCGGGCTGATGTCGGTAGGGGTCCCGGACGCCGGGGGCCCGTCCGCGGGCGGCTCCGTGGTCTCGCCGACGGCTGGGGTGGTCGTCTCCGGCGGTGGCGCCGCAGCCGGGAGCGGACGGTTGTTCGCCTTCTCCGCGGTCACGACGGCGTCGTCGCTGCGGCTGAGCGACAGCGCCGAGATGATCACCGCGGCGACGCCAACGACCAGGGCCAGCACCGCCACGATCAGGGTGACGGCGAGCAGGCCGCCACGGGACCTGGGCCGCGGCGGCGCCTCCTCGGCGGGCGCCGGGTAGTGCGGGTTCGTCATCGGGCCGCTCCTCGTATCGGTCAGCGGGCCAGCACCGCGGCGGAGAGCTCCGCCTCCCCGTCGGGGAACTGGCACGTCAATTGGATGCGCAATTTCTGCTTGCCGGCGACAGGGGCGTCGATCGCCGCCGGAACAGTCCGGGTCACCACGTGATTGGCGATCTGCCGGCCATCCGCGAACACCTTCACCTGCAGCGACGTCTCGTCGTCGCGCGCTTTCGTGACGCGCAGCCCGGCGCGCAGGGCGGCGTAGCGGCCGAGGAGGTCGTACTCCACCGTGCGTTCCCGGTCGCCGGACTGGCCGGTGGCGCAGGGCATGAGGAGATCCCGGTCGCGTGCTCGCACGGAGCTCCCGCCCGCCGTGGGCGTCAGTTCGGCCAGCGGCGTCGCCCGCTCGCCGGGCGTTGCCTGCTTGCTCCCGGGCACTTCCTGCCCGGCCTCGGGAGCAGCGGCTCCGGCCGTCGTACGGGTGGCCTGCACCGGGGCATCGTCGTCGGCCGGGGCGTGCGGGCGGACCCAGGCGTAATAGGCGATCACGAGCGCGACGACGGCGATGGCCACACCGAGCCCGCCGAACACCACTTGAATCCATGTGGAAACGGCGGCGGCGACCTTTCCGTCGTCCGGTTCCGGGGCGGATTCCGTACCCGCGCGGGTTTCCTGGCGCACTTGATCTCCGACCTTCCCCGACCGTTCAGGATCGGCGTCCGCCATTTACGGTGATCGAGATCTTGCCGCCCGGGGATCGGCCGACCGGGCCGCGCGGCACATTTGTCGTCCCGGGCCCGGCGCCTTGCCGGTGACCGTTTCGGGCTACCGTGATCTTGATGAGAGGGGTGGCCCGTGGGGTGGACGATCGAGCAGCGCGACTGGGACGACGCTCAGGGCGAGGCGTTGCGGGCGGCGCAGCGGGCCGAGCTGGACGCGCGGTACGGGACCGATGACCACGAGCCCGGCACGCCGCCGTCGGCTGCCGACATCGACGTTTTCCTCGTCGCGACGGACGACGCCGGCGAGGCTGTCGGCTGCGGTGCGCTGCGGCGGCTCGGGCCCGGGACGGCGGAGCTCAAGCGGATGTACGTGATCCCGGCGAGCCGCGGCTCCGGCGTGGCGACCGCGCTGCTGCGGGCGTTGGAGGCGGCGGCCGTGGCGCGGGGGTGGACGACCGTGAAGCTGGAGACCGGGCCGGCGCAGCCGGAGGCGATCCGGTTCTACCAGCGGTGCGGATATCGGGAGATTCCGCTGTTCGGACCGTATGTCGGGTCGGAGCTGTCGGTCTGCTTCGAGCGCGTCCTTCCCTCCCCGTAGGTGCGCGGCGCGGCCCGTCGGACCGACGGCCCTTTTCCGCCCGCGTAGGTGCGCGGCGCGGCCATCGGACCGACGGCCCTGTCCGCAGCGCGGCCGTCGGACCGACGGCCCTGTCCGCGGCGCGGCCCGTCAGACCCACCGCGCTTGTCAGTCCGCGTAGCTCGCCGCCGCGACCCGGCGCAGGCGGTAGCCCAGCCGCTCGTAGGTGCGCAGCGCCGGGACGTTCTCCAGATCCACGAGCAGGCTGACCGTACGCCGCCCCGCGCTGAGCTGCGCCGTCAGCGCACCGCAGACGCGGCGGGCCAGCCCCCGGCCGCGCATGTCGGTGCGCGTGGCCACGCCGCCGATCGAGGCGACCGTGCTGGTCGACCAGGCGTCCGCGGCGACGGCGAGCAGCCGGCCGGCCTCGTCGCGCAGGCCCACCCAGCGGGTGATGCCGGTGCCGCCCGGGAGCGCGAACGAGTGCGGGTGGTGCTCCTGGAGGAAGGCGGTGATCTCGGCCTCGTCCGTCAGGTCCGCCAGCTCGTCGGGATGCGCCCCGGCCGGCACGGGACCGCCGGTGTCCATCCAGCCGAAGGTGCCCGCGAGCCGCAGCCCCGGGATGCGCGGGACGAGATCCGCGTCACCCCACGGGTGGAAGTCGTCGAACTCGGGCCGGATGCGCTGCAGCAGCTCACCGAGCGTCTCGGCGTCGCCCCGCACGGCGATGCGGTCGCGCCGGCCGACGTCGGGGCAGGCGACCGCCACCGCGTCGCCGAGCGACCAGGCGCGCACCCCGGCGCGGAAGTCCTGTGCCGTCCAGTGCAGCAGAGGGTCGTCACCGGGGAGGGCGCGCAGTTCGATCACAAGGCGACATCATGCGCGCCCCGGACGGGTGATCGCGGGCGGGGACGGACAGACGTGAGCGGGATCGCTTGACGGCAGCTGGCATGCTGCGGCTCGTGCGCCTCTCCGCCCGTACCCTCGAACAGGCCGTGTTGCGGCGACCGCTGTGGCGCCGCACGGTGCTCGCCGGCGCGCTCACGGCGGCGGCGTCCGTCCTGGTCATGGCCGGGTGCGACCTCTGGGTGCGCACGGTCGCGCATGATCATGTGTACGCCGTGAGCGACGTCCCCGCCGCCCCGGTCGCCATCGTCCTCGGGGCCAAGGCCGACGACGAGGTGACACCGTCACCGTTCCTGGCGGCGCGGCTGGAGATCGCCCGGCAGCTCTGGGTCACCGGCAAGGTCAAGGCGATCCTCGTCTCCGGGGACCACGCCGAGTGGAGCTACAACGAGCCGGGCGCCATGCACCGCTGGCTGGTCGAGCACGGGGTGCCGAGCAGCCGGATCGTGCTGGATCACGCGGGCTTCGACACCTATGACACCTGCGCCCGGGCCAAGCGCGTCTTCGGCGTGGACCGGGCCGTCATCGTGACGCAGACCTACCACATCGACCGCGCCGTGGCCCTGTGCCGCCAGCTCGGCGTGACGACTGACGGTGTGGGCGACGACACGGCCCGGCAGTACTTCGACTACTACCAGAGCGCGGGCCGCGAGCGGGGCGCCGTGGTGAAGGCGGTGCTCGACGTCGTGTCCGGCCGCGACCCGGTCTTCCTCGGCCCGCACGAGACCGGCGTGGAGACCGCCGTGGCGGCGAGGTGACCTCGCCCGTCCCCGGCCGTCCCGCGTCCCCCGCGGGATCCGGCGTCGCCGCGATCTCCACGGTCTACGCGGCGGAGTCGGCACGCGCGGGCGGCACCTGGTGCAGCATCATCTCCGCCCCCGGCGACGAGCCGATCGTCGAGGACCGCCCGGACCAGGTCGTCCACGGCTACAGCATCCAGAAAATCGCCTTGGCAGCCGCCGTCCTGGACAAGATCGACCGCGGCGACCTGGCCCTCGGCCACCGGGTGACCCTGACGGCTGACGACGTCATCGGCGGCAGCGGCATCTACCACCTCCAGACCATCTGGGATGACACCGTCACCGTCGCCGGTTTCCTGACCGCGATGCTCCTGGTCTCCGACAACACGGCCGTCCGCCTCTGCGCCCGCGTGGCTCCGCCGACGGAGATCAACGCCACGCTCGCCGCGAAGGGCTTCACCCGCACCCGCGTCGAACCGGCGGGCGACCGCTTCTTCCTCGGCGTGACAACCCCGCGCGAGACCACCGACCTCCTGACCCGCCTGGCGACGGGCGACCTGCTCTCGCCCGCGTCGACCACCTTCATGCTGAGCATCCTGCGCTCGGCCGGCGGCTACCACGACGGCGTACGCCGGACAATGTCCAGCGTGGACCGGCACCGGGTGGCCACCAAGCACGGCGCCGACTTCGACACCACCGGCGCGGCCCGGCACGAGGCAGGCATCGTCTTCGCCCCGGACGGCCGGCCCCGCCTCACGTACGCCATGTTCGCCCGGGCCCTCCCCGACCACGACAACTACGGCGCCACCCACCCCGCCGTCGAGGCCCACGCCGCGATCGGCCGCACGATGCTCGGCCACCTCCCGCCCGCCCCCGCCGGGCCCGGCACGGCCTGACGAGACTCCGTCGATCTCCCCCTCGGCCGGACAGCGGGACAAGCCGGGCCGATGGAGGGCGGACGGCGGGACAAGCCGGGCCGATGGAGGGCGGACTGCGCCGGCGAAGGAACCATCGCCACATGTGACAAATACATCGATGGGCGTGGACTTCCGTGCCGGGTTCGACAAGCATGGGGTGGTATGACGGAACGGGGTTCTTCGTCCACCCGCCGGGCTTTTCTCACCGCGACGGCGGCCGCTGCGGCCGTGCCGGCGCTCGGGTCCCCAGCCGCCGCAGCGAGCCGGCCACCGACCAGTGACGGCCGGGCACCGACCGGTCCGGGCGGCCAGGGCGGCGCAGGCGGGCAGGACAGCGGCGGGCAGGGCACCGGCGCCGGCCCGGTCAAGCAGGCCCCCGCCCCCGAGCTCAGGGCCATTCTCAAGGAGATCGACCCGCACCGCATCGAGACCATCGTCACGCGCCTGGCCGCCTTCGGCACGCGGCACACCCTGTCCAGCCAGGACGATCCCGTACGCGGCATCGGCGCCGCCCGCGACTGGATCCACGAGCAGCTGCGGAAGTACGCGGCGGCGTCGCAGGGCCGGATGACCGTCGAGCTGCAGTCCTACGTGCAGGAGCCCGCCCCGCGCATCCCCACCGCGACCCGGATCACCAACGTCGTGGCGACCCTGCGCGGCACCGAGGAGCCGAACCGGGTGTACGTCGTCACCGGGCACTACGACTCGCGGGCCAGCGATGTGCTGGACGCCACCAGTGACGCGCCCGGCGCCGACGACGACGCCTCCGGGGTCGCCGTGATCATGGAGCTGGCTCGGGTCATGGCGCGGCGGCCGACGCGGGCGACCGTGGTGTTCGCCGCCGTGGCCGGGGAGGAGCAGGGCCTCTACGGGTCCGATCATCTCGCGCAGCAGCTCAAGGACGCGGGCGCCGACGTGCAGGCGATGGTCAGCAACGACATCGTGGGCACCGGCGACGCGCACGACGGGACGCCGGCTGATCCGCGTACCGTCAGGCTGTTCGTGGAGGGTGTGCCCACGGCCGAGACGCCCGCGCAGACGACGACCCGGCAGTCGGTCGGGGGCGAGAACGACGGGCCGTCGCGGCAGCTGGGCCGCTTCGTGCGGGACGTCGCGGAAAACCCGCAGACCGGCATGGCCGTCCGGGTCGTGTGGCGCCGGGACCGCTATCTGCGCGGCAGCGACCACATCTCGTTCCTCGAGCGCGGCTGGCCGGCGGGGCGCTTCACCGAGCCGCGGGAGAACTTCGCGCACGAGCACCAGAACGTGCGCGTCGAGGACGGGATCCAGTACGGGGACCTGGTCGAGTTCTGCGACTTCCGCTACATCGCGCGCGTGGCCCGGGTGAACGCGGCGGCGCTGTGGTCGCTGGCGCAGGCGCCAGGGACGCCGAAGGGTGTGGTCATCGACACCACGCAACTGACGAACGAGACGACGTTGCGCTGGGCGGGCGGGCAGGGCACACCCGCCGGCTACGAGGTGCTGTGGCGGGAGACGACGGCGCCCGACTGGCAGCACGTCCTGCCCGTGGGCGACATCACCACGGTCACGGTCGACCTGTCGAAGGACAATGTCTTCTTCGGCGTACGGGCGGTGGGGCGCACCGGGCTACGCAGCCCCGTCGCCGCTCCCAGCCCGGGCTAGCGCCCAGGTGCGCGCGTCGTCGAGATAGCGCTCGACGCGCAGATCGGCCGCCGTCACCGCCTCCTCGAACTGCGCGCGGGTCAGCGGCCGGGACAGGAACACCTGCTGCCACTCAGCGTCCGGGAAGACGTACTCCGCGTGCATCTCCCGGACCCCGTCGCCGAGGTCGACGGAGGCCGTGATCCGCGCGACACCGTCGAGCAGCGGCCGTTCCCGCGGCACCTGGGTGTGCCAGCCCTCGCCCTCGCGCTGGATCACCACGGCGCCGCCGGGGGCCACGTGCCGGCGGCAGGTCGCGAGCAGCCCCTGCCGCACCGCCGGATCGCCCGCGTGCACCAGGAACGACGCGAGCAGCACCACGTCGAACGTCCGGCCCAGCTCCAGCCGCTCGATCGGGCTCCGCACGGTGTCCCGCGCCCCGGTCACCTCGGCGAGCATCGCGGCGCTCTCGTCGACCGCCGTCACCTCGAAGCCCAGCGCGGCCAGCGGCCTGGTCATCCGGCCGACGCCGCAGCCCAGCTCGAGCAGGGTCGCCGGGGGCGGGACGGCCGCGGCGACGATCTTCGGCGAGTCGTCCGGGGGCAGCCGCTTGTAGAGCTCCACCGCGCAGCCGTCGGGCGTGATGTCGCCGGGGCCGCTGCCGGAGTAGCCGGGCCGGTACGTGGTCGTCATGCGGCCACACTATTCGCTACGGTTCGATCGTGTTCCCCACCGTGACCGTCGCGCACGCCGAGCCCGGCCTGCTCGCCCACTTCCCCGACCTCGTGCGGCTGCCGGACGGCACGCTGCTGGCGACCTACCGCGAGGGCGCGGGGCACGTGCGCTCCGACGGCCGCATCCGCGTCGTGGACAGCACCGACGGCGGGCGGACGTGGGGGCGCCCCCGCACGGCGGTGGACGGGCCCTGGGACGACCGCGACCCCAAGCTGGCGGTGCTCGCCGACGGGTCGGTGCTGCTCAGCTGGTTCGTGCTCGACTGGGCCACCGAGCCGCACACCGACCTCGGCACCTTCGTGCGCCGCAGCACCGACGGCGGCGTGACCTGGGGCGACTCCGTGCAGGCGGGCGAGACGGCGTCGCACGGCGCGGCGGTCCAGCTCCCGGGTGGAGACCTGCTCCTTCCCTTGTACGGACGGCAGCCCGGCGGCACGTGGGAGCAGGCGACGGTCGCGCGCAGCACCGACGGCGGCGCCACATGGACGGTCTCGGTGCTCGCGGCGCGCGAGGGGGTGAACTTCCAGGAGCCCACGCTGACCGTGCTGGGCAGCGGCGAGGTGGTCGCCCTGATCCGCACGACCGGTGACGTGGCGTGGATCGCCCGCTCCGCCGACGAGGGTCACACGTGGAGCGCCGCCGAGCCCACGGACCTGCCGGCGTCCTCGCACCACGCGCTGCTGCTGGGCTCCGGCGAGGTGCTGGTCACGTACGGGGATCTGTCGAAGCGTTTCTCGTCCCGGCGCGAGACCGTGGGCCGGATCGTGCGCCGGCCGGAGGGTCCGTGGGACGGCTACCCGGACGTGCAGCTCTACGACTCGGGCCACCACGACCAGGCGAACCCGTCGAGCGCCGAGGTGGCGCCGGGCCGCTTCCTCACGCTGGGGTTCGACGTCCCGGCGGCCACGGTGGTGGGAGTTTTCAGCGGCGCGCCCGACTTTCCGGCGTAGCTTGGGGGGCATGCTCCTGACGATCGTGGCGGACTACGGTGTCGGTGACCTGGCCTTCGCGGAGGTGCGGCAGCGGTTCGCGAGCCTGCTGCCCGGCGCCGACGTGGCCGCGATCCCGGTGCCGCCCTTCGACACGGTGAGCGCCGGCTTCTGCGTCGCGCAGCTGGCCTTCGGGCAGGGCCCCGCCGACCGCGTGATCTACGCCAACGTCGCGCCCCGCCAGGACGAGGACGAGCCCCGCGAGGACAACGCCGGCGAGCGCCTCGTCACCGCCCGCCTGGACTCCGGCGTCCTGGTCGTCGGCGTGGCGGCCGGCGCCAGCCTGTCGTTCCTGGCCGACGCCGGTGTCCCGCTCCGCGCCGTCGCCGTGGCCGACGCCGGCTCCCAGTTCCGCTCCCGCGACGTCTTCCCCGACGCCGTCGCCGGCCTGGTCCACGGCGACGACGGCCTGCTCGGCGACCCCGTGACGGTCGCCCCGGCGCCCGAGCGCGCGGTCGTCTACACCGACGGCTACGGCAACCTCAAGACCACCTGGCACGAAGCACCGGCCGAGACCGGCACCACCGTCCGCGTCCGCATCGGCGCCACCACCGCGGACGCCATGGTCAGCGACGGCGTCTTCACCGTCCCGGCCGGCACGGTCTCCTTCGCCCCGGGCAGCTCGGGCTGGTCGGGCCGCCCCTGCTACGAGCTCTTCGCCCGCGGCGGCAACGCGGCCGAGCTCTTCGGCCACCCGGCCGCGGGCACCCCGGTCGAGATCGTCACCTGAGCCCGGTGCTCCTGCTCACCTTCTCCCAGGTGCGCAGCTCCCGCCCCCGCTGCCCGTGCGTGGCGGCGATCGCGTCCACGGCATCGTCCCCGAGTGCCAGCCGCAGCGGCGGCTCCGGGCTGCCGAGCACCTCGACGATCGCCTCGGCGGCACGGCGCGGATCACCCGGCTGGGTGCCGTCCATCCCGTCGACCGCCCGCCGCGTCGGCCCGACCGACGTCTCGTACGCATCGAGGCGCCGCGACCGGTGCAGGCGCCTGCCCCCGAACTCGGTGCGGAAGGCGCCCGGCTCCACGATCAGCACCCGGATCCCGAAGGGCGCGACCTCCCCGGCGAGCGCCTCGGAGAGACCCTCCAGCGCGAACTTGGCCGCGCAGTAGGCCCCGTAGCCGGGCACCGACACCTGGCCGCCCATCGAGCTGACCTGCACGATGGCGCCGCCGCCCCGCGCCCGCAGGACCGGCAGGGCCGCCTTCGTCACGGCGACCGCCCCGAAGAACATGCGCTCGCAGCTCGGCACGGCCAACTACATGCTGCCGGCGGTCGTCCGTGCGCTGCGCGAGCGGCTGCCCGGGCTGGAGCTGACCACCCGGTCGGTGCCGATCGGCGAGCTGGTGACCGGGCTGCGCGAGGGCCGGTTCCACGGCGCTTTCACCCGGCCGCCGCTGGTGCCGGACCTCGCGACGCGCACGGTGGTCACCGAGCCGGTGTGCGCGGTGCTGCCCGAAGGACACCGGCTCGCCGGCCGCTCGTCGCTCGTGCTGGCGGATCTGGCCGGCGACGACTGGGTGCTCACCCCGCGCGAGTCGTGGCCGCCGTGGCACGCCAAGTACGACCAGGAGTTCGTCGCGGCGGGCTACGCGCCCCGGGTGGTGCAGCGGGCCGGGGACGCCGCCAGCCTGCTCGGGCTCGTCGCCGCCGGGGTGGGCGTGACCCGGCTGGCCCGCTCGGCGATCAGCATCCGGCGCAGCGGCGTGGTGTTCGTGCCCCTCGCCGGCGAGCGGGCCGAGACCGTGCTGGCCTGGCATCCGGAACGACCCAGCGCCGCGCTGCTCGCCGTGGCGGACGACCTCGGCACCAGCCCGGATCTCGCCGGCGGCGGTTAACGCCGAGTGAACATTGTGGACCGGCTCTGCGGATCGCGGGGCCCGGGCGTTGAGGGCGCGACGCTGGGCTACGGGGAGGACCCGGGATGCGGTTCGAGGAGTTCGTGGCGGCGCGGCTGCCGACGCTGGCGAGGTACGCGACTGTGCTGTGCAGCGATCGCGCCGAGGCCGACGACGTCGTGCAGGAGGTGCTGACACGCGCGCTCATGCGGTGGCGGCGGATCGGTGAGCTGGAGGAGCCGTACGCCTACGTGCGCGCCATGGTCACCAACGAGTTCCTGTCGCGGCGGCGGCTCGTGCCGCTGGACAGGCACGAGCCGGCCGCGCCGCCCGAGCCGGAGGTGCTGCGGCCCGAGCTCTGGGCGCGACTGTCCACTCTGCCGCGACGGCAGCGGGCGGTACTCGTGCTGCGGTACTACGAAGATCTCAGCGACGAGCAGATAGCCGGCGTGCTCGGCTGCCGTCCCGGCACGGTCCGCACGCACGCGAGCCGTGGCCTGGCTGCCCTGCGCATCGCGATCACCAGCGAAGGGGTGGTGTCATGAGCACGGTCGAGGAGCTGCGGCGGTCGATGGAGCTGCGGGCCGGCACCGCCACGACGGACGCGGGCCTGGCCGCCCGGGTCGAGGCGCGGGCCGGGCGCATCCGGCGCCGCCGCCGGGTCGCCGCGGTGGCGGTGAGCGCCTGCCTCGTCCTGGTGGTCGCCGTCGTGGTCCCGCAGGTGGTCACGCGGTTGCGCGCCACTCCCCCGGCGCCGCCGGCGATCCAGCCCTCCCGGGAGCCCGGCACGCTGACCGTACGCCCGGCAGCCGGCTCGGCGTTAGTCTGGAGCCGCGGCATCGACGGCACCATGCAGTGGATGATCCCCACGGAGCAGGCGGGCAAGCGCGGCAAGGTCCTCGTCCGCGTCTTCGACCCCGGCACGTACGACGCCACGGCGTTGCAGCGCGGCGAGCGGATCACGGTCGGCGGGCACGCGGCCTACCGGGCGATGACCCCGGTCGACGTCTACACCCTGACGGACACCGGCTACGACCCCACCCCGCGAGTGGTGGAGGCGGACACCGTCGGCTGGCAGGATCCCTCCGGGCCGTGGGTCACCGTGATCGACCGCAATGCCGGACAGGGCCCGGGCTCCGCGGACATCGGGCCGGTGCTGCTGGCCGCGGCAGCCGACGTCCGGCTCGGGGCGCCCGAGGACGTCCTGGTGCCGATGCACTTCCCGGCGATCCCCGACGGGCTGCCGATCACGTTCGCCGGCGCGGACGAGGCCGGTCCGCGTGCCACGCTCCGGTTCGGCGGGGACCCGGCGCCGAAGTTCGGGCTCGCCGTGGTGACGGGCATGATCGTCGACGAGGATCTTCTCGTCACCGCCTGGTCCACCACGTCGGTGAACTGGACCGAGCTGATCCACGAGCCGTTGGACACCACGGTCGCGGGCCACCCCGCGCGCTACACCGAGACCGGCGAGGGCAGCAAGCTGCTCGTCGACACGGGCTCCTGCGGTATCGACATCATCGTCCGGGACCGCAGGGCGATCACCCGGGCGGAGCTGGAAGCCATGGTCGCCGGGGCGACCTTCGACGCGTGCGACTCGACGGCCACCTGGACCCGCCCGGTGAACTGAACGTGAACAGCCGGGGCGGGCGCAGCGGGCCGGGGCCTCCGGGCGTTGAGGGGCGCGACGGAAGGGACCCGGATGCAGTTCGACGACTTCATAGCGGCGCGACTACGGGCGCTGCTGAGATACGCGACGGTGCTCTGCGGTGACAGGGCCGAGGCCGACGACCTGGTGCAGGAGGTGCTGACCCGCGCGCTGGTGAGGTGGAAGCGGATCGGCGGGCTGGAGGAGCCGTACGCCTACGTGCGCGCCATGGTCACCAACGAGTTCCTGTCCCGGAAGCGGCGCCGGCGGTTCCGGCTCGTGCCGCTGGACCGGCACGAGCAGGCCGCGCCGGTGGCGCCGGAGGGCGACCCGGAGCTGTGGGCCCGGCTCGCCACGCTGCCCCGGCAGCAACGGGCGGTCGTGGTGCTGCGGTTCTACGAGGACCTCGGCGACGACGAGATCGCCGAGGTGCTCGGCTGCCGCACGAGCACGGTCCGGGCGTACGCGAGCCGCGCCCTCGCCACCCTGCGCATCACCCTCACCCGGGAAGGGATGTTGTCATGACCACGACCGACGACCTGCGGCGCACCCTGGACCGGGGTGCCGCCACCGCCTCCGACGGCACCGGCATGACCGGCCGGATCCACGCCGGTGCCCAGCGCATCCGCCGCCGGCGCCGGGTGACGGCGGCCGCCGTGAGTGCCTGTCTCGTGGCGGTGGCCGTGGTAGCGGTGACCCGGCTGCAGGCCGAGCCTCCGCCGCCCCCGGCAGCGCCGGCCTATCGGAAGCCGGGGCAGCTGACGGTCCGCCCGGCCGCCGGCTCGACGTCCGTCTGGCGCCGCGGCTCCGACGGCACGATGCAGTGGATGCTCCCGTCGCCGGACGGCAGGCGCAACGGGTTCGCCGTGGTCCGCGTTTACGACCCCGGCACGTACGACAGCTCGGCGCTGGAGCGCGGCGAGAAGATCACCGTCGGCGGGCATCCCGCCTTCTGGGGCACCACCACGATCGAGAGCTTCAGCCCCGATGTGCCGCCCGGGGTGCTGACCGTCGGCTGGCAGGACGCCTCCGGCGCGTGGGTCACCGTCGTCAACGGCGACATCGGCCGGGAGGACGAGGCGACGACCCGGGAGCGGCTCGTGCGGACGGCCGAGGAGGTCCGGCTCGGGACGCCGGAGGAGGCCGGCGTGCCCGTGCACTTCTCCCGGATCCCCGGCGACCTGCCCTTGACCTTCAGCGACGTCAGCACCGTCGATGCCTACGCCAAGCTCGGCTTCGGCGCCGGCGGCGCGACGCCGGCGGTCAACATCGGGTTCATCCGTGGTCCCCGGGAGGGCACTCCGCTGAGGATCGAGGTGTGGCAGGTCGGCTCGGTCAACTGGACCGAGGCGACCACCGACCGGCCCGGTCACGCCGGCGAGTTCGACACCACTGTCGCGGGACATCCGGCCCACTATTACGAGACCGACAGCGGCCCCTACATAGTTCGGCCCGGCGCCAGCGTCCTGACCGTTGCCCTGGGCACCTGCGGCCTCGTCGTCAGCGTCAAGGACAAGACGGCGATCACCCGCGCGGACCTGGAGACCATGGTCGCCGGTGCCACGGTGGACGACTGCACGTCGCCGGGCTCCTGGACGAAGCCGGTCAGCTGAGCGAGCGCCGGGGGCGGTGCGATCCGGCCAGGAGAGCACCGCCCGCGATCGCCGCGATGCTGCCGGCGATCAGCGGGGCCGCCGCGGCGACGATCCCCCTGCGGCCTTGATGCCGGGAAAGGGGCGCCCCGGCACGAGGCGCCCCGTTTCCGTCAACCGCGCAGCGTCGCTCCGGTGCGCTCGGCGGCCAGTGCCACGGCCGCGTCGCGCGCCGCCACGGCCTCCTCGACCTTCAGCGTACGGTCGGCAGCCCGGAACGTGAGCTTGTAGGCGAGGCTCTTCACGCCCTCGCCGAGCTGCTCCGACGCGTACACGTCGAAGAGCCGCACCGACTCGAGCAGGTCTCCCGCACCGGCGGTCAGGGCGGCCTCGACCTCGGCCGCGGGCACCTCCGCGCGCACCAGCAGCGCCACGTCGATCAGCGCCGGCGGGTAGGTGGAGATGGCCGGGGCCTGCGTGACCGGGGTGGCCGGCAGCCTGTCCAGGTCGAGCTCCATCGCGACCGTGCGCTTCGGCAGCTCGAGGGCCTCGAGGACGGCCGGGTGCAGCTCGCCCGCGTGGCCCACCGGCTCGCCGTCGACCAGGATCTCGGCGCAGCGGCCCGGGTGCCAGGGCGCGTACTCCGCGGCCCGCACGGTGATGCGGTCCTCGGCAAGGCCGGCCGCCGCGATCGCCACGCGGGCCGACTGGACGGCGTCGGACCAGGTGGCCGGGCGGCCCTCGCCCCACCAGCCGGCCGGGGCCGCGTCGCCGGTCTGGACCGTGGCGAGGTGCCAGGGCTGCTCCGGGACGACGGCGTTGGCCGCCTGCCAGTCCTCGTCGGACGGGCCGTGGTCCACGCCGAGCTGCGGCGGGGCCGTCGCGGTCAGGTGCGGCAGGAAGACCGTGCCGGTCTCGTAGAGGGCGAGGTCGCGCTCGCCCCGGCCGAGGTTGCGCTTGAGCGTGGCCAGCAGGGGCGGCAGCAACGAGGTGCGCAGCAGCGGCTCCTGCTCGGACAGCGGGTTGGTCAGCTTGACCGCGCTGCGCCGGGGGTCGGCCGGCTCGAGGCCGAACGCGTCCGCCGCGCCGGGCGCCACGAACGGGTACGACAGCACCTCGACGTAGCCGTTCTCGGCCATGGCCCGCCCGACCGAGCGGCGGCGCAGCTGGGCCGGGGTGAGGCTGCCCCCGCCGAGGACCGGCGGCAGGATGCTCGGGATGGCGTCGAGGCCGCCGAGCCGGGCCACCTCCTCGACCAGGTCGATCGGGGCCACGAGGTCCGGTCGCCACGACGGCGGCGTCACGTCGAGAGCGCTGGTCACCGTGCAGCCGATGCGGGTGAGGATCTCCGCGACCCGCTCGGCGGAGTAGGGCACGCCGATCCGGCGGGTGGCCAGGTCGGCGGGCAGCGTGATCACCGCGGGCGGGGTCACGTGGTTGAGGTCGAGGATCCGCTCGTCGACCGTGCCGCCCGCGTGCGTGGTCAGCAGCTCGACCGCGCGGTCCAGGGCGACCAGCGGCAGCTGCGGGTCGACGCCGCGCTCCCAGCGCTTCGCGGCCTCGCTGAACAGCTTGTGCCGCCGGGCCGTGCGCCCGACCATGACCGGGTCCCAGTGGGCGGCCTCGAGCAGCACGTCCACGGTGTCCGGCTGGACCTCGCTGGTCTCGCCGCCCATGACCGCGGCGAGCGAGATCGGCCCCGAGTCGTCGCAGATCACCATGTCCTCGGCGTCGAGCACGCGGGCGACGCCGTCCAGGGTGGTCAGCTTCTCGCCGGGGTGCGCCCGCCGGACGACCAGCCCGCCGCGCAGCAGGCTCAGGTCGAAGGCGTGCATGGGCTGCCCGAGCTCGAGCATCACGTAGTTGGTGATGTCGACGGCGAGCGAGATCGAACGGATGCCCGCGGTGATCAGCCGGCGCTGCATCCACTCCGGCGACGGCGCCGACGGGTCGATGCCGCGCACCACGCGGGCCGCGAACCGGTCGCAGCCCACGGTGTCGTCGACGCGGACCTCGTACGGGACCAGCTCGGTCGCCGCGGAGGTCGCCGGGCGTCCCGGGTCGGTGTAGGCGGCGTCGTACGCGTAGGACAGCTCGCGGGCGATGCCGCGCACGCTCATCTCGTAGCCCCGGTCGGGCGTGATCTCCACCTCGACGATCGTGTCGTCGAGGCCGACCAGCGGGCGCGCGTCGGTGCCGGGCACGGCGGACTCCGGCGGCAGCACGATGATGCCGTCGTGGTCGCCGGACAGGCCCAGCTCGGCCGCCGAGCAGATCATGCCGTTGGACTGCTTGCCGTACGTCTTCCGGGCGCCGATGTGGAAGCCGCCGGGCAGCTCGCCGCCGGGCAGGATTACCACGACGAGGTCGCCGGCCGCGAAGTTGCGGGCGCCGCACACGATCTCCTGCGCCGCCGGGTTGCCGACGTCGACGCGGCAGAAGCGGATCGGCTTCTTGAAGCCGGTCAGCTCCTCGATCTCCAGCACCCGGCCGACGACCAGGCCGCCCTTGACGGTGGCGGACTGGTCCACGACCGACTCGACCTCGATGCCGAGGTCCACGAGCTTGCGTTCCAGGTCGGCCGGGTCGAGACCGGCCGGGAGCTCCACGTACTCGCGGAGCCAGGACAGGGAGAGCTTCATCTTCCTCAGACCGCCATACCGAAGTCGCGGGTGAACCGGACGTCACCCTCCACCATGTCGCGCATGTCACTCACGCCGTTGCGGAACATCAGCGTGCGCTCCACGCCGATGCCGAACGCGAAGCCGGAGTAGCGCTCGGGGTCGATGCCGCACGCCGTCAGGACGCGCGGGTTGACCATGCCGCAGCCGCCCCACTCGACCCAGCGCGGGCCGTCGCGGTGCCCGGCGAACCAGACGTCGAACTCCGCCGACGGCTCGGTGAAGGGGAAGTAGTGCGGGCGCCAGCGGGTGCGGGCGTCCGGGCCGAACATCGCCTTGGCGAAGTGGTCGAGGGTGCCCTTGAGGTGGGCCATCGTGATGCCCTCGTCGACGACCAGGCCCTCGATCTGGTGGAACACCGGGCTGTGCGTCGCGTCCAGCTCGTCGGTCCGGTAGACCCGGCCCGGGCTGACCACGTGGATGGGCAGCTCGCCTCCGAGCATCGTGCGCACCTGGCCGGGCGAGGTGTGGGTGCGCATGACCAGGCCGGGCAGGTCCACGTAGAACGTGTCCATGAGCCCGCGCGCCGGGTGGTCGGGGCCGATGTTGAGCGCGTCGAAGTTGGCCCACTCGAGCTCCAGCTCGGGG
>NZ_JAUQWH010000170.1 GCF_030757795.1 Actinoplanes oryzae
GAGGGCCTCGGGGGTGCGACCCAGAAGTTCGTCCAGCCGACGCTGCAGACCTGTTTCCCCTATATTTCGGACCTCGAGCATTTCCTGCCTGCGTTGCTCCAAGCGCCGGCGGCGCCGTTCCAGCGAACGCAGGATTGCCTCCGGGCTGGATGCGAGTCGCCGCTGCAGGACGGTGAGGGCGAACCCGACGGTGTTTCCGCGGCGGCCGTCGCCTTCCGCCTTGAGCTGTTCGGCCCGGTTCATCTCTTCCCGGACGTACTGCGTGACAGCCTCGTAGAGAGCCCGCTCGTCGTCGGAGAGCTCGTAACGAAGGCTTTCGGCAACTCTTTCCGGGAAGAGGGGCTTACTGTCGAAGGTGAGAAGTTCCTCTTTCACCATCCGACGCATTAGGCCGCCGGTGTCGATCGAGTGCACGGCGTCACGGAAACGGCCTTCGAAGCGGTCAGCGTCAAGCAGCGCAAGGAAAAGCTGGAAATCTTCTTCCTTCCCGGCGTGCGGCGTGGCCGTCATCAACAGCAGGTGACGGGCTACCCTACCGAGCAGGCGGCCCAGCTCGTAACGTTTGGTGGTCTTCAGCTCGGCGCCGAAGTAGTGGGCGGACATTCGGTGGGCTTCGTCGACGACGACCAGGTCCCAGTCCGAACGCTCGAGTTGTTCGCGGAGGTCCTCGGCGCGGGAGAGCTGGTCCATTCGGGCGATCAGCAAGGGCGTGTGCTCGAAGACCGACTCGTCCAGGCTTGTGTCGATGAGAGTTCGGGTGAGTACCTCGAACCGAAGGCCGAACTTGTCGAGCAGTTCTTCCTGCCATTGCTCGACCAGGCTGCCCGGCGCGACGATCAGGCATCGTGCCAGGTCCCCCCGCAACATCAGTTCCTTGATGTAGAGGCCTGCCATGATCGTTTTGCCTGCGCCGGGATCGTCGGCGAGCAGGAAGCGCAACGGGGTTCGCGGCAGCAACTCCCCGTAGACTGCTTTGATCTGGTGAGGGAGCGGATCAAGGTTACTGGTCGTCACCGCCAGCATCGGGTCGAAACGCGCTGCCATGCGGAGGCGCAGGCCTTCCGCGGCGAGCCGGAACAGCGCGGGGTCACCATCGAAGGAGAAGGCTCGCGACGATTCCGCCATTGACAGGGAGGCTTCGTGATCGCGGTAGAGCAGCCGCTCACTAGTCCGGCCGGCATCGTCGCGGTAGGTCAACGTGATCGCCATGGAGCCGTGCCACTTGACGTTCACCACGGTGACCACACCAGCCGCGATTCCACCCAGGCGAGTGCCCGGAGTGAGCTCCTCCAGCTTGACGCCGAGCTGGTGGACACCAGGGGCCACCGGCCGCCATAGTCCGCTGCTCATATGTGTTCCTCTCGTGCGCTCCGCGCCGCAATGTCGGAGCCTATGTCATGTCGCTGTCCGAAACCGATCGGCCTCAACTAGTGATCCGGTGTGTCTCCAAATGAGTCATAAGAGTCTGGTTGGCGGCCCAGCCGTCGGGGAACTTGACCGGCTCGTGGAGGTGGACGGGCTCTGTTGACGGGTGAGCGTCGAGCAGTTCGTGGATGCCTGCGCGGCCGACGATGACGCAGGCCTGGCGGTGGCGGGACGTGAGCACACACAAACGGCCCGCTTCGAGGTGGAACGCGGTTGCGTCCCGGCGGCCCGACAGCGGATGCAGCACCACCGTCACGTCGTACTCCCGGCCCTGCAAGCGGTTCGCGGTGTCCACCGTGATGTCGGGTTGATCGGTCAAAGCGGCCCGCAAAGCGGCGACCTGGTCTCGGTGGGCGGCTCCGACGGCGATGCGCGACGGCGTCACCGGGCCTGACGTCGAACCGGACCGGGCGACGGGGCCTCGCTCCACGAAGCGCCGGGCCACGGCGGCCACGGCGTCGACCGCCTCGGCGTCGGTACGCATAGTGTGCCGGGCGGGGAGCTCGAGATAGCCCCAGCCGGAGGCGGCGGCCTCCTCGACCACGGCGTCCACGGGCGTCCGGCCGAGGGCCCGCGTCGTGAACGTCAGCTCCCGCTCACCTGGGCCAGTCCCGGTGCGGAAACCGGTGAACGGGTAGAACGCCGAGGCGATCACGTCCTGCGCGGTGTGCGGCAGGCGCCACGAGACCGGTAGCTGGTACTCGGGTACGCCGTCGTTGTTGCGGAGCAGGCCGGCCACCGCTGACTGCATTGGGTCCCAGGTGAGCCCCCGCCAGCGGTCGTTCTCCACCACCGAGAACGGGTCGAGCTGGCCGGGGTCGCCGACGAACAGGGCTCGCTCGAATAGGCGGGCGATGGCAAGTAGGGCGTCGGAACGCATCTGATAGGCCTCGTCGACGATCGCCCACTCCCAGGAGCGGTCCTTGACGTATGCCCACTTCGCCGCGGTGGCGATCGTGACCGGGCACCCGACAAGGTTGCTGGCGTCCTTGTCGCAGGCGACGTTGGACAGGCCTGCGACGCGCGCCGACGGCACATACTCGGTGCTGCTCAGGCGCCCGACCAGGACCGATGGGAGCCGGCCGGCGAGCGCGGCGGTCAGGTCGTCGACCTGCTCGTTCGTCTGCGCGACGATCATCAGGCGTTCGCCGTCCTCGACCAGTTCGGCCGCGGCTCGGACCACCAACGTGGATTTGCCGGCGCCGGGCGGCGAGTTGACGACCACGCCGCGGTGCTTGCCGGAGCGGAAGTCTTCCAGAATGGCCAGCGTCGCCTGCGATGCCTCGTAGGCGGGGTCGAAAGTCATTCCCACACCTCGCGGGCGTCGTCGTCGGTCGGCGTGTACGGCTTCGGCGGCCCGCCGTGGGTCCACGGCGTGTCCTCGGGCGGCGGCAGTTCCGGTGAGCGCATGCTCTCCGGGAACACGCTGGTGTAGGTGAGCTCCTCGCCGAGCGTCGGGACGGTGCCCGGTGCGGCGGTTCCGGCGCGGCCCATGCCGTTCTCGATCTGCAACTCCACCCCGTCGCCGTTGACGCTCAGGATAGTGACGTCCTGCTTCGGGCGGCTGGGGGAGCGCAGCTTGGTCGCGGCGAGGAGCCGAACCGGGTCGCCGGTGCGGACGACGACGCGCGGGCGCAGGACGCGGCGACCCTTGTCCGACAGGATCTTGCGGTCGGGCTCGACCTCGACGACCGTGCCGACGAAAGCCTCGCCGGTCACTCGGAAGCTCGCCATCACCAGCGGGTCATCGAGGGCGCACGTGGCGTCGTACTCGTTCTGCTCCCGTTCCAAGCGTTGCAGCCGGCGCGCCGCGGCCACCGCCCCATCGCGGCGGGCCTGTGGGAAGCCGCCGCCGCTGACGTAGATGTGGTGGCTGGTGAACTCGGTGCGGTCGTTGGTCCAGCGGACGGGCACCGTGTCGCCCGGCGGCAACGTACGCAGCAGGTCGATCGCCTGCCACATCAGCCGCCACGTCGGCTCGAGCTGCGAGCGCAGGTCGCGTTCCAGCACGGCCAGGGCGCGCTCGTGTTTCCCCTCGTCGTACAGGCGGATCGCCGGCGCCAGGATTTCGTTGTCGAAGGTGGGGTCGGTGCTGGGGCCGGCCGGCGGCCAGATCGTCGGATCCTCGGCTTCGCGCGCGGCGTCAGTCGCAGCCACACCGGCGGGCGGATCGATCCAGGCCAGCAGGGCGGCGAGGTTGGCGTCCTCCATCGCGCTCTGCCCGGTCGCCCAGTGCCGGCCGAGCGCGGACGTCATGGCGACCAGCGCCGACGAGCCGGGGTGCTCGAACCGCTCACCGAACCAGGTGAGCCAGCGTCCCAGCAGCGGCACCTGCGGCGACACGGCGTACTCGCCGGTCGTGCGCCGGAAGCGGGTCGAGCGGCCGAAGAGGCCCACGAAGGCGGCGCCGGCCGGGTTGGGCACCAGCATCTGCGGTGCGTCCAGGTAGCGCGTCCTGGCTTCCTTGCCGTACGTCTCGACGCCCTGGCGGGGGCGATCTTCGATGTACCGAAGGATGATGTCGGCGAGCTGGTCGGCGAAGGTGAACCGCAGGGTGCGGTTGCGCGGCTGCGGAACGAACAGCATGGCCGGGTTGTCCCGGTCGGTGCCGATCATCGCCGCGAGCGGTGCGTTGGCCTCGCCGGCCATGGTGAGCGGCACGAAGACCAGGGGGTGGTCGCTCAGGTGCAGATGGCGCCGGGTGGCGATGGGGTACGCCCGTCCGCCGTCGACCGCGAGCGCCCGGGCGTATGAGGAGATCGCGCTCATGCCGCGACCGACCCGTAGATCAGGGCCGTGGTACGCAGCATCGCGGCGGCCTCTTCCTCCTCGACCGACGCGACCACCTTGCTCTGGGCCAGGTCGAGCGCCCGTCGGACGTACTCGACTCCGCCGAGCTCCTCCCGGACCGTCGTGCCCAGCGCCGACGTGCAGCCGGCGGCTTCGTGGCGGCAGAAGTACGCCATCTCGCAGCTGTTCAGGCAGGACGGCGCGTACCGCGCCTCCATGATGGACAAGGCGGACACCAACTCGTCGGGAGTTTGGGTGGCGAGGTCGAGGCTGAGCCCGTTCGGCAGCTGCTCGACCAGGTTGTCGATGCGCGCCAGACGGGTGAGCTGATGGTCCAGGGTGATCAGCTGCTTGCGTACGTCAATCTTGACCGCCGTGGGCTGATTGGAGAAGTCCTTCGGACACACCAGCACCACGTCGTGCGAGACCTTGTCGTCGCCAAGCAGGCGGCGCAGCGCGAGCACGTAGACGGCCGACTGCCGGGCAGCCGCGGCGACCTTCGACCCGTCCGCCTGGTCGTCGATGATCGCGAACGACTTGATCTCGACGACGTGCAGGACGCCGTCGTGGTGGAAGGCGACCAGGTCGGGCTCGAGGTAGACGATGTTGCCGCCGACGTCGAGGCTCAGCAGCGGGTGGTCGAGGAACGTGAGCGGCTCGCGACCCTCGACGGCGGCCTTGAGGGCCTGGCGGGCGCGGGTGTGCCGCACCTCCTGGCTCGCGTTGCCGCCGACGTCGTTAAGGTCGGTGCTGCCCACCTCTTCGATCTCCAGGCCGAGGACCTCGCGCAGCAGACGCAGCAACTCGGCGTACCCGTTCGCCTTCACCTGAGCCTCGAACGAGTTGCCCCGGGTGATCGCGAACTGGGACTGGCCGAACTTGGCCGGGAACCCGATCTGCTTGGCCAGCGCGTCCTTGTCGATGCCGGCCGCGTCGAGCACGGCACGCCGCGCGCAGCCCGGGTTTCCGGTCAGAGCGGCCACCGTACGGGCGTTGTGCCGCTTCGCGGGAGCGGAGCCGCGCAGCCGATGGAGTCGGTGGGGGGTGTCGTCGGACATCTTCGTTCCTTCGCGGAAGAACGGGAGAGCGGGGTCAGGAGCCGGTGGCCGCGGCGCGACCGAGCCGGGTGCCGAACAGTTGTTGTGCCGGGGTGAGCTGGTCGAGGGCTCGCTTCGCGGCCGCTTCGCGGTGCGACCGGTCGGCGTCAAGGTGGATGGCCAGTTCGGCCTGGGCGACCTCGGCGACAGCGGCCGGGGTCATGGCGTTGGCGCTGGTGGCTGCTCCCGGGATCGTGGCGGCGAAGCGCCACAGCAGCCGCCGGGCGTTCGGGCCCGTCTCGCCGAGCCTTTCCAGATGTTCGGCAAGCCGACTGGCGGCGGTGAGGAAATCGACGCGCAGGCTGAGCGGGCCGATGATCCGCGTGGCCATGGGCCAGGACGAGACGGCGATCAGCCCTCGGGCCGGCGCGAGGTGGTCGGCGGTCAGGGCGGCGCAGAGATAGTACGGGCGGGAGTACGGCGCGGACTGGAACGAGCGCTCCTCGTCGCGCCGCAGGCTGGTGAGCTTGGTAGGGGTCAGCTCGCCGGTCGCGAACGCCTCGTGCACGGCGACCACGAGTTTCGGAGCCGCCGGCGCGCCGAGCAGGGTCAACGCCTGATGCACCTGTTCGCGTACGGGAAGAAGTGGCCCGGAGGCGGGTCGCGGAGCCGGGACGAACGGGGTCTTGTCCGCCAGTTCTTCATCGAGGAGCGCTTCCCACTCGCGCTGGGCCTGGCGTAACTGCTTTCGCAGGCTGGCGACGCGCTCGCGGTCGCCGGCGGTCAGCGCCCGTCGCACCTCGGTGCGCAGATCTTCGATCCGCCGATCGAGGGCCTCGACTTGTTCCATGCCGATACCGTACAGTCTCCCAGCAAGTTCCAGCAATCCCCAGTAACTGCCTCAGGTTGCCTTCCCCCGAGGCGGCCCACCGTAACGTCGGCATGGGAGCAGACGGTGAGTACGACTCACGCACTTCTGGAGCATCTTTTCGACCGTTTGACCGAGCAGCGCACCTCCGATCAGACCGCCGAGGTCGTTCTCGGCGCCTTCGCGGGGGAACGCCAGCTCCGCGTCGTGCTTGATGGTGCCCCGGCCGACCTGCCTGTCCGGGAGGCCGAGACGGCCGAGCAGCGGCACGTCTTCCTCGAGCGCATCACGGTGACCGGCTTTCGCGGCATCGGCGCCAAGGCCGCGCTGCATCTGCAGCCGCAACCCGGTCTGACGCTGGTCATCGGGCGCAACGGTTCGGGCAAGTCCAGCTTCGCCGAGGCCGTCGAGCTCTCTCTCACCGGCGACAGCAAGCGCTGGGCCGAGAACAACCGGATCTTCCGCGAGGGCTGGCGCAACCTGCACCATCCTGACCAGGCGGCCATCGAAGTCACAGCGCGCCTCGACGGATCTCCCGCACCCGTGCACCTGCGCCGCCGCTGGCGCGACGACGCCGCCGAACCCAGCGATGCGGCCGCCGACGTCCGCCACGGCGACCAGACGTACGCCGACGTCGACGCTCTCGGATGGCGCCAGCCCCTGGAGGCGTACCGCCCGCTGCTGACCGCCAACGATCTGGGCCGGCTCATCTCGTCGCGGCCCAGCGACCTGTTCGACGCGCTCGCGCCGCTGCTGGCCATCGAGCCGATCACCAACGCCGAGAGCCTGCTGAAGCAGATCAGGCGCGAACTGGACACCCAGCTCAAGGCGGTGTCCGACCGGCGAAAGTCCCTCCGCCAGGCGCTCGGCGGGGTCGACGACGAGCGTGCCCGCGCGGCGGCCAAGCTGCTCGCGTCCACTCGGCCCGACCTTGACGCCGTCGACCGGCTGCTGGGCAACACGGACGACGTCGACCCTCAGGTGACGGCGTACCGGAGGCTGGTCAGCCTGCCGCCGTTGCCGACGGCCGAGGAGGTCACCGCGGTGGCGGACACGCTGACGGCGGCTGCGGTCTGTGTCCGGGAGGCACCGGACAGCAGCGTCACCGAGGGCATGGCCCGGCTGCTTGAAGCTGCCACCGAACACTATGACGCGCACGGTGGCGGCCCGTGCCCGTTGTGCCGTGCCAGCGTGCTGGACCAGCATTGGCGTACCGAAGCTCAAGCGGAACTGGATCGCATCCGCGACGATGCGGCTGCCCGCCGCTCCGCGATGGAGAGCCTGGCCGTCGCGCGCCGGAAGGTCCAGGCACTTCCGGTCGGCGCGGGAGTGCCCACGACGCTGCCGGAGGACTTCCCAGCCGACCTCCGCGAGCGGCTCAGGACGGCGTGGACCATCTGGTCGGGTCTCAGCGCCGATGCCGACCCGGAAGCGGTAGCCACGCATCTCACCAGCACCTATCCAGCGTTGCTCCAGACGGTCGCGGCGGTACGCGAAGCGGCCATCCTCTGGTTGCAGGCGCGTCACGACCAGTGGCGTGACCTCGCCGCCCAACTGCAGCAGTGGCATGCCGACGCCGTCGCGGCGCGTGTTCACGAGGCTCCGCTGGCGCGCGTCAAGGAGGCCCTCGACTGGTACAAGCCACTGATCGAGAACCTTCGCGCGGAGCAGTTGGCGCCGTTCGCCGCCCGGTCGCAGCAGATCTGGGAGGAACTGCGCCAGGAGAGCCACGTCGAGCTGGCGGGGATGAAACTCGACGGGTCGAGCACCCGGCGACGGGTCGCGTTCCCGGCCACGTGGACGGCACCGCGACCAGCGCGATGTCGGTGATGAGCCAGGGGGAGATGCAGGCTCTCGGTCTGGCCGTGTTTCTGCCCCGCGCCAGCGCGGACGCCAGCCCGTTCCGGTTCCTCATCATCGACGACCCGGTGCAGAGCATGGACCCCGCCAAGGTGGACGGGCTCGCCCGGGTCTTCGCCGACCTCGCGCAGACCCGTCAGATCATCGTCTTCACCCACGACGATCGGCTCCCGGAAGCCGTCCGTCGCCTCGAGATTGGCGCAACCATCTGGGAGGTCGTCCGCCGGGAGAACTCGACGGTGGAGATCCGCAAGAACATCGACCCGGTGAAGCGCTACCTCGACGACGCTGCGGCTCTGGCCAAAACGCGGGACATGCCTGTCGAGGTCCGTACGCCGGTCATCGTGACCTACTGCCGGTCGGGCCTCGAAGCTCGCTTCCACCAGATCATCCGTGCCCGTCGGATCGGTCGCGGCGAACCTCATCGCGATGTCGATGCCCTGATCGGCCGCGCCCGCACCACGATGCAGGTGGCCGCGCTCGCTCTCTTTAACGACATGGATGCCGGCGGCCAGGTTTTCGGCAAGCTCAACACCGCGCACGGCGGGTGGGCGGCAACCGCCCTGCGCACCTGCAAAGAAGGCGCCCACGGCGCCGCCGTCAACGACCCCGAACAGCTTGTGGCCGACGTGGCTCGTCTCGTTGCGAGGCTGAAATGATCACTGCCGAGAGCTACCTGGCCAGCGCCGCCGACCTGATGACGAGGCCGGCCACTGGTACTCGCGGACTCTGGCCGCGGGCGAGTGCGTGGCTCCTTCGTCTGGCCTTGGAGGCGGCACTGGACCGCTACTGGCAGGCGATGGCTCCCAGCGTGGCGGAATGTCGTAATCGGCGGGCGCAGCTGATGATGCTGCGGGAGTACGCCGGTGCCGAGACCGCGCAGCGGGCGGCTTATCTGTGGTGGGCGTTGTCGCGGGCCGGACATCATCACGGATACGAACTGGCTCTTACGGCCGGAGAGCTCCGGCACTTGCACACCGAGTCGCGTGCCATGGTCGCGACCCTCAGGCAGACGTCGAAGTGAACCGTGATTGTCGCCTATTGGACGTCACCAGACACGCCGCGGCCCAGCATAGCCATTGATTGACTTGGACATACGGTTACCGTACGAATACGGAATCGCATGGAAGGGGATAAGTGGACGACTTGTTCGACTGGCCCAGTGGCTCCGCCGTGTCAGGGTCACCCGCACCAGCGGAGCTCTCCGTCTTCGACCCCACCTTCCCGGCGCGGGTTGCGGTGCTCATGCGGTCGCGCCCGATCACCGAAGCGATCATCGCCGCCAATCGGCAGGAGTGGCCGGCGGCCACCTACGACATCGCGACGTTCGCCCTCGCCGCCATTGATCTCGTCATCGCCCAGCAGGGCTTCGCGGAGGAGGCCACCTACAACGACGTCGTAGGTGGACTCACCACACTCGCCCGGCGTACCGCACCGGAACGGCCCGCTTCGGAACACCGCCGCATCGGCGAGCACACCGTCGACGCCCTTCTCAACCGAGGCGAGCGGGAGGCGCCGTTCACCTACAGGATCAGCGACTTCACCGACAAGGCCCGGAGCCACCAGCGACGGCAGGTGCAGTTTCGGCTGCTGGTTGAACGAGAGGACCCAGTGCGGGGCGAGGTCGTGCTGTACGCCACCCGAGACGCGATTAACGCGCTGGTGGGCGGGCTGGAGTTCGATGTCGAGGACGAGCAGGTGGCGAACGAAGTGCTGCTGGAACGCCAGCTGGCGAAGGGCGCGTTCGATGCCGCTGAACGTGCCGCGGTCCGGGCTCGGCTGCTGTCGGTGTCGCTCGCCGAGGACCTTCATGAGCTGATCAAGAACACGCGCAGGGATCTGCGCGCCGTTATCCAGGAATGGGCGACGGCCGTTCCGCGACGCCTCACCACGGCTCGGGAACACATCGCCGGCCGCATGGAGGCCGAGCACCGCCTGCTCGCTAAGGTCCGCGAGTCACTGGAATCCGATGATCAGCAGGTGACCATGGCGGCGGCTCGGATCGCCGCGCTGCTCACCGAGTGCTCGCGCCGCCACGACGCATTGCACCGGCAGGTTATCGCCGCCCGAGGGGTGTTCCTGGAGGAGCAAGACCGGCAGTCGTTCCGGCCGCCGGCGCTGGGGCACCTACCCGACATCAGCCGGGAGATCCTTGCCCCATTGCTCGCTCTGGACAGCGAAACTGCGCTGGCAATCACCGACAGGTGGCTGTCGGACATCACGGGTCCGCGACCTCCGAAACTGCCCCGGCTGTACCGACTGATCTACGACCTGTGGGCGGTCCGTGACTCCGCCGCCGATGATCGTGAACTCGACGACGATGACGAGGCGGGAGATCCAGATCCGCCGACGATCGGGCCGCACATTCTGGACGCGGCCCGGCGAGTCGTCGTCAGGACCGGCTTGCCCACTCGTCTGTCGGCCTTGCTTGTTGACGCCCTGACGGACCCTGGCCTCGACAGCAGCGCTGACCGGCAACGAGCTGCGGAGATCTTAGCGCTGGCCGCGCTGTGGTGCTTCGCACCCGAGGCGACCGACACCGAACACACTGCATCGGTCGACTTGACCGCACGGATCTTCGGGCCGCGCGCCGTCGCGGACGCCGATGACCTGAAGGTCGATCTGCCGGGCTGGGACGGCGACGACCTGATCATCGCCCCTCACCCCGAGGCCTTGGCAACCGTTGCCCCGCAACCGGTCACCGAGCATCCGTGGAAACACGCGGAGGCGGTATGACTCTGACACAGAACGATCACACCGACATCGGAACCCTGATCGCGTACGCGATACAGCCCACCCAGCGTCCCGGACGCAGTCAGGAATACCGCAGAGTGCTCGGCCGATACCGTACCGAGTCCGACTTTCGGATCGCCGCCGATGCCGTACTGCACGGTCTGTCCGCCCAGGTCTTATCCGACGGCAATTTCGGGCTCGTCCTCGGCGTCAGCCCCGAGTCGCCGTTCGCCTTCCGGGTCGGCGACATGCCCCACGCGGCGACTCGGATCGGGCGATTGATGGCCGGCCTCGTCCTAGTCGGCGTGGCCGCCTACGCCTACCCCGCACCGGCCGACCTGGAAGAGGAACGGGTCCGCCGGGTCACGGACGTCGAATTTGAGCAATGGATGCGCGCGGTATGCGAGCGCATGCAGAAGCACGACGCCGCCGGCGAGCCGGTTCCCGACGACGGCTTGGACGAGGCGTGGCGCGCCTACCACGAGATGCCCTCCACACTCGTCGGCGACAGAGGTCGTGGCTCCGGACGGCTGTCACCCAAGTGCACCCTGTACTGGGTTCGCAACATTCTGGGCTGGCTCGTGGAGCAAGGCATGGCCCGTGCCGACAGCACCGGCGGGACCTGGATGCTCACCGAGCGATTCCGGATCCACGTCAAGGACATGGCCAGCGAACCCGCCTACACCTTCCTGGCGGAAATCGCCCGACGGCCGCAGGCTGCCAGCCAGCCCTTCGCAGCCGACAACGGGGAGGAGGCGTGACCTATCATCTGGCCGCGTTCCGGCTCCATTCGATCGGAGAACGATCCGCCCGCTTCACCGACGTCATGCTCGACCTCACCGCCCCGGACGGCGGCAGCGGCCACCCCGCCGATTCGGTCGTGTGGCTGCGCAACGGTGGCGGCAAATCATCGCTGCTGTCGCTGTTCTATGCGCTGCTGCTGCCGAGAGCGATCGACTTCATGGGTCGTACGGTCAAACGCAGCCTCACCGACTATGTCGACAGCGGCGACACTGCACACACCGTCGCGGCATGGCATCCGGCCGCCTCGGACACCTTGGACGGCTCACCGGACCGTATCCTTATCACCGGTGTCGTCTATGAGTGGTCCGACCTGCGCCGGCCCGCTGACGCCGACCGGGCCCGCGACCGGCTCGACACGACCTTCTACGCGTTCTACGCGGTGCCGGACGTACTCGACCTGCCACGCCTTCCCATCCTCGATGCTGCCGGTGAACCGCGTCACCGGGCGGACTATGTCGCCGCTCTGAAGGAATTTGCGGCGACCTACCCGCAGGCCATGGATCTGGTCATCGCCGAGAAGCAACACGAGTGGACGGCCGCGCTGACCAGCCGAGGTCTCGACCCAGCATTATTTCGCACGCAGAAACAGATGAACCACGTCGAGGGCGGCGTGGAGGACATGTTCCGATTTTCGTCGGCCCGCGAGTTCATCGACCTGCTCATCGATCTCACGGTCGCACCTGAAGACGCGATCGGCGTCGCGGATCGCCTGGCCTCGATCGCGTCGCTACTCGCGACCAAACCCGCTAAGACAGCCGAGCGTGATTTCTGCCTCGACTCGGCAACGGGCCTAGACCGCGTCCACGTCTGCCAGCTGGAGGTCGGCGCGGCGGCGCTCGCCCTGCAGCAGGCCGTCGACGAGGCGGCCAAGCTGTCCGCCGCCTTCGCCGCGACCGTCTCCCAAGCGAACAACCGAATCGAGGCGCTCGCCGAGCAGCGTGACGGCATCGAGAAGCGCCGCGCTGCTGCCGTGACCGAGGGCGGTGCCGCCTACGAGCTCGTCTACCTGTACGAGGAACGTGCCGCCCAGATGCGATTGCGCGCCGCGCAGGAGCAACTCAGCCGGGCCGATAACGACGTAAAGGATGCCGCCGGTCTCATCGAAGCATGGGAAGCAGCCGAACATCTGGCGCAGAAGCAAGAGCTGCTGGACGCGTTGGAGCGCACCCGGCGAGAGGCCGGTGAGGAACGCGAGCGCACCGCGCCATTGCGGCGCGAACACGACGAGCACAGCGCGCGCCTGAGAACCCGGCTGCACACTCTAGCTAGAGCACACCAGGCCGGAGCCGAAGCGGCTGCCGAAGCCGCCAAAGTGGCGAAGGCAGACGTGGCGGCCTACCGCGCCGCGGCGAAGGAAGCCGACCAGCAGGCTCAGGCAGCCGACAAGGACGCGGCGACCGCGACAGCTCGGCTGGAGTCGCTGACCGCAGACCTGCGCACGGCCGTCCGCGACGGCGCGCTCCCAAGCGAACAGACCGATCCGGCCGAGCACGACGCCGTTCTCGCCGAACAGCACGTGACCCTCACGGGCGTTCTGGAAGAGATCCAAAGCCGTCGTGAACAGCGGCCGGCGGTTCGACGCGCACTGATGAGCACACTAACCATGCAGACGGGCGAGCAGGTCCGCCTCGACGCGGAACGCACCCGGCTTGCGGAGGAACACGCCGCACTTGCCGAACGCGCTTCCAAGCTGGTCGCCCGCGAACGAGTGCAGGATCTGACCGAGGCAACCGGCGACGCCCCTGTTGATCTCTGGGCCGAGGCGGACACCCTGACCCGCCGGCTGTCAGACGCGATCGTCGATACCGACATGGCCCTCGTTCGGCTTGAGGCCGAACGCATCGATGACCAGCGCATCCTCGACGTACACGCGCGCACCGGGCTCCTACCCACCACCCTCGACGCCGAACGGGTCCAGGCCGTTCTGACCGAATATGACATCACTGCCGAAACCGGTTGGGCCCACCTGCGCACGCTGCTACCCAGCGCACGCCTGCTGGAAACGGTCACCGATCCGGACCTCGCGCGCCTCGGCGTCGGTCTCGTCATTCCCACCGCCCAGGCAGACGAGGCCGAGACCGCGTTGGCCATCGTTGACACGGCAACCACGGCACTCGTCGGGGTTTACACCGCCCAGGCTGCCGCCGCGATCGTCAGCGCCATCAAGATAGGGCCCGATGAATCGGATCCGGTCTGGGCCGGTCTGCATCGAGGCTTGGTGGACCCTGCCTGGGCCGAAGGCCACATGCGACAGGTCGCCGCCCGCGCCGAGACGTACACCGAGCAGCAGTCCCGGCTGTCCGAAGCGCGTGCGGCCGACCGGGCGTTGCTCAGCGAGCTCGCCGAGTTGCTCACCGACTGCCCCACTGGGCACCTCGAAAGCCTCACCGGCCGCGTCGACGACCTCGACAACACCCTGCTTGGCATCGCGGCAGCACTCGAAAAAACTGGCGCGGAACTCGCCGCACTTGATGAAGCGGAGGCCGGGGACACAGCGGCCGAGCAGGGGACGCAGCGACAGATCTCCCGTATCGAGACATCTCGCGCCCGCCTTTCCAGCCTGATTCAAAAGGTGGAGGCAGCCTCGCAGTGGCGTCGCGACCTCGCTGAGGCTGATTCGCGATCGGAGCGCGCCCGCGATCAGGCCAACCGCTGCACGGAGGAGGCGAACAATGCCCTCGACGACGCGACCGAGCAGAGCAGCCTCGCCGATACCGAGGGCAGGACCGCCGGCGCATACCGGACCGAGGCCGCCGGCCTGACATTCCTCGACTCCGATC
This sequence comes from Actinoplanes oryzae, assembly GCF_030757795.1. GTDB lineage: Bacteria > Actinomycetota > Actinomycetes > Mycobacteriales > Micromonosporaceae > Actinoplanes. The sequence continues at coordinate 14,298 of NZ_JAUQWH010000170.1, forward strand.
CGCAGAGCCCCGACGATCCGGCGGTTTCCCTCGACGTCCTCCGCGCCCGCCATCAGGAGGCTGCCCGCAACTGGCAGGTCCAGGCCTCCCAGTCGGTCCTCGCCGAGCGGGAGCGCAACCTCACCACGGGGCTGTCGACCGAAGAACAGGCGCTCGCCGCGGTCATCGCCGAGACCCGGCAACGTGCTGCCGCCCTGCTTGTAACCGCGGAGGGGCAGACCAAGCCGGCTCGGGCGGCGGCACTGGCTGCCGCCCGGAAGGCGAAGGAGGAGGCGGTCGGCCGGAACGGCCGCGCCTCCGGCGACATCGAACGGCACGATGCGACGCTCGCCAGGATTCGGAGGCGACGCACCGATCCGCCCAAGCGCGCATTGCTGATCGAGCCGACCACCGCGGAGCAGTCCGACGCTTTGGCAGTTGAACAGGATGAGATCGGCCAAGGGTGCGTTGAGAAGCGGACAGCCGCAGAGGGCGAACTCCGCGACCTTGAGGGTAAGCAGGGCCACTATCAGGCTCGGATCACTGCCTTTGAGTTGCTCGCCGATGGTCTTCCCGACCCGGCCGGCTGGGTTGTCGCGCCGTTCGCTGGGACCGACGACGAGGCCAAGACCCACAAGCAGGCGCTGATACGGGCCCTGCGTGCCACGGAGAAGCGCGCAAGCGACGCCGCAATCTCCCGGGCGAACGCAGTCGGGGACCTACGGACAACAGGCAGCAGGTATCCCGCGGTTACCACACCCGCAAAGGACCGCGTCGTCCACGACAACGAAGAAGTACTGGCGCAGCATGCGGGCACCCTTGCGAATCAGCTCAGACTGCGCGCGAACATGATCGACGGCGAACTCGCCGACATCGCCAAGGATCAGGCGATTGTGACCGACTCCCTCGCCCGCCTAGTCTCGAACACCCTCGACACCTTGCGCAAAGCCGAACGGTACTCGCGAGTAGCGACGAAAACCGGAGGCTGGGCCGGAAAACAGATGCTCAGAATTTCCTTCGAAGCGCCCGCCAGCGACGCCGACCTGCGCACCTACGTCAACCGCGTCGTCGAGCGGCGTATCGCCGACGGCGTCAAACCGGAAGGACTGCCGCTGCTCAAGGACGCCGTTCACGAGGCGGCCGGAACCCGAGGCTTCACCGTCAAGGTCCTCAAACCCGCGCTCGACCTCGTCCCTACCACGGAAGACATCACCCGGCTCGGCAAATGGTCCGGCGGAGAAAAACTGACCGTCTGCGTCGCGCTTTACTGCACCATCGCGGCGCTGCGCGCCGCCAACGCTGGACGCCGTGACCGCTCCGGCGGTGTCCTGCTGCTCGACAACCCGATCGGCCGCGCCTCACACGGCAGCCTCGTCGGACTCCAGCGGACAGTCGCCGCTGCCCACAAAGTTCAGCTCGTGTACACCACCGGGGTGAAAGACCCCGATGCCGTTTCGCGGTTTCCCAACGTCATCCGGCTGGACAACCGGCCGGGTCGCACCCGGAACCGCCGCTACATCGTCCCGGACGGCGCCCTTACCAACACTGACCAGCGACTCATCACCGGCGTCCGCGTCGCACACGACGAATCGTCCAGCGGCGGGGGAAACCAGTCCCAGACGGAGGCGTCGCCATGACGACAGCGCTGGGCGACATCATCGCCACCTATGTCGCGGAACAGCCGACAAGCCGCGTACGGGTCGACGGACTGCTGCGGCACGCCACCGCCGCCGACCCGACACTCGTCGGCGATCCCACAGCAAGAACCCGGCTTGCCGCCGCCCTGGCCGGCCTCGCCGAAGCAGGCGCCGTCGTGCTGCCGAAGACACGCTCGGGTTGGGACAACCGGACGAACCCGCCCCTACCGCTCTGGGTGGGCAAGACCGGGCCCCGCCAGGTCCGGTTAACACCGGCACCGCGAGTCTGGCCGCAAGCACTCGAAGCAGCCGCCGCGATCGCCACCCGGCCGGACGAACACCAACTCCTTGACAGAATCGCTACCTGGCTGCGGAACAACCGCGGCGCCGAAGCTGTCCCTCTCGAGGAGCGCTCGCTGGAGATCCTCGACGATGAGAAGGCTCTCGCCATCGAAACGACCAAACGACTGTTCACTACCGGCGTGCTGACCCTCGACCTCCTTGCCTGCTATCCCACGCCCATACCCTTCCCCTCCCAGCACGTGCCCGGAAGAGGACCGACACGGCTACTAGTGGCGGAGAACAACGCTACGTTCCACTCGCTCCTGCAAGCCGCCCGGCAGCTCGACCCGGATGTTCGCCCGGATCTGCACATCGGTTGGGGCTGCGGCAACCAGTTCCCTACCTCCATTACAGCGGTGGCCCTGCTCGATCCGGTGCCGACTGCGCTCTACTACGTAGGCGACCTTGACGTCGCCGGCTTGCGCATCGCAGTCAGCGCTGCGGCGATGGCAAACGCCCAACGGTTGCCACCGCTACAACCGGCCGCCGCGCTGTACCGCTGGATCTTTGACCGCGGCGTTCCCCGCCCAGACAGGTCGAACACCGGCGCCAAGGCCTCGAGCACGCTCGTTGCTTGGATGCCGCAAGATCTACACCAGCCAGTCGCGCAACTGCTTGAGCAGCGACAGCGCATCGCCCAAGAGACTTTGGGCCTTCGCGCGTTGCGTGCCGAGCCGGATCTGCTCCCTCGGTCCGTCGAATGATCGCGAGACCAAGGCTGGTCGACGCACCGACGGGAGCGGGTGCTGGCCAGCTAAGCCCGTACTTAGCAAGTGGCCTCTTAGCAGCCCTGTCCTGGAACCTCTACTCGCATGTGGCACTAAAACACCTAGGAAGGTGATTATGAGCCCTGCAGCGTATGTCTTCCGCATTGACGGTGTCGATGCAACGCCGTTCCAGCGCTCTGCCATGGCCGAACAGGGCCTGCTTGAGGTCGAGCATCTCGAACGTTGGGTCGTTGACCACCCGGAGATACTCGGCGGCAGTGTACGGATCGTCACGAAGCAGTTTGATCGCTGGGCGACCAGCGGCGGGCAGGTCGCGGCAGAGCGCTTGGATATTCTCGGACTCGACTCCACCGGACAGCTCGTTGTCGTAGAACTTAAGCGCGACGGCGATAAGCGCGTGCATCTCCAGGCATTGACGTACGCTGCCCTGGTTGCAGGATTTACCAAGGAATCCCTCGGCTCGGTACACGCGGACTATCTCAATAAGTCACCGCAAGAGTCGCCCCTGACCCCGGAAGCAGGACTTGCGGCATTGGCCGACCACGTCGAAGGCGACTGGGGCGAGGAGCTGCTGACGCGACCTCGCATCGTCCTCATCGCAGAGCGCTTTCCTTCACAAGTCATGACTACCGTCAACTGGTTGACCGAGCTCGCTCCTCGCGATCTCGTTATCCAGTGTATTGAGCTCAGCCTTTTTAGAGAGCCGGACGAGTCGAGGAAACTTTGTGCCACGTTTCAACAGATCTTCCCAATTGACGACATCGCAGATCGGATCCTCGGACCAACGGTTCAACAAGGTACCTCCGGCGTCAGCGCAGAATTGGCCGCCCGGTCTCGTCGACAACGCTCCGTGGCGGTCATTGTCGATAACGGTCTGATCCCGAAGGGCGCCACTTTAGCGCTGAGCGTCGAGACGCTTGTACGGCCACAATCGGTTGCGGCGGTGCGTGCTTGGATGGAAGCGGACCCGAATCGGTCGACGACAACATGGAGTGGAGACCGGGCGAAGCCTCTTAAATGGGCGGGTGCACCTGATGTCGACTGCTGGTCTGCATCGAAACTTGCGCAGAACATCGTCGAAATGGCAACGGGCGAATTTAGGGTGCTGTCCGGTCCCGATGCCTGGACGTACGAGGGTAAGAGCCTTTACTCGATCGCGAATGAGTTTCTTGCGGGCGCCGACGCTGAAACTACTTAGTGCGCTGCCCGTTGTAGCGCAGGGTGATCTTCCTGCTTTGTCGATGCGGTCGTGGCGGAGCCGCTCGTGGGTCTTGTTGGTGGGCTGCCGGCCGGGGCGGGCTTTCGGGCGGGTCTGGTAGGCGGTGGCCGGGGTGGCTCGCTGGGGCAGGGATCGGTGCGGGCGGCGGTGGGCGGAACGTGCTCGGCCGGCCTCGATCGGCCCGGGAGGAACACACGTTCACACTCGACCTCGAGCCGAGTGACAGGCTCACCGGTCTCTCCGTACGGGCGGCCGGCAAGCGCCTCGTCCTTCTGCTGTCCAGCTGCCCGGCGTCGTCGTATGGGGTTCCGGACATTGATGCTTGTGGCTGATCGGTGGGCGCCCATCCGCTCTCAGAGTTGTTCCGCCAAGCTGGCGCTGGGCGCGGACGGCGATGAGCCTGGCCCGTATGGGCTGACTCCGGTCGGCGCCCGGCCGCGACGACAAGCATTACAGTCGCATTTGTGAGCGCAGATCAGGGTCTTGTCCAGGTGTCCGATTCGTTCGGCGTACGCCGCACCCGAGCCGGATCGGTCGTCGCGGATGACGGGACGAACTACCAAGTCAAGTGGGATGACACCGATGAGGAAGAGCTTGTTCCACGGGGCGCCGGCGTTCACGTCGCGACGAGGGGGTCGCTGCGTTTCCTGGCTCTGTCCGACTCCCGGCTGTTCCACGCCGTCTTCGCCCAAGAGCCCCTTGCGGTCGTTCTCCACCTGCTGGCCGAGTCGTCGGTCCCGCTGAACGTGCGAG
>NZ_JAUQWH010000171.1 GCF_030757795.1 Actinoplanes oryzae
GGCCCGGGCCTCGGCCTCGTCGAGCAGCCCGGCGAGCCGGACCGGGTCGCCGGACCGGCTGCGGAACATCTTGCCGTCCGGGCCGAGGATCGAGCCGAAGGCGACATGCTCGGCGTGCACGCCCTCCGGCAGCCAGCCCGCCGCCCGGGCGACCGCGAAGACCATGGCGAAGTGGGTCCGCTGGGGCGCCCCGACGACGTACAGGAGCCGGGTCGCGCCGAGGTGCCCCGTGCGGTACCTCAGGGCGGCGAGGTCGGTGGTCGCGTACCCGTACCCTCCGTCGCTCTTGCGGACGATCAGCGGGGCGCTGTCCCGCCCGAGCGGGAAGGCGCACAGGGCACCGTCGCTTTCCACGAGCAGACCCTTGGCGGTCAGCTCCTCGACGACCTCGGCCAGCCACGGCTGGTAGCTGCTCTCCCCGGCGAAGTCACCGTCGGTGAGGGTCACCCCGAGTCTCTCGTACGCGGTCAGGAAGTCCCGCCTCGACTCGGTGACCAGCCGCTCCCACCAGCCCAGCGTCTCGGCGTCCCCGGACTGCAGCAGCACGACCCGCTGCTGTGCCCGCCGCTTGAAGCCGGCGTCCGTGTCGAACCTGGCCCGGGCCTGTTGATACGAGCAGTCACCGCTGGTGATCACGTGCTCGATCAGCATGCCGAACGACGTGCCCCAGTCGCCGAGGTGATTCGCCCGGACCACGTCGTGCCCGAGCCACTCGAGCACCCGCACCAGCGCGTCCCCGATGACGGTCGGCCGGAGGTGACCGACCGTGAGCTCCTTGGCGGCGTTCGGCCCGGAGTAGTCGACCAGGACCGTCTCCCGCTGCTCGGTCTGCGGCACGCCCAGCCGGGGATCCCGCGCCACCTCGGTCGCCGCGGCGGCCAGCACGGCGTCGCTGATCGTGAAGTTGACGAAGCCGGGGCCGGAGACCTCCGCCGTGGCCAGGCCGGCCAGGTCGGCCCGGGCGACCACGTCGGCGGCGATCTCCCGCGGCGCTTTCCGCCGCACCCGGGCCAGCGCGAGGGCGGCTCCGGACTGGAAGTCGGCGTGCGGCGAGCGCCGGACGGCCGGCTCCTCGAGAACATCGGTGAGCCGGGTGGACAGGAGTGCTTCGAGATTCATGGGAACCCGTTCGGAAGAGAGAGCGGGTCCCGTCCGGCGGCAACCCGCCGGAATGAGGACGCGTGTCAGCGCAACCGGGCGGAAAAAGTCCGGCGTCGCTCGCGGTTGACGCTGATCACGACCGCAGCATAACGGGACAGCGGCCGCCGGGGCGAGGAGAATTGACGGGGTGAAGAAGCTGATCAATGCCCCCGGCGACGTGGTCGCCGAGGCCCTCGACGGGCTCACCCGCACCAGCGCCGGCATCGCCCGGCTGGCCGGCTCCACCACGGCCGTACGCTCCGACATCGCGCAGGTCGTCGCCGCCGGCCGGGTGACCGTGCTCTCCGGGGGCGGCGCCGGCCACGAGCCGGCCCACGCCGGATACGTCGGCGCGGGCATGCTGACCGCCGCCGTGGCGGGCGAGGTCTTCACGTCGCCGTCGGTCGACGCGGTCCTCGACGGCATCCGCGCGATCGCCTCCCCCGGCGGCGTGCTGCTGATCGTCAAGAACTACACCGGCGACCGGCTCAACTTCGGCCTCGCCGCCGAACTGGCCCGCACCGAGGGCCTGGCGGTGGAGACCGTGGTCGTCGCCGACGACGTGGCGCTGGACACCGCCTCGCGCACGGGCCGCCGCGGCATCGCGGGCACGGTCCTGGTGCACAAGGTCGCGGGCGCCGCCGCCGAGGCGGGACTGCCGCTGGCCGAGGTCGCCCGGCTCGCCCGCCGCGCCGCGGACGCCGCCGGCTCGATGGGCCTGGCGCTGAGCCCGTGCACGGTCCCGGCCGCCGGGCAGCCCGGCTTCCTGCTCGGCCCGGACGAGGCCGAGTGGGGCCTGGGCATCCACGGCGAGCCCGGCGTCGAGCGCGGCACCCTGCCCGCCGCCGCCGACGTGGCCGAGCGCCTGATCGCCACGATCGCCGACGACCGCGGCATCGGCTCCGGCGACTCCGTCGCGCTGCTGGTCAACGGCCTGGGTGCGACGCCCCCGATGGAGCTGACCGTGATGGCCGACGCGGCGGCGCGCGTGCTCCGCAAGCGCGGGATCACGCCCGTACGCACGTGGGCGGGCACCTTCCTGTCCGCCCTCGACATGGCCGGGGTGTCGATCAGCCTGCTCCCGGTCGACGACGAGCTGCTGCCCCTGCTCGACGCGCCCACCGCGGCGCCGGCCTGGCCCGCCACCGTGTCCACCCCGGAGGGCGCCGTGCTGGCCGCCCCGCCCGCGGTGGCCGTGGAGACCGGCACCCTGCCCGCGACCGATCCGGTCCGGCGCGCCCTCGAGGCCGTCGCCGAGACCCTGATCTCGCACCGCGACGAGCTGACCGCCATGGACCGCGAGGTCGGCGACGGCGACCTGGGCATCAGCCTGGCCCGGGGCGCGGCCGCCCTCCTCGCCGAGTGCCCCGGTTACCCCGGCGAGCAGGGCCCGGCCGCGGTGCTGCGCGCGGCCTCCGCCACCGTACGCCGCAGCGTGGGCGGCACCTCCGGCCCGCTCTACGCGATCCTGCTGCTCCGCGCGGCCGCCGCGATCGAGGCCACCGGCTCCTGGGCCGAGGCCCTGCGCGCGGGCACGGAGGGCGTCCGCGAGGCCGGCGGCGCCGCCCCGGGCGACCGCACGATGATCGACGCCCTCGACCCGGCGTCCCGGGCGGCCACGGTGGAGGAGGCAGCAGCCGCCGCCCGGGCGGGCGCCGCGGCGACGGCCGACCTGACCGCCTCGCTCGGCCGCTCCAGCTACCTGGGCAACCGGGTGCTCGGCCACCCCGATCCGGGCGCGCACGCGGTCGCCCTCTGGCTCGCGGCGGTGGCGGCTACGCTGCGCGGATGACGTGGGACTCCCCCTCCGGGGACGTCCGGGATCATGACAGGGTACGACGTGCCTTCGTCACCGCCCGGCGGACGACGTCCCCGGTGGTGGCGACGTCCGGTGCCGACAGCTGAAGCACCGTGACCATGACCAGGACGGCGCCGAGCCGCACCGTCACGACGTGCGCATAGAGGTTCAGTCCCGTGCTTCCGTAGGTGGCGGTCATGCGGAAGGCCGCCGTCTCGTCGCCGGTCGCGGGCACGGACAGCTGCCCCAGCCGCATGGTGAGCCGGGTTCCGTCCGGCCCCTCGACGGAGAACTCGGCGCACTCGCCGGGTGCGGCGCGCAGGGCGGCCATCGCTCCGGTCGCGTCGGGCACGCTCCGCGCCGACACCAGCAGCTCGGCGACGAACGGTCCGGTCATCCCGCCCTGGAACACCGCGGTGGCGCTGGGGCTGCCCTCCGACGAGGGGGCGGGCGACGCACCACAACCCTCGAGACCGGTCGTGCCCCCGGCCATCGGGACGGCTCCGGCAGGCGCCGCGGAGAAATCGCCGGGGAGTTCCGCCGCTTCCAGCAGAGCGGAGCGCAGCTCGGCTTCCGTCCAGGTACGCGCCTTGCCCGGCGCGGTGGCCGAGGGTGCTGGTGGCGCCGTCGGGGGTGGCTGCGGGGGATCAAGAAGGCCACACCCGGCCAGCATCGTGGCGACGAGCGTCACTCCGGTGATTCTCAGCAGTGTGCTGGTCATGCTCTTCCCCTCAGGATGGTGGCGCAGTACTGGAGGGCTGCGGTCATCCCGGCCGCGCTGCGCTGCACCTCACGCAGCTGCAAGGCGTCACGGGCACCCGAACCGAACGCCCGCAGGGTGGCGTCGTCGCTGGACAGGACGAGGGACGTGGCCGACGCCAGCCGGACCGCGAACTCGTCGGCCACCACGTCGGACGGCGCGACCGGGGACCCGAGTGTGGTCACCAGGCGGCTGCAGACCGTGGCCACGGGCACGCCGGTCGTGCCCGTACCCGCGAGGATCCGGTCGACCCGCGCCGGGTCGTAGTCGCCGCGGACCGTGGAGACCTGCGGCACCGACCACTCGCCGAGGCTCAGCCCGCCGACTGCGGCAGCGCACAGGACCAGCGGCAGCATCCGGGCGACTTGGCCGGCGGCGCCGGGACGGCGCACGTGCCGACCGGCGACTGTCCGGCTGACCGCCGAGCGCAGCAGGCTGCCGAGCAGCGCGGCGGGCAGCGACACGATGACCAGTGCCGCGTACAGGGCCGTTGTCATGAGCCCGAGCGCGGGATAGGCGGGGCCGTCGTTCACCGGGCCCCCGGCCAGTCCGATCACGAGCTCGGTGAAGGTCCGCGACTGCGGCGACGCGGCCGCGATGTGCTGGAGCGCCGTCACCAGGAGCCCCGCGGCGGCGGGCAGCGCACAGGAGCCGGCCGCGGCCAGGGCCACCGCCGAACGCCGCGGGCCGCCTGCCCATGCGCCGAGGGCCAACCCGCCAAGGGCCCCGCAGACGAGCGCAGGCAGGAGCAGGAGCAGGGCGCTGTGGGCAGCCGCGGAGCCGGGCACCAGCGGCCCCGACCGCAGCGCGTCCAGCGAGGACCGCAACGCGGGATACGCCGGGCGCACGATCAACCAGTAGCCGAGGATCACCCCGGCAGCCGTGCCGTACACCGCGGGCAGCGGCCAGGCCGGCACGCTCGCGTTGCCGGGCGGCGGTGCGCCGGGATCCCGCCAGTACGCATGGCGGCGGCGATCCGCCCGCCAGATCGCCAACGGGTAGGCGAAGGTCCACACCAGGGACAGCACCAGGACCGGGTTGAGCGCGGTGGACAGCAGCAGCACCGTGAGCGCCGCGGGGGTCTGTCCCGCACCGCGTAGCAGGTCCTGCAGCTGGAACCAGAACGCGAGCCAGGCTGCGGCCGTGACCGCGGACTGCGCCACCGCGAAGCGGTACGCCCGGACGGGATGCCCGGTCGTCGCCAGCCACTGCCGCGCGACGAACCGGTTCCAGGCCAAGTGCCCGAAGCACCCGGCCAGCAGCAGTCCAGCGGTCGCCAGGCCGAGCACCGGGTTCGCGGTGAGCACCGCCCGCCAGCCGCCGACCTCGGCGAGATCGGGTACGAAGAGCTGTCCAGCCAGCACTCCCCCGGCCAGCGCGAGGGCCGCCGGTGCCAGCGGTGCGCGCCGGTCGTGGGCCAGGTCCCACAGGGTCGCCCGCCAGATCGAGCCGGTCATGACGGCGGCTCCCAGCCCGCCGAAGAGCACCCCGCACAACCAGCCGCGCAGGTGGACGCTGCCGGGCAGCAGCAGCGTCGACAGGTAGTACGTGGGGGTGTACGCCAGGCCCACGAGCGCGCCGAGGGCGGCCGCCGCCGCGGTGTCCAGGCGGAAGAGATGCGGGCCACCGCGGATGGTGTCGATCCGGGTGGCGGTCGCCGGGTGGTAGAGATGCTGCCGCGACCACGGGGACGGGGACGGCCGGCTCTCGAGCTCGGCGATCAGGCCGGTCTCGTCCTCCCTGGTCCGCACCGCGGCCACGTCGGCGTAGCACTCGCGGATCCGGAACACCCCGGCGCGGATGACGAAGAGGAGCAGCAGCAGGCCGCCCACCCGCCACGCGAAGCCGGGCAGGAGCGCCGGCTCCCGGACCGCGACGATCAGCAGCGGCAGCAGAGCGGCGGGGAGGAAGGACCACCACACCGCAACGGCCAGGTACGTCAGGTCGACGTCGCGGTTGCGGATGTGCGCCGTTTCGTGGGCGAGCAGCGCTCGGAAGCGCTCGCGATGCTCCTCGGGCGTGGCGTCCCGTCGCTGAATCGCGCGCAGGCTGACCACGATCCCGTGCCGCCCGAACCGGCCGAACGCGTGTGCCGGGCTGCCCCGGGACGCGAGATCCACCAGGACCTCCGGCCGGGGGGTGGTGTCCGGCAAGGCGGCACGCACGGCATCGCGCACCTCGGGGGTGAGCACGGGGCTGTCGAGCGGGGTGCGGCCCCGGCGGACGAGGCGCGGGGCGACCAGGTAGCCCGCGACCGTGAGCAGGAGGAAACCGGCGAGCGCGAGGGCGACCAGGACGGCTTCCCGCAGGCTCGCGTGGCGCAGGCAGCCCGCGTACCAGTCGATCAGCACGTCGGGCGGCACCGCGCCGGTCACGCCACGGGCGGTCCGCGCGCATCCGCCGGGCGCCTCGCTGATCGCGGCCAGGTGCCCCGCCAGCCAGGCGTAGATGTGCACGGCGCCGGCCAGGGTCGCGATCACGAGGAGCAGGAAGCGGCTGAAGGTCGCCGGCGGCAGGGCCAGCGGGTCGAGGCGAGCCGCCCGGACGGGCTCAGTCCCCATCGGACTGCTCGCCCGGGGCGGCGACGAGCATCTCGGCGATCAGGCGCGCCATGATCTCGGCCTGGTGCTCGGTCAATCCGCTCAGCAGCGCGAGCTCGTGACAGCGCAGCGCCACACGCGCAGCCTGTTCCTCGTCGAGGCGGGGCAGGACGGCTCGCGGATCGGCCGGGTGCGCGATCGAGCGCGCAACGGCCCGGCGACGGCGCATGCGGCCCAGCAGACTCCTGGTGCCGCGGCCGGCCCAGTCCGTCAGCACCTCGGTGGAGACCGCGTTGAGGATCACCACGACGACGGGGGCGACTGCTGCCGCCACGGCCGACGGGTCGAATCCGGTCGGACGGGGCCCGGACCGCGGCGGGTAGAGCACGTCGCGGGTGATGCGGCGCCGGGTCGCGGCGTCGTGCCGGAAGCCCGCGCTGATGATCGGCAACGACTCGAGCTCGGCGGGCGCGAGCCGGCCGACCAGCGCGCGAGCGGCCGCCTCGACGGTGAACGCCTCGGACATGGCTTCCTCTTTCATCGGGTCGGAACGGCGGTGGGCGCCGAGGCGGTGAGTGGCCGCAGCTCCTGGTCGGTCAGGCCGGCCAGGGTCTGCCCGATGACGAGCGCGGTCCGGTCCTCCGCCAGGCCGTCGAAATGCACCGGCGTGGCCTGCGGGAAGCCGGCCACCCAGGTCGCCGGGACTGCGACCGTCGTACTGGGCACCAGGAGCCGGATGTCGTCGACGCGGTGGTCCCGCAGCAGGCCGACACCGTCCGGAGCGCTTGCCGGCAGGTCGACGATCGCCGCGTCGGACAACAGCGCCACGACCACACGGCACCGGGTCGCCCGGAACTCAGCGGCGCGGGCGAGCATCGGGTCCAGCAGCGTGTCCCGTCCGTCCTGGACCACGGGCGCGGCCGTCGTGCCCGGCAGCTCACCCACGGCCACCGGCCGCAGCCGGACCTGTGCCTCGAGGGCGAAGTCGACGACCGCGATCTCGTCGTCCGCCCGCAGGTTGCGCGGTGCCCAGCTCAGCAACTGCACCAGGGCGGCATCCCGGGCGGTGGTGTAGTCGCGCATGGAGCCCGAGACGTCCAGACCGATGATCAGCCGCAGGCACTCGGCGCTGCGCGGCCCGGCCAGCTGGTAACCGCGCAGGACGGCCGGCGCCGGCGCCGGGCCGGCGGCCGGCGCGGCGGCGGGTGGCTCCTCGCGGTCCGGCCAGGAGACCACGAGCAGCCCGGCGAGCAGGACCAGGAGCAGCAGGGGCAGCAGCGACCGCCACCGGCCGGTGGTGCGGGCCAGGGCCGGGCGGGGGCTCAGGCCGGGTGCCGGCCGCAGGGAGTCAGGCATCGTCGTCCCCCACGGTCAGACCGCTGGGCTGACGGGCATGGTGCCCGTTGACCGGGGCGGGCGGGGTCTGCGCACCCGTCGGCGTGTTCCCGGCGAGGGGCAGGATCGGGACGGGCGGCGAGGCCTCGGTCGCCGGGTGGCCGTGCAGGTCCCGCCGCATGGCCTCGATCAGCTCACCGAGCCGGTCGGGGTCACGGGGGCGCAGCCGGTCCAGGGCGTCGACGGCGTCGCGCAGCACCCGCGTCGGCCCGATGCCGAGCGGACCGCCGAACAGCCGCAGCAGGGTGGTGTCCGGCACTGCCAGGGTCATCCGGCCGTGGCGGTCCGGCGCGGGCGCGGGAGCGGCGTGACCGGTCCTGGGCTGACCGATCGCGGCGGCGACGGGCGGGGCGCCGGTGCGCGACCGGGAGTCGGCGATCAGCAGGCCCCCGACGGTCGTCACCCGCTCGGCGGTGTCCAGCGCGGCCTGCGTACGCGCCCGGGTGCTCAGCCAGGCGTCCACGTGCGCGTAGTTCCGGGTGATCGCCGCCCGCGCGGCCTTCTCCAGGTCCGCGGACCGCAGCCGGGTCTGCTGCCGGATCTCGGAGGGCAGGAAGATCCTGGCCACCATGTCGCCCAGCAGGATCACCGCGAAGATCACCGCCATCGGGCCGGCCGGGATCTCCACCGTGCCCAGCGGCGCCGACTCCCCGAAGCGGAAGTAGACGAGCGTGGTCACCCCGACGACGGCGAGCACGGCGACCACGGCGGCCGCCACCGCGCCGATCCGCTCGCGGCGCCCGGTTCCCGGGTGATTCATGATCGCGCGATGGCCCAGGGCGCCGAGGACGCGGGCGGCCAGCAGACCGGCGACCGGTACGGCCAGGGCCAGCAACACAGCGGAGAGCCGCGACGGGTCCAGCAGCGAGGCCCGCGGGCTGACCCCGAACGCGAACACCCCGTACCAGAAGAAGAACTCGACGACGACGAACACGATCTCGACGGCGAGCAGCACCCGGGCGGAGACGAGGGCGACATGCGGGTCGAAGTCCTCGCTGAAGCCGGCCCGCCGGGTGCGGTCCGGACGGGACGACTCGGCCGGGGCCTCCGCTTCGGCGGCCCGGCGGCGGCGGTGCGCGGCCCAGCGCGGATCCACCGTCAGCTCCTGCAGCCGCTGCCAGGCGAGGTCCGCCTCGCGAGCGGCACGGACGAGGCCGCGCAGTTGGCGCACGACCCGCCGGACCAGCTTGCGGTCGCCGGCCGCGAGGGTCTGGTCGACGTCGACGAGGACCCCGATCTCGCCGTGGCTGAAGACGCCGGGCGAGGCAGGCGGTTCCGTGCTCTCCCGCTCGAGGATCCGCCGGCGGCGCGCTTCGACCGGGCGGCCGCCGAGCAGGGCGAGGAAACGATCCAGCAGCCGGGAGCTCATGCGTGACACCCCCGGACACCGAGGTGGACGACGACCCGGCGGTTCCGCGCGGCGGCGGCCAGATCGTGGCCGCCCCCGGTCCACTCGTCCGCCGCGGGACGCGTGGCGCCGTAGCCGGCAGCGGTCAGCCGCGACTCGTCGACGCCCAGCTCGGCGAGGGCCCGGGCGACCGTACGCGCACGGCTCTCCGACAGCCGCTGTCTCCCCGCCGCGGTGCCGAAGTCCGCGGTGTGCCCGCCGATCTCGGCGACCCAGTCGGGATGTCCGGCCAGCGCATCGGCCACCTGGCGCAGCACGGCATCGCTCCGGTCGCCGAGGTCCGCACTGTCGGGGGCGAACAGCATCGCCGCGGGGATGGTGTAGCTGTCGCCGCACGCCCAGACCGCCTTCGCGGCGTCCGGCAGCTTGACGTCGTCGGCGGGGAGGCCGGCCGGCGCCCCGACGGGCTCCGCCGCCCGGTCGTCGAACGTGACCTTGGCCTTGGCACTGCCCAGGACCTGCTGCCAGAGCTGCCGGAGGGACGTGCGCAGCGCCTGGCGCAACGGCTTGGTGGAGTCGCCCAGTCCCGCCCAGACGACGGTCCGGCCGGCGAGTGTGTCCGGGAGCGAGCCGGCGGCCCGCAGCTTCGCCGCCACCGCGGCCGGATCGGCGTCGAACCCGACGTCGTCGAGATCGAAGTCGCCGGCGTTGCTCAGCCCGTCGGAGAGCACCGCGATGGTCGCCGGATCCTCCCGGCTGGCGGCGGCGAGGGCGTCGATCGGTGCGCTGCCCGGGGCGGCGGGCAGCATGTCAGCGGCGTGCGCCCACTGCTCGACGCAGTCCAGGACAATCCTGCGAGCGGCGTCGCCGGCCTGCGAGTCGTCGTCCGGCCGGGGGTTCAGCGGGACGAATCGGGCGACCGCGGCGCGCTCACCGGCACCGCGCACCGGCACGAGAGCGAGCCGGTGCCGGTCCTGCTGCGCCCGGGCGAGCACTTCGGTGATCGCCGGCGGCAGCCCGGTCGCGACGGCCGAGGCGGTGTTGTCCACGACCAGTGCGGTGGTGCCCTGGTAGTCGCCGGCGCCCTGCCCGGCCTTGGTGCAGTCCTCGGCCGACGGTTGTCCCGCCGCTCCGCCGTTGCCGCCGCTGGGGCAGCCGGCAAGTCCGATCAGGACCAGAGGGGCGCACACGAGCGCCAGAAGCGCACGCCGCCTCGTGGAAGAGAGGAAGGGGGGAAACATGAGGGGTGTCACCTCGCGTCGGATCGGTGCGGCGGTGAGTTCCGCCGGTGAGTCCAGCCAACGCGTCGGGGGACGTTCGCTGGGCGACGAGCGAAAACAATTCGCCGCCACCCCATTGACCAGGTGAAATGTGTCGGAGGACGCAGATCTTGAGCGAACGTCAGAGGGCCGCGATCCGGCGCCGCACCTCGTCCGCTTCCGCATCGCGACCCTGCTGCCCGAGGAGCACGGCGGCCCGCGTCCACTCCGTCCGGGCATCCTCCGCCCGCCCGGGCAGGTCCGCGAGCACCTCACCGAGCCGGATCAGCGTGTTCACCTCCGACGAGACGTTCCGCAGCCTCCGGTAGAGCGCGACCGCGGCTCGGTAGCGCTCCTCGGCTTCCGCCGGATCGCCGGCTGCGGCAGCCGCTATGCCGAGGCTGTCGAGCGCCGCCGCCTGCCCTGGTTCGTTGTCCAGGTCGCTGTGCAGCCGCAGCGCTTCGAGGGAGTGCCCGCGCGCCGCGCCCGGTTCCCCGGCCAGGGCGTGGGTCTCACCCAGCGCGTTCAGCGCCACCGCGATCCACACCGGGTCGCCCAGCTCGCGGAAGAGGTGCAGCGAATGCTGGGCATGATGCAGCTTGGCCGTGCTGTCGTCGTCCGGCGTGCCGAGGTGCAGCGCCCGGTGGGTCTGCGCGAGGTTGGCGACGTCACCGGCCTGCTCGAAGAAGTCCAGGGCGGCCCGGAGCAGGGCCAGCGCTTCCTCGGTCCGGCCGGAACGGGCCAGGATGTTACCGAGGCAGAGCCGGGCGAGCGCGGCGGCATGCGGCTCGCCCGAGCGCGTCGCGGCGGCCAGGCCCCGGCGCCAGGCCCGTTCGTGCGCATTCACCATGCCGCGGCGGTAGTGGTAGTCGTCCAGGCTCCAGGCCAGCTGCCAGACCTCGGCGTCCCAGCGCTGCGCGTCGGCGTACTCCTGCAGGGCCGTCAGCGTCGCGTAGCGGGTGTCGAACCAGTCCATCGCGTCGCCGTCCGGGCGCTGCGCGATGACCCCGGCGCTCGGACCGTCCAGGGTGATCGCCGGGCGGTGCGGGCTGAGCTGCAGCTGACCGGCGTGCGCGCCGGCGAGTAGGGAGGCCGCGAGCCGTCGCCTGCCCGCCGCCTGCTCCACCGGCGACAGCTCCTCCACGGCCCGGCGCGCCGCGAAGGACCAGAGCAGGTCGTGCATCCGGAACCGGTCCCGGGCCGGCTGCTCCAGCAGACTCTTGCGCACCAGCGCCTGCAGCAGCTCGGCCGTCTCGACGGCCGGCCGGCTCAGCAGGCTGGCCGCCCCCGCGAGGTCCACCTCCACACCCGGGCACAGACCCAGTGCCAGGAAGGCCGAACGTACGCCGGAGGAGAACCTGTTGAACTCCGACCAGAAGATGTGCCGGAGGTCCGCCGACTCGCCGGAGTTACTCATGACGTCGACCGGCGAGGGGGCGTCGCGGTAGTAGGCCACCACCTCGCTGAGCGGCCACTTCGCCTGGATCACGGCCTGCGCCCGCACGATGCTCAGCGCCAGTGGCAGGCCCGCGCAGATCGCGAGCAGCTCGGCGAGGGAGTCCGGCTCCGCCGCGGCCCGGGCGGCGACCGGCCCGGCCACCAGCAGCTTGCGGGACTCGGCATCGGTCAGGGCGCCGAGCTGCATGGCGCCGGCGGTGTGACCCACCAGCAGGTCGGTCAGGTGGTTGCGGCTCGTCACGACGACGGCGCTCGGGCCGTCCGGCAGCAGTTGCTCGATCTGCGCCACCTCGGCCACGTTGTCGAGCACCACCAGCAACCGGCGGCCACGGGTGACGTCCTGGTAGAGCAGGACCTGATCGTCGACATCCTCCGGCACCGCCCCGGGGGCGACGCCGAGCGCCCGCAGGAAGCGCGGGAGCACCTCTCCCGGCCCGGCCGGCTCGGCGTTGTCGGTGAACCCGCGCAGGTCGGCGTAGAGCTGGCCGCCGGGGAACTTCGCGAGATGCAGATGGGCCCAGTGCAGCACGAACCAGGTCTTGCCGACCCCGCCGAGCCCGCTGACCCGGGTGACCGACGGCTTCGGGGCGCCGCGATGCAGCAGCCCGGCCAGCGCGGACAGCACGCTGAGATCCTCGGAGCGGCCGACGAAGCCGGGTGGCGCCGGCTTGAGCAGATGCGGGACCCGGGCCGGACCGGGCGTCTCCTCGGCGACGGCCTGGGCGCGCTCGGCCAGCCGCACGATCCGCTCGACCTCGTGCCCGGTCGCGCCCATGGCCCTGGCGAACGCCTCGGCGGTCGCCGGCGTCGGCGTGCGCTTGCCGTTGAGCACGTTGCTGAGGTGGCCCGCGGACGTCATGCCCGCCCGGTCCGCGACCTTCCGCAGCGTCAGCGACTTGTCGGCCGCGAAGGCCCGTGCCTTGATCTCCCGGAACAGGTCGCGCAGCTGCGCGGCGGGGCTGTCGGTGTCGTACGCGTCGGTCATGACGGTTCCTGACGGACTCGACCGGTGAGTCCGCCGTTCCGGGGTCTGCGGGGAGCCCGTAGTGTCGGTCGGCGTGCCCAGGACACCGAGGATCACCACGCGGAACGCCACCTTCCAGCAATGGGAGGCGCTGCTCGGCAACAGGACGAAGCGGCAGCGGGCCGGCGAGTTCGTCGTGCAGGGGGTGCGGCCGATCTCGCTGGCGGTGGAGTTCGGGTGGGAGATCCGGACGCTGCTGGTGTCCGACGGCGGCGGCCTCTCCCGGTGGGCCCGGGAGGTGACGGAGACGTCCGGGGCGCCGCGCGCGCTGGTCGCGGCCGAGCTGATGGCCGAGCTCGGGGGCAAGGAGGAGGAGGCACCCGAGCTGCTCGCGGTGGTCGCGCTGCCGGGTGACGAGCTTTCCCGCATTCCCGTACGCCCCCAGCAGCTCGTCGTCGTCTTCGACCGCCCCGCCACCCCCGGCAACATCGGCACGCTGCTGCGCTCGGCCGACGCGTTCGGGGCGACCGGGCTGATCGTGACGGGACACGCCGCCGACCCCTACGACCCGCGCAGCGTCCGGGCGAGCACCGGTTCCCTCTTCGCCCTGCCCGTCGTGCGCGTGCCGAGCCATCGGGAGGTGCTCGACTGGGCGGGCGCTCTGGACGTACCGATGCGGATCGTGGGAACCGACGAGCGTGGGCCGGACGACATCGCCGACCACGATCTCACCGGCCCGACCCTGCTCGCCGTCGGCAACGAGACGCACGGCCTGAGCACCGCCTGGCGCGACGCCTGCGACGCGATCGTCCGCATCCCGATCACCGGCGCCGCCAGCTCGCTCAACGCGGCGGCCGCGGGCACGGTCGCCCTCTACGAAGCCGCCCGCCAGCGCAAGCAGCGATGACGCGCGTCACCCGGCTGCCCGCCGAGCGGATCGCCGCCCGGCTGGGACTGACCTACGAGGGTCCCTGCGCCGGCGGCGAGGTCGGCGCGGCCTACGTGCGGCACCCGGACGGGCGGGCGGCAGTGCTCACCGAGGGTACGGCCGCCGCGGCGCCTCTCCTCGCGACGGCCCGCGCCGCCGGGCTGCCCGTCGCCGACTACCAGCTGGTCACCGAGGTCGAGGGCCGGAACGTCGTCGTGCAGTCGCGCCTGCCCGGCAGCCCGCCCACGATCGTCGGCCCGGCGCTCGTGGACCAGATGATCACCCTGAACGAGCGCTGCGCCGGCCTGCTCACGGGCACGGCGTACCCCCAATTCCCGCTGTACCTCCGGGAGAGCGGCCCGGGCTTCTGCCTGCACGAGACGGTCGCCGCCCACTCGCCGCGCGGCGCCGCCCTGCTGGCGTGGGCCGGCTCGCTGGGCGCCGGCGAGCTGCCCGGGGACGACCTGGTGCACGCCGACTACCACCCGGGCAACGTCCTGGCGACCGGCGACCGCATCACCGGCATCGTGGACTGGGACAACGCCGGCCGCGGCGACCGGCGCCTCGGCCTGGTCACGCTGCGGTACGACCTCGAGCTGCGCACCCCGGCCCTGGCCGCCGGGCTCGACGCGCGGCTGCGGGCCGCCGTACCTCCGGAGGTGTTGCGCCTCTGCTGGGCCCACATGGGCATCCGCCTCGTCGACTGGGCGATCCGCCACCACGGCCCCGCCGACGTCGAGCGCTGGCTGACCGTCGCCGAGTCCGGCTACGACATCTAAGATCGGCGATGTGTCGCTGACCCTGGACGAGGCCCGCGCGCGGGCTGCCATGCTGGCCGACGTCTCGTACGACCTGGCGCTCGACGTGACCTCGCCGGAGTCCTTCCGCAGCCGGGTGACCGTGCGGTTCCGCACCACGGGCGCAGCGGCTGTTCGCGTGCTTCGCGGCCGGCGCGCCAACGGGATTTTCGGGCTTGGTCGCCGTACGGGATCGTCAGGAGGCTGGAGCTCAGCTCTGACGGAGCGAGCCTGCCTACCGGGACAAGGTGGCTGACCAGCTGGCGAGAAGTTTGAGCCGGTCCTCAGATGCGGTGCCGGGTTCAGCGGTGTAGGTGACCAGGTTGTGCACGGCCCGGCCGGGCAACGGCAGGTCGAGGTCCTGGAAGATCAGTTCCAGGTAGCCGGCCTTGGGGTGCTGGAGCTGCTTGATGCCGTCGTGGCGGATCAGGACGTCGTGCGCGGCCCATCGGTCACGGAAGTCGACGCTGAGGGTGGACAGCTCGCCGATGAGGTCGCGCAGCGCCCGGTCGCGGGGCTCGCGGGCAGCCTCGGCGCGCAGCAGGGCGGCGGTGGCATTGCCGGCGGCGTCCCATTCGACGAAGAAGTCGTGTGCGCCGGGGTCGAGGAAGATGTAGCGGGCGATGTTGGGGCGCCCCCGCTGGTCGATGGTCGTGCTGGCGAATATCGGCGCCCACAGGGCCCGGGCCAGGGCGTTGGCCGCGATGACGTCCGTGCGGCCGTTGCGCACGAAAGCCGAGGACGTGGTCATGGAATCGAGCAGCCATTGGACGCGGGGCGGGATCTCGACGTCCCGGCGACGCGACGGCGTGCGCATTCTGGCGCGCGACGATCGGGCCAGGTCGAACAGGTAGGTGCGTTCGTCGTCGTTCAGTCGCAGGGCGCGGGCGACCGCGTCGAGGACGTCGTCGGACGTGCCGGCAATGTGTCCCTTCTCCAGCCGTGTGTACCACTCCGTGCTCACGCCGGCGAGGACAGCGACCTCCTCGCGCCGCAGCCCGGTGACCCGGCGACGGGCACTGGTGGGCAGGCCGACCTGCGCCGGGGTGATCCTGGCGCGCCGGCCGGCGAGGAAGGCCCGGATCTCGCCGCGATTTCCGGGCTGCTGGTCCATGTCCCTCACCGTATCCGCAGGTCGTGGCCCGAGAGGGGTGGAGGTAATACCCCCATGAACGCGACCTTCTCCAGGGCCGGCCGTCGCGGTCTGCTGGACACATGACGAGCAAAGAACTGACAGTTCCGGCGGTGGCGCTGGGCACATGGGCGTGGGGAGACAGCGGCGCGGCGGGCGACGGCTATTTCGGCAGTCAGCTGACCGAGCCGGGCCTGCGCGAGGTCGTCGAGAAGGCGCACGCGAACGGGTTCACCTTGTGGGACACCGCGGCGGTGTACGGCATGGGCCGTTCGGAGACGGTCCTCGCTCAGGCGTTGAAGGGTTACGCCCGCAGCGAGTACCAGCTGTCGACGAAGTTCACCCCGCAGGCCGCCGGTGATGGCGCCAATCCGGTCGCGGACATGCTGGAGCAGAGTCTCGACCGGTTGGGTGTGGAATACATAGATCTGTACTGGATCCATAACCCCGCCGACGTGGCCCGCTGGACGCCGCTCCTGATTCCGCTGCTGCGGAGCGGCAAGATCAAGCACGTCGGCGTCTCGAACCACAACCTGAAGCAGATCGCTCTTGCCGACCAGATCCTCGGCGAGGCCGGCTACCGCGTGGAGGCGGTCCAGAACCACTACAGCCTCCTGCACCGCAGTTCCGAGCGCGCGGGAATCCTCGACCACTGCCGCGAGCACGACGTACGGTTCTTCTCCTACATGGTGCTCGAACAGGGAGCGCTGACCGGCAGGTACGGGCCGGCCCATCCCATGCCGGCGGGCAGTGACCGCGCGGCGGCGTACAACGACATCCTGCCCAGCCTCCGGGCGCTGACGGACCGGATGCGTGCGATCGGCGCGGCTCGGGGCGCGTCCGCCGCGGATGTCGCCATCGCCTGGGCCTTCGCCAAGGGGACGACCCCGATCATCGGCGTCACGAAGGCGAGTTACCTCGACGGGCTGGTCCGAGCCCACGACATCGAACTCGCCGCCGAACAGATCGCGGAGCTGGAGGCGCTTGCGGACGCCGCGGACGTCGACACCCGCGGCTGGTGGGAACGCGAGATGTAGCAACAGTCAGGGCCCTGACCCCCGGTTACGGAGAAGGCGCTTCGCCGTTCGTCGCCTGCCGTCCTGTCGTCAGCCGAGGCGCAGCTGACCCATCAGCTCGTCGAGCATGGCGATCGGATCGGCCGCCGGGTTGCTGCCGATCCAGGCTCGGGCGGCCGGGTCGACGCAGGCGAGTCCGCGCACGCACATCGGCAGATCCTCATCCCGGTGGGGGGATGCGATTCGCGGCCCGGCGATCCCGTCCGGCGGATCCCGGGCAGCTCACGCCGCGGCGGCCGGGCCCTGGTCAGGTGAAGCTGCGGACGTAGCGCTTCTGCCACGGCGTCTCGACGGCGTGGCGGTCGTAGTGCTCGCGCACCCAGGCGACCGCGGCGGCGGGTGGGACGCCGTCCAGGATGGCGATGCAGGCCAGGGCCGTGCCCGTACGGCCGCGGCCCCCGTGGCAGGCGATCTCCACGCGGGACGTGGCCGCGCGCTCCCAGGCCTCGCGGAAGGTCGCCGCCGCGGCCGCCGGGTCGGTGGGCAGGCGGAAGTCGGGCCAGCGCAGCCACGTGTGGTCCCACGGCACCGGGGGCGGCGGCTTGCCCAGCAGGTAGACGCCGAACTGGGGCAGGTGCCCGGTCGGCATCGCGTGGCGCAGCCCCCGGCCGCGGATGACGC
Source organism: Actinoplanes oryzae (assembly GCF_030757795.1). Classification (GTDB taxonomy): domain Bacteria; phylum Actinomycetota; class Actinomycetes; order Mycobacteriales; family Micromonosporaceae; genus Actinoplanes. Next base: position 17,217 of record NZ_JAUQWH010000171.1, read on the forward strand.
GGCCGGACGGCAGGGTGACGGAGGGGGCGGAGTCCCAGGTCATCCGCGCAGCGTAGCCGCCACCGCCGCGAGCCGGAGGCGGCCGCGGACCCGCCCGGACGGCGGACCGCTCATCGCACGTAGTGCCGCAGCCGGACCGCCTCTCCGCGCGGCCCGGTGAAGTCGGCGGTCGTCGTGTGCGTGTATCGCCACCCGGTGGCTTCGTAGAACGCGACCGCCGAGGAGTCCGGACGGTCGACGACGGCGAGGATCAGCCGCCCGCCGGACCACACGCTCACATGGTCGAGCAGGGCGCTGCCGACCCGCAGCCGCCGGGCCGAGGGCGCCACGAACAGGCGGGTGACCTCCCGGCCGTTCTGCACGGCGACGTGCCCGTCGATGACGCCGGGTGAGCTCTGGGCGACCCACGCCTGGTCGAGCCGCGGGTGGTCCAGCCAGGCCCGCGGATCCGACGGCCACTTCATCGGGTAGCCGCTGGCCAGCCGCACCTCGCGCAGCACGTCGACGCACTGGTCGAGGTCCTCGGGCCGCCGGGCTCGGATGGTCAGGGGCCGGATCGTCAGGTCGCTCACCCGAGCAATCATGAACCCACCGCGCCCGATGTCCCGAAGTGCCGCTGCGCCAGCTCGACGAGCGCGAACAGCGTGTCCCGGCGGTCCTCGGCGTCCATCATCACGGCGACCGCCGTGCCCGAGCCCGGCCAGGCGAACGAGAAGCAGCTGTAGCCGGTGTTCTGCCCGGTGTGCCCGTAGCGTCCGGGGTCGAGCTGGGTGCCCAGGCCGAACCCGCCGGGCACCTGCGGCGTGAGCATCTCCGCGGCCAGGTCCGCCGGGAGCAGGCGGGAGGTGCCGGCGGCGGCGCGGCCGATCTCCAGCTCCAGCCGGACCAGGTCGGCCGGGGTGCTCCACAGCCCGGCCGCGGCCAGCTCCGGCTGCGTGTGCCAGCCACCGGGCACCGGCTTGCCGCCGGCGTGGCCGCGGGCGGCGCGCGCCTGATTCTCGTACGGGAAGCGCTGGTCGAAGCTGCTGTCCGTCATGCCCACCGGCGTCAGCACGAGGTCCGCCATCAGCTCCTCGAACGTGCTCCCTGTCACGTCGGTCAGCAGCTGCTGCAGGACGGCGTAGTGGCTGCCCGAATAGCGGAACGTGGTGCCGGGCGGCAGCTCGCGCCGGGCCGCGGGCGAGTTGGCGGGCGGCTCACCCGTCAGCACCTGCGGCAGCGACGGCACGGGCGCACCCGCGGCGTAGCCGGGGAACCAGTTCTCGGTCAGCCCCGCCGTGTGGGCCAGCACCTGACGGACGGTCACCGTGCCGGTCCCCGGCAGCCGCCAGGCCGACAGGTACGCGTTGACATCGCTGTCGAGCTCGATCGTCCCGTCGGCGACCAGCCGCAGCGCGCCGAACGCGGCGACGTGCTTGCTGATCGAGCAGGCCGGGAACACCAGATCGCCGCCGCCGGTCGCGATGTCGCCGCCGGGGCCACCGACCGCGACACCGACGGTGAGCCCCTCGCCGACGTCCTCGATCAGGGCGTGCCAATCGTCCTCGAACCCCATGGCCGACAAGTATGCCGTCAGCCGCCCAGGCCCGGATCGATGATCCCCGCCGGCGGCCCGGGTGCGACACCCCTGAGGATCCCCGCCGGCACGGCGCCCAGCCGCCGCCCGCCCCTCCGCACAGCCGGAGTCCGGGCAGCTCACTCCACGGCGGCCGGGCTCGTAGAGTGGCG
>NZ_JAUQWH010000172.1 GCF_030757795.1 Actinoplanes oryzae
GGCCTCCGGAGAGATGCCGTTGAGCCTGGAGAACGCATCAGAGCGAATGGGCGCGACCGCAGTGGGCCGCTTCACCGGTGTTGAAGGAACCGGCGGCACGGTCTCAGCCGGCAGGGCCGATGCCTCAGATGTCACGGCTTCCGACTCGGCGAAGACGAGTTTGACCAATGCCATGAACGCGAGTGCCGGTACTGCCGACAACAGCCACCCCGAGGCGCTGGGGGATGCCACTGCGATTTGCGCTGCGAGGGACAGCACTCCGCAGGCGAGCAGCAGCGCCAACGGGTAGCCGATCGATTTGCCGGCCCGTCGGCGCCGCCGGATGCTCAGCAGCGATGCCACAGGGACGAGTTCGGAGATGACGGCGTTGACCCAGCCGAACGCATCAGGAGTGCCAGCCGGCATGTGTCGCATGGTCCAGTCGTGCATATGGGTGAATGACACCCATCCAGCTGCGCCGGCAACGACGGCGAGGATGAGAGCGAGCAGTCCGGTTTCAAGGCGTTCGGTCATGCGGCTTCCCCCTCGATGACCTGGGCACCGCTGTAGAGGTCGGCCATGTCGCGGATCTGGCTGTCGCTTTGATGGGAGAAGCGCAGGCGCATGGGGGTGGGATCGCCGTCGTTGACGACGTAGCCGACGCCGGGTGTGGTGACGGAGATCCGATCGCAGAGTGCTCCGCGGTCGCGCATGCCGTCGTTGAGGACGAGGTCGACTTCGTTGGATTCGGCCAGCCGTAGCGCGATCCGGGTTGGGAAAAGACCGCGGGCGGGGAGAACTTCCTTGCGGGGGTCTTGCAGGGCGGCGAGGACATGGACGCAGACCGCGCGGCCCTGGGTGAGAATGATGCCGAGGGCGGCCTTGATGCGGTCTTTGAGCTGCCGGTCGGTGAGGTAGGCGGTCAGGTTCGCCAGTTCGTCGATGATCAGAAGGATCAGCGGCTCGGCGGTGGTGGGTACGTGCTGGCGGGTGATGCCCATGAGCCGCGCGGCTCGGCGTTGTGTCTCGGCTGCGGCCTCTTCGAGCAGCGCGGCGAGGGCGGCGAAGTCTCGGCTGGCGAAGCGGGCAAAGATTGGCAGGCCGATGCCGAGTTCCATGCCGCCTTTGGGGTCGAGTCCCCACAGCTGCACGAGGCCGCTGCGGACGCCGCCGGCCAGGGCACGCACGACGGACCAGATGACCGAGCCCTTGCCGGAGCCGGTGGCTCCGACGACGAGGACCTGGGTTCCGAACAGGCGCAGAGCAAAGGTCTCGCCGTCTTCCTGTAGTGCGACCGGCAAGGCGGTGAAGTCGGGCACCGACGCGACCGGGAACGGCGGCACGAGCTGGGTCAGCGGGTCGCCGCGCAGAACAGCGAGGGTCACGGTGCCGTATGACGGGCCGGGTAGAGCTTTGACCTGACGGACGCCGAAGGTGTGTGCCAGGCGTTCCGCGACCTTGCCGAAGTCGTCCGGGATCTGCCCGGTGACCATGCGGACAAGGACCAGGTCCCCACCGGGCTGACAACGGACGCGGTGCAGAACGGGCAGGATTGTGTTGCCGTCGTAGGTGATCGACAATTTCGCGGTGACCATGGCGGCTTGCCAGCGCCGGCGGTAGATCCAACGGCGGATGCGGCCGAGGATCGGGTACCAGCCGAAGCGTAGGAACGAGCGTCGGTCCCGCCAGTTCCAGAAGCAGGCCAGCGCAGCGATGCCCAGGACGAGGAAGGTTGGCCCCTGCCAGGAGAACGCTGCGTACATCCACAGAAGGAAAGCGGTCGGGGCGGTGATCCACCAGAACCGCACGCAGGCGGCCAGCAGCCAGGCCAGGCCCTTGACGACCTGCCAGAGCATGATGAGCCAGACCGGCAGCCTTAGCACCGGGGTTCGCACGGTGAACGGCGCGGTCGGGATGGCCTCACCCCGGATGACGTTGATCAGTGGCATTCGCCCGCCTCCCGGTGCTTCTGCGGGGCCCTCGCCGGGTGGAAGCGGTCGAGGTGCACCAGGGCTTGGCGGATCCGGTCGAGGCGTTCGGCGTCGGTCACTCCGGCCATGTCTGCCCAAGCCCTCACTCGGCCGACGGTTTCGGCGTAGAGATGGGCCAGCGGCCAGCCCGTCAGCGCGCGCTGCGTATCCATGGTGGTGGGGTGTGCGCAGCTCTGGCAGGTGTCGACGCCGGGCGCAAGCGCGGCGTTCAGGCCGCAAGTTCCGCAGGTGCGCCAGGTGGTGCGGCCTGGAAGATTGACTTGGGCAGGGTCGGGTAGCGTGGGCATCACAGCCCCTTTCCTGTGAGGGATGGCGGGTTGAGCGCCGGGGCGGGGAAGCTCTTGCCGGAGGAATCCCGCCCCACGCGTCAGATGAGTCAGGCGACTTTTGTCGTGCTGCTTTTCTGCACCGGCTGCGTCATCCCGGAAGCCCGGACGGACCACGCCTGTCGGGCTCGGCATTTCGGGCTGTTGCCCTTGCAGCGCTGAGAGTCGACGTACGGCGTGAGCGTGACGTCCGTGAACTCGACCAGCGGCGGATAGCCGGGCACCGCGGACATCGGTGGGACGGGTCGCTGGTCGGCTACGACCTTGACCTTGAGTTCGTTTGAGCCGCCGAACTTGCCGGCCTCCGGGTCGAGGTCGAGCACCTTGACCACCCACACGCGTCGACCGGTCTCCTTGTCGCGCATCTGGTCGTCGTCCTGACCCCGCTTGTCGAAGTCAGTTGCAGGTTCCACTCCGAGGCACAGCGCGCCGTGCGGCGCGACGTAGTCCCAAGGGACCGGGATCTTGATCGAGCTAGGAATCACCACGTCCTCCAAGCTTGCCAACATAACAACTTGACTTGTTAAGTTGAGCCGAGTGTATCGCGGTGACGCCTGCCGTCAAGAACATCGATGGAAGAACCTCAGTGGAGGGGGAAAGATCCCTCAATCTCCTGCCGACTGGCGGGAATCACGGAGTCGACAGCCAGCTGTGGACGGTTGACCTTGTCGAACACCGTAACCAGCAAGGTCATGACGGCATCATCCGTCCCGATACCCAGCAACTCGACTTCCTCGGCGGTGGGCAGTCGTGCCGAGATTCGTTCGGTGGCGTGGTCGAACTCAATGCCCTTGCGGTCAGAGAGATGCCGAAGGATGCCTTCGGGCAAGGGCTCTTGCTTGCTGACATCCGTACCGGACGCAAGCTCCACCGGAACGAAGAGCGTGCTGACCTCTACAGGCCCGATCTCAGCCGTGAACAGGCGCCGGCGCGCAATGACAGGCGTCTCGATGTCGAGTTCCAATGCCGTGGCTGCTCGGTTCGTTGCCATGACTGCGCCGACACGCAGCAAGGTCACGCCGACCGCCTCGCTCTGATTGAGCAGGTCTGATGAGTGGCTGTCAGGGCGTGGAGCTGAGGCGTTGGGCCGGCCTTTGACGAAGCGACCCTTCCCCTGCGCCGACTCGATCCAGCCGTCTTGCTGAAGAATCCCAAGAGCTCGCACGACGGTCGGGCGCGACGTGTCGAACTCGTTCATGAGCTGCGTCTCGCTCGGAATCCCAGCGCCTGGCGGGTAAGTGCCGTCCTCGATGCGCTGCTGGACGGCGTTGACCACGACCGCGTACTTCGCCGGACGGATCGGGATAGCCATGAACCTCTCCGTCCTCTTGTCTAGACGACCACACGACTTGTCAACACTAAAGCAGCAGTTGACGCCGGGCGGTATCTACACTTGCCTACCTGGTCGACGCCGAGTGCCGTACTTCCCTCGGTGCACCCGCGCGATCGGGGGCTCGCCGGTCCCGTAGTGCGGCCGGTAGACCCGCCTCCAAGCGTCGACGTCTGATTTCAGCCAGACCCTTCCTGCCCGGAGGAACGCGATCGGCTCCGGGAAGGTGCTTTCGTGGGTGATCTGTTGGATGCGCTGGCGGCTGAGATGGAACATCTCCGCGATGCCGCCGGCCCCGACGAGTTCCGGCAGATCCTCCTGTCGCCTACCCGGAGCGCGGGCTAGCAAAGACAGGTTGTCCAAGCCCATCGATGTCAGAAAGCCGCGCATCGCCTGGTGGCGACCCTGGCAGGGAGTGAACTTGGCAGGCACGCAGGTGCTGCAAATGCCTTGGTCGTTCGGCCTGTGCTCTTGGTGGAGCTCATAAGCCTTGGCCCACAGCAGGGGAGCGGGGCAGCCCGCGGGCGGCTGCTGTGGTGGATTCCGTCGGTCGAAGGGCAGGCGTGGCATGGCTTACCTCCTTGCGTCCGCAGGGGCGCTGCCCGTCGGCGGAGCGACCGAGTCAGGCGGACCGGGCTGTGGCTGTGGGACCGGGGAGCAGTCCGGACATGCCCTGCGCGTGTACTGAATGGCGCCTTCCTCGATCCGCGCTGTCCTGCGGAGCGAGGCAAAGCGCCAACCACGCCCCTCGCAGGATCTGCACTCGCTGGACCCGGGCGAGACGGTTGAAACCATGTCTGGCCAACTCCCTCCGCAAGGGGCGCCCAGCGGACGTCCGGCGTGTATGGTGCAAGCTGAGTTTGTATTCAAGAAACGCCATGCTTCGATGGCGTTGAGTACGATCGCTTGCGCCACCTAAGGTTCCCGCCACCTCCGCGACTCGGGGAGGGCGCACGAGGGGGCGCACAGGCGCACGAGGGAGCGCACAGCGCTGGCCGGCTACACCATCAGGGAGGTGGGGAGGCAAGGTGACCCAGGCGAAGGAGCCGAATCGTCTCCTGGCGGCCGTCATGCAGCAGGCGGCGGTCACGAACAAAGGTCTCGCGGCCAGAATCAGAGCTGAAGCCGCGCGATCGGGCGTCAACATCACGCCCGATCACACATCGGTCAAGCGTTGGCTCGACGGTATGCGCCCGCATGAGGACACCGTTCGCTGCATCGCGGCCGCTCTAGGCGCCAAGCTTGGCAGACTTGTCACCCACGACGAGATTGGCTTCGGGGCGCCCACCACGATTGACCTATCCCGTGATGCGGTGCTCTATCCGCCGGAGAGTTCGCGAACAGTAGACCTCTTGGACGGCTTAACTGCCGCTGACGCGGGTGACGCTCCCGCCATCCGGTCGACCGCGTGGGATTCGGCGTCCGTACCGGGTGTCATCACTGGCTACCTCTTCTCCGCTCCGAGGTGGCAAGAGTTCGGCGAAGCTCATAGCGGTCACAGCGGCAAGGCGGACCGCATCCGCGCGACCGTTCGAAGCCTTACACAGCTCGACTTTCAGTACGGCGGTGGCCATAGCCGGAGACTGCTGCTCACATACTGGCGAGCCGAAATCATTCCGGCCCTGCGAGACACGCGGGGATCAGCACAGCTTGACATCTTCGCGGCAGCCGCCGATGCGGCCGCGGTCTTGGGCTGGAGCGCCTACGACGCTGGCTACCATGGCGCTGCCCAGCGCTACTACACACAGGGACTCCGGCTTTCTCAAGAGGCCGGCGACGCCGTCATGGGCGGCCAGATCCTCTCGAACTTGAGCCACCAGGCGAACTACCTAGGCAACTACAACGAGGCCGTGCATCTCGCCCGCGCCGCTCAAAGTGCAACGCTCGGCCGCGCGTCCAAGACGGTCAACTCCATGTTCCTTGCCATGGAAGCTCGGGCGTTGGCCAGCCTTGGAGACGCCCGCGGCAGCGCGAACGCCCTCAATCGAGCTGAACAGGACTTCGCTAACAGACAGGGGACCGAGGACCCGGAGTGGATCTCATACTTCGACGCGCTCGAGTTGGCGGGAGAAGCGGCACACTGCTTCCGCGACCTCGGTCATGCGCTGAAGACACAGCAGTTCGCAGCCCAAGCTGTCGATCCGCTGCTAACTCCAGCGCGCACACAGTCTTTCATCAGCATCGTCCATGCTGATGGCGCGCTCGCGGCCGGCAATCTCGAACAGGCCGTCTCGCTAGCCGCACAGTCGGTCGAACTCGCCGGCTCATTGCAGTCCAGCCGTCAGCTTCGGTACATCGCTGACTTCGGCCAGTCACTTGCAGCTGGCGGCCACCTGGGCCACCGTGCGGTTCGCGACTTCGCCGAGACTCTGACCGATTCTGCGCTTGCGGCCCACTTCCGCGGCTAGAACGGCCGCCAAGTAGCCGAGATGCCATCACGGATGGTGGCCATCCGTACTTGGTATTCGTGAGCGATCTCCGAGGACTCGCTCACATTCTGCATCAACCACGTTGTCATCTTGAGTTCATGAACCCGGCGTAGGACATCGAAGCCATCAGTCCAAGTCATGACGTCGTACCCGTAGGCATCCGTGAACGCCCGATACTCCGAGGCGTTCCACCATCCTGCTGAAACGAACTCGGTGGCCGTCATGGAGAGATCCCATTCTGGTTGGCCCCAAGCCACATGTTCGAAATCGATCAAGACGGCCTCGCCGTTATGAATCATTATGTTTTCGGAGTGCGCGTCACCGTGCGTTGGCGCCGCGGGCAACGGAAATTGAAGGAGCGAAATCTCAGTCTCTAGCTCTCGGAGCAGCGCTAATAGAAACCTCTTGTCCTTGTCCGGGACTTGCGCAACGGCGATACGAGGCTCAACCCGGGCGAGGACATGCTCGGTCGGCAGCGTGAAAGACACGGGTCGAGGCAATGCGTGCATCCGTCGAAGGACGCTACCTAGTATGCCGATGTCTTCTCGACTGCCATCGCGTCCGTCAATAAACTCCCAAAATGTCACAGGATGTCCGTAAATGTCGACCGGCTGATCAACATCGAGTACTCGGGCAGCAGGGAAGTCGATAGCAGCGAGCCAACGCGATACCCGTACTTCATTGGCCACCTCCGCCCAGTAGCCCATGGAGCGAGCGATCCGTACGACAGCCGATGCGGCTGGCAGGTGGAACAAGGCGTTCTCGCCAAGCCGTATCAAACGTGCATCAGTTGGGTCTAGTCTTGCGGACCTGCAAGCTTCAGTCAGAAGCTCAGAGGCCAACTGTCGAGTCAGCGGTGAGGTGGACGAGTCTGGGGAGCCTGGCACCGCATCAGCCTAGGTGGACTCTCTCTCACCTGAAGGCCGGCCGCCAACGCCAGGCCTAGGCCGCCGAGCCTGCCACTGGATGATCGTTGCCGGCTTCCAGGCTTGAGTGCGGCCCAGCTTCATGTCAGGGTCCGGCATCTGACCTCGGTTCCGGTATCCACTCACAGTTGACACTTGAACACCGAGGTAGGCCGCGACGTCAGAGGTAGTCCACCACTCTGCGTTACTGTCGGGCGCCGAGGTCACGCGTCACTATTTCATGTCCAGGGGCCTCTGTTCAATCCTCAGCATATCTGGCGAATTTTCTACCTAGCCTCAATGCCCCGAAGCAGATGGCATTGCTTTCTCGCATAAGTGCGATTGTCATCCGGTCTAGTCTCATATGTGGAGCGGGTAGCATACCCATGGCGACTAAAAATCTAGCCACCGTGCCGGCAGCATAAGTGCTAGGTTAAAGCGGCAGCTCCCTTGCTGCAGCGGTTCATAGCATGTGCTTTTTTGGTAACTAGGGGTAGGCCTCTTCAGCCTCTTAGCTAGTTCTGCGAGAATAGCTACATGGTCAAGATTGACTTCGGATCGCTTCCTGACTGGATCAGCGGGGTAGGGACGGCCTCGGCAACACTGCTCCTGGCCTTCAGCTGGCTTCGGGAAAACCGGGTTCGAAAACGGGAACACGAGCGCCAGACAGCGACAAGCATCCGACAGCTCTTCCTTGAGATAGAAAGAATTTACGACTCGATTGGTCCTCAAGACGAGTTGACGGACAGTAGCGCCGCTGAAGAGAGACGTCTAGTTCGTGAGCTGGAGACGCAGTCTGTTCTATTGCCTGAACCTTTCGGGCCACGCCTCTACAAGATCTCCACCTTTATCGGTGAGTCTGCTATTCGAGCGCTTCACGGCGACAGCCTAAGGGTCATAGCTTGGAGATCTTGTAACTACGGCAAAAAATTTGATCAATGCTTTTCTGCTGCATCGAGACGCTCCTGACGTTCCAGCTTTCTATGATGAATACTCTGCCGCAATGACGGAATACGGCATAATCATGGAGGACGAGTACAGAGACCGATATGGTCCTCAGTGAGAATTTGACCTACGGACCTAAGTATGCCTCGCGTCGCTTATTTGGATGCATCTGACTTCTTTGGTGCTCTGAATGGCGAGTAGCTAGTAGACTATTGGACTGGCACCAGCGGCGCGAAACACACATACCGGAACTAAACGACACGCGGTACGATCAACCGTCGGTGTGTGACGTAAGTCACAGTGAGTCAAATGGCGAATCGCCGTGATGACGCTGCATCAGGCTTAAAATGCCCGCCCAGCGCACGTGACGCTTGACGCCGACGCGGTCGTGCGACCTCAGATCTCGCCCTCCTGTGACCTCGCGCGGAGCCTGGCGGGTTGCCGGTGACTGCCACAAGGTCTCAGAATCTGTCCTGTACTGCCGAAACTGCTTCTGCGGTTCGCCGTCAGTGTCGCGCCGAGGATGGGGCCGTCGCCGATGGCGCCGGCGGTGGGTCAGCGCCACGGAGCAAGGGAGTGCTTCCGTCGTTGGGCCGCACAAGTAGGCATAAAAGCACTGCTAAGGACCCCTCCGAGGTTGATCAGCGATCGTGCATGTCGGACCGTGCAGGTAGGCTGACTACAGCAAGTTGGGTGATCGGCATACTACTTAGAGTGACCAAAGACTGCTCCGCAGGGGAATCAATGATTGAGGATCGGCAGCCCGATTGGGCAGAACGCCTCGGGTTGGTTCTACGTGCCTCGAATCGGCCCGTGGCAGAGCTCGCTGAAACCTTAAGCCTTCATGGGGATCAAAGTTGGCTCTACGAGGCGCTTAGTGGTCACGCCGAGCCTTCGATTTCGCAATATGCCGCGCTTTCTTTAGCTATAGACGTGCCGCTTGCTGTACTTACCGGCTCTGTATCGGTGGAACGAAGTTTCGCAGTCGCGCTCCGGGCTGGTCTTCTGCATGATGGCGAAGACGTCAAGCAAGTAACTGGTTATGCTGCACGGGCTCTGGATGATCTGGAATTACTTTTATCGTGGTTCCCGGAGCAGCGTAACGAGAGGCTGCAGTTATTAAAGCTCGCAAAACGCGCTTGCTCCTGGACAGGATTCGCCCTTAAGGCCGGCCGACAAACCGCCGAGAATTTCCGCGATATTCTCGAAATTTCGGATGGCCCCATCCTTGATATGGCATTCGTGGTGGAATCACTAGGCATTCCAGTTATATTGACACCAATGCCGGAGTCATTGCATGGCATTACGGTTCGTGATGACTCTGGCAGGTCTGCTGAGACCGTCATCATGGTCAATTCTAATGATTGGTGGGGTCGGCAGCGCTTCACATTAGCTCATGAACTGTGTCATGTGCTGTTCGAGGATTCCGGCACTCTCACAGTTAACGAGAAGCAAGCTGCCGCCGAGGCGCCGAATCTAAATGAGCTGCGAGCGGACGTATTTGCGCGCCATCTACTAGCACCGAATGGTGCAGTAAGGAAGTTTTGGCGAAGCTCGGACGTCTCCTCAAGGAGAAGTATGAGCGCTACTCTTGGCGAGTTTATGCTGCGCTTCGGCATGAGCTGGCAAGCGTCTGTCGTTACTCTCAGCGATTGCTGTGGTGTGTCCAGGGAAGCTCTGCAGGACTTGAAGCCGGGACGCATCGAGGATCTGATGAGGGATGCGGGCCTTGAGCGGAGATGGTTGGATGCTTGCCTAGGCCAGAACGAGCCGGCGCCCTCAAGCTGGATGCTCTCCATGGCGCTCGAGGCCTACGCCAGTGGTCTTGTAAGTAGCAGTGTTGTCGCTTCTGTACTCGGCCGTGACGACGTGGCAGCTGTGGAGGAGGAGCTACGTGACGAGGGCTGGATCTCCGACCACTAGCGGGCAGACGGTCACTCACGAACAGCGTGAGCAGCTGCCGGCAACGGAATTGCACTCGAAGTAGAGCTGGTCGGACGGACGGGCGAAGCTTGGTACTCCGCTCACTGTCTCCGCGTGTCGGAAGATGCCGATCGCTTCAGGCGCATCGATCGTTCCAGCACATACCAGTTCTCGAAGTACCTGGCCGAAGTGCTTGAGCGGCACTGCCAAGGAAGCCGCCACCTTAGCCGCTCCACCATCGTTACTCAAGACGACGACTCGCCTACCCTTGGAGATCAATCGCTTGGCGATCGCAAGTACGGCAGCTTCGCCACCATGTGCGGCACTATGAGCCTCGGCGCTACCGGGCATGTTCCTGAGCTGCGCGACGACTTGATCAAAAAGTGGTACGTCGTCCTGAATGAGGTCTACGGTCTCAACTTCAGGCGCTCCGACGAAACCTGTGCGCGCGTAGGCAGCCGCGGACCGAAGTAGAGGGTCTACCCGGTTGGCGGGATCCGCTTGACGGTTGATCTCGTCAGCCACCAACCGTGCGACCAAGATCCTCCCCTTGTAATGCGCGGCGACCTTGTGCAGCGTGGCTCTCTGGCGGCCAGCCGAGATCAAGATCCCCGTATCAGGCAAGATCAGAGCGTCTGACCAGCCTCGCTGCGGCACGGCACTTTGAAACGGAGGAGGGGCTCCCCGCACGGTCTGGCGCGGGGGTACCCGGCTAGACCGAAGCATCGACAGGGGGGAAGGCCGATTCTCAGGCCCGCTCATCACGCCCCATTCGTCAATGCTGTACGAGGCTCCAGCAGCCTCGCTGATTACTAAACGCTCAGATGCAGACTACTCTGCGCTCCTGGCGTCGCACCACGCGGCGACAGGACAACTCTTGCAGTGGCTCCCGGGCCGTGGTTCCCAGATTCTATCCTCAATCCACTCCTCTGCGATGCGTCGCAAGCGCCCCCGCGCCATCCGAAGCAGTGGAAGATCATCAGTCCGATATGTGAACAGACTGGAACCCGCTGGTGATAGCACCTCTAGCTCTACTGCTCCGTGCCTCCCATCGCCGGAGAACGTACCCTGCGCGAGTTCAACCAAGTCCCACGCGTTGGATAGATACCGGTTAAACCAACCATCTGCATCTTCGGTGACGGGACGTTCGTGAGTAGTTTTCACTTCGCGTATGATCATCTCCTCACCTCGCATGAAGAACGCGTCGGCCTTGGTGGCGGTGACGACATCTGCGTCTGCGTCATATCCATAGCGGGTTTCCTCAATGCCCGAGCCCAACACCGAGGGGTCTGTGAACTGACATGTTGCGAGGTGCGAGCGCAAGTAAGGTTCGGATGATTTGAATTCATCTGACGACTGCTGGATGCCAAACGCTGCCAAGATGGATTTTTCGTTGTCGAAGTCGGTAGTTGAGCAAGCCACATTGCGCTTATGTGCATGTGCAAGAGCTGAATGAACCGAGATTCCGCGTAGTTGCGCATCAGTAATATCCACTGTGCGTGGCAGGAAAGCGACTTTCTGCATGAACCAGCGTGACGGGCACTCTTCGTACATCGATAAATCGGATGCAGAGACGGTCTTGGTCCACGGGCCACGGCTATTAATCTGCAAAATTCCTGTACTGGAATGTACCTGGCCGCATTGGCCGGCGATGTCGCAACTCCCGCATGACCTGCCAGTCTTCGTGCTGAGAGCTGATGTAGCGCGATTCGCGACTGACCGTACCTCAGCCTGGTATAGCTGTCTCGCTTCGTGAGGCAACACTCCGTCTAACAGGTGCTTCTCTCTGCCAGATGCCAGTCCCACCTCAGTCACCCATATACGACCTTGGTCCGACATGCGAGGCGAAAAGTCGGCCACCACGCGAGCTGATGTTAAGGCCCAAGCCGTGAGCGTGGTTCGAGGTTCAGATCTACGTAAGCGTCGGATCTCTCGATCCCCTGTCTCACTCTCGTACAGGAAGCCCCAGGTTGACAGAATTGCTCGGCCCGGCTGGATCTCTATTTCAGGCCGTAACGACAAGAACTTGAGAGATCCTAACTCCTCCTCGCGGGCTTCATGATAATCAAAGTATGCGTTGAGTGAATGAGCGAAGTATTTGGCTAAGCCGCGATGGAGATCGCCGAAGGCACTTTGAGCGACCTTGTCAATTGACTGCCAGCGGTCCCCGCCTAGCTTTTCTAATGAGTGGATCCGCATAACTGCCTGCGTGAAGCTGTCCAGTAGGAAGGGATCGGCGCGTCGTCGCCAATTAGCTCGGTACGGATGATCTCCCGGCCGGCTTTTTAACGTTACTCGAAACTGGCATTCTTGCGGATCGGACGCCTTTTCAATTTCCGTAGCGCTGAGTGAGAAAACCCGCTGATCAGGCCGAAGGAAGGATCGAGGATTCCACGTCATCGGAGTCCACTCTGACGGACGTTAGTTGAGTTAGCCAAGTTCGGCTTCCGCATCGTAACCTCTGCCATGGCGGGGGCCAAATCTCCGGCGCCTCGGCCGCGGTACGTTGAGCAAAGCTGCAGCTCAGCAAGCTTGCTGCTTCCTGTTCTAACTGTTCGAACGCGCGTACGATTAATTCAAATTACGCGTCAGGCGCTGCCATACTTCTGTGTACTGCCGAATTGATCTCTTCTGGATCAAGGCGCCGCGCGAGCGCGGCGCGGCCCGTCGCGCTCGGCCTGCTGGCGGCCTTCGGCCGGCATCGGCCGGCGCACCGGCGAACGGCGAAGGAGCGAAGAGCTATGCCTCCGGCGGGGCTCTCTGGCTCTGGGATGGTGGCCATCCCGTCCACCGTCGACCCAGGCGGAGCCAAGCAGACCGGTCCTGAGGCGCCAAGGTCGTTCGTCCGGTGGGGCGCTCCACCTTGACGCCTCAGGACCGGCCCGCTTCACGGTGTGTGGGTCGACGGCGGACGGGATGAAAGGGTGCAGCCGGGTGGGCGGGTCTGCGGGAGTCCGGCCTATGCGCGTCTCGGTGTCGGGTCCGGCCGAGGCGGAGTATCGGCTTCGACGGCCTCTGCGGCCAGTTTCTCGCGCTCCTGATCACTCAGCCGGGCGTTCCACTGCCCGAAGTCAGTCATGACCTTGGTCATCTCGGTGACGTAGGCGTTGCTCCGGGCGACTTCCCGCAGCGTCGTGCGGCCTTCGAGGATCTCCTCCGCCATTTCGGCTAAGGCGGCGCCGGCTGCTCCAGCTCGAAGCCTTTCAAGGCTCGCCCGAAGGTGCTTAGTGACGGTGGGGTCACCGGTCATTGCGTCGAGTCGACGGTTCAGGTCTTCGTCTTCGGTCACGCTCATGCTCCCGGCGCTGCGTAGGCGGTGCTGGGAAGCGGCACGCCGGTGAGGCTGCCGCCTTGGTAGCCGACCTGCATGCCGGTCCCGAAGACACCCAGAATCACGGAGCCGCCCGTGTTGATGATGGTGGACGCCTTGTTGGCCAGGCTCAGCATCTCTACCGCCTGAAGAGCCGCGATTCCGTAGCCGACCGCACCGACCGCAGCTCCGACGCCGGTGGCGGTGGTGGCGGTGCTGCCGGCGACGATGATGCCGGCGATGATGGCCTTGTCGGCGAGTGCCTGGATGATGTTGCCGAGCTGGTTGCTCAGTTGCCATGCTCCGAGTGCGGCCTTGTGGTAGTTCTCGCCGATCTCGCGTAGGGCGATCTGCTGGCCGCTGGTCGCGGTGGCGAGACTGGAGAAGTACTGATACGCCGCATCTGCCGCGTTGCCGTCCCACGAGGCGTCCATAGCCAGGGCGGCTTGCTGAATGTTGATGCCCTGTTCTTGCAGGCACTCGGCGAGGCTGATGAGGGCGTCGCCAAACTTGTAGATGGCTTCCCAGTCGCCGGTGAGCCACTCAACGCACCAGCCGATGATGTCGAAGCCAACGGCCGTCTCGATCGCGTCGTTGATCCATGCGGCCGGGCTGACGTAGTTGAAGATGTCGACAGGGTTGGCGAAACCGTTGGACACGCTCTCGTCCGGCGCGGCCGGCCCTATCAGGTAGGCGGTCGGATCTCCCACGTGAATCCCCCGTTCTCGTCTGTCAGTCGCGCTCGGGATGCGGGCGGGGGACCGGGGGGTAGGAGGCGTCGAGGCGGGCCGCGTTGTCGGAGTCGGTGTGTTCGTAGCCGTCGGCGGCTTGGCGCAAGGCGGTCTTCGACTCGTCACTGAGCTTGCCGAGATGCGTGAGCATCCTTTCCAGGTCGCTCATGAGGTTGCGGTGGCCAGGCGCCAGTTCGCCGATCAGCCCTTGCTCGTGGAAGCTGAAGGTTCCGTGCCGGGTGACGTACTCGCGAGCCAGTTCAGCGACGCGATCGGCGTCACCGATCTTCGACGCAGCGGTGCGCAGCGCGGCGGGGTCGACGTGGAAGCTCACTAGCCCTCGATTCTGCCGACGATGAGGACTGCAGCGACGGCGAGCGCCAGGCCGGCGACGGCCATGCCCAAGCTGCGCCACCACAGCCCGCTCAGCACCGCAGCGTCAGTGGTCCGGTGCAGCTTGACTCCCCCAATGACCGAGGGAACGAACGCGGCCGCAGGGATGAGCAACAGCGGCCAGCCGATGAGGGGGATCGGAGCTCCGGTGGCTGTCGAGACGACCGCCGAGAACAGGATGATCAAGTAGACGCCAGCGAGGAGGAACGCGACCTTTCCCGCCAGGCGCTGCATCTCAAGCTTCGGGTCGCCCAACCCCGCTTCTCCCTCCCCCGTACTGATGGGGCGAGGGTATCAAAAGTTGGTCAGTTGACTATGCGCGTCGAGGCGGGATGACCAGTTCAGTGCCGGGTTCTGATCTAACTTCTTCCATGTTGCGGACGGCGGGCAGCTCGTTCTACTGGCTGTGGCACTTCGTGGCGAGAACGTAGCCGCCGCACCATGCTGGCGTCTCAACGGCCGACACCCGCCATCCGCCATCTTCACTCGTTTCGATTCGCCACATGAGCGTCTCGCTGCGATAGCTCAGCGCGCTGCCGTTGGCGCTCCACCAGATGGCCGCCACCTCGGCGCGAACCTCTGCCCTTCCATCGACAACCGGTCCGACGGTCAATGCGCCGAAGTCGAATCGTGCCGGCGGCGGATCAGTGTCGCTCATCGCCGCCCGGTACGCTCGCCACTGAGCGAGCAACGGAGCTTGGTGGTCGTCGTCGAGTAGCGGCAGGAGACCTTCCTCCTGGCCGTAGCCGAGCGCCATGAGGTAGGAGTTAGCGGCGACATCGGGTGAAGGTGCGCCCCGCCCCGCCTCAACCGTCTCGCGCAGCACCCAGGCAATCGGAGCTGCGACCGCTGTTCCCCCACAGCACAGGAGAACGGCTGGCAGCATGACGAGGACGAGCCACCGCCGATGCACCGACCAGCCGGACAGCCGATGGCCAGTTCTGTTCTCCCACCGTGCATACCGCGTGGCGAGCTGAGCGACCCGGGCATGCCAACGATCCCGCGTTGTGATCACCTCCGAAACCATAGGCAATGTGATCACGCTCGTCGATCATTGACGTCGAAGCCCGATGAGGCTTGGTGGCTGTGAGCGAGCTTGAACTGCCGAGGTTTAGAACGGCCGGTGATTGTTCGCCGTGTGTGTGCGGGAGCCACTGATGGGAGCCACCCGGGCATCCTGTACCGGGCGGCCCCGTACGACACCGAACACTGAAGTGCTGGTGAAGACCATGATCCGTACGAACGTGAACAAGTGCAGTTTGATGGCGGGAATCTACGGATCAGAAGGTTAGGGGTTCGAGTCCCTTCGGGCGCACCGAACGAGAAAGGCCCTTCACCCGCCACAACGGCGAGGTGGAGGGCCTTTCTTCATGTCCGGCTCCCTCTTTTCGGCGCCGTGGGAGCCACGCTGATTTTTTGGGGGGATGCCCGAGGCGGTCCCGCCGCTGCCCGGGTGCCGACCACCGCCGCGCCGCCGGGGTCCTTGCCACCGTCGCGCCGCTCGGGTCCTGGGCGCCGTCGCGCCGCTCGGGCCGGGTGCAGCCGGGGACCGGCTTCACCGCCGGGCGGCGCCGGATGCGGCCGCGCCGGCGGGGGAGGGCGTCGCGGCCCCGGCGACACGGTGTGCCGCCGAGGTCGGTGGCCGGGTCAGGGCCGCTTGAACCACTTGCCCTCGCCGCAGTCCGCTTCGATGCTCGAGCAGACCTGCACGTAGATCTCGGTGAAGGCCTGGCTCAGCGGGGTGGGCGCGGCCGCCGGGTCCTGCGTGAAGTTGAACGAACGGTCGGCGTCCGACGCGGTGCGGCTGTCGGCGTCGGCCCACACCCGCGCGCCGGTGGGCCCGGTGACGAAGAAGTCGAAGTGGACGGTCGTCCCCTCCCAGCCGTCCGCCAGGTCGGTGACCGAGCCCTGCACGCCGACCGACCGGTTGTACCAGATGAAACCGCCCGACGTCCGGCCGCCCGATCCGGTCGCCGAGAACGTGCTCGTCGGATACGCGGCCGCCTGGGCCTGCGCCGGCGCCACCAGGACGCCGAGCACCATCATCGCAGCCGCTGTCGCAGCGCTCTTACGCATACTGATTCCCCCATGTACGGCAGTCGATCACCTTTGGCTCGCACAGGGTGGCACGGCGACCACGGAAACGTAAAGGCGTCCGTCGATGAACTCTCGGCGGTCACCGGGTGCGCTGGTGGGCGAGCTCGCCGGTGTCGATGAGGGCGCGGCAGATGTCCGTGAGCTTGACGTTGGCGTGCTGGCTGACGCGTACCAGCAGGTGGAAGGCCTGATCGCCGGTGACCTTGTGGCGTTCCATGAGGATGCCCTTGGCCTGGCCGATCAGATCGCGGGTCGACAGGGCCGCCGACAGGTCGTGCTCCCGTTGGGCGCCGGCCATGGCGATCGCCGCGTGCGAGGCGAGCAGCAGGCCGACGTCCTCCGACTCGTCGGTGAAGCCGTCGGTCCGCATCGAGTAGAAGTTGAGGGCGCCGAGGTCGTCGTGCCGCACGTACATCTGGATGGACAGCATGCTGCGGACGCCGAGGGCCAGCGCCCGCCGGCAGAAGTCCGGCCAGCGGCCCTCGGTGGCCATGTCGGCCAGCCGTACCGTGTGCCGCTCGTGGACCGAGTCCAGGCACGGCCCCTGGTTCGTCTCGTACTGGGCCCGGTCGACCTGGCGGACCACGTCGGCCGTGGCGGCCGGAGTGTGCACTTCGCGGCGCCGCCGCACCACGGTCAGCCCGGCGTGCTCGGCGCCGGGCACGGTCTGCGCGGCGACGGTCACGATGGCGTCCAGGGTCTGCTCGAGAGTGTTCTCGTCCTGCAGAGTCAGGGCGACGTCGCTCAGCGTGGCTGCCAGGTCGTCGTCGTTCCTCCGGCCGGTGTAGCTGGTCGACGGCTGGCCGTGGCCGCCACGGGTTTCGTCGCTGTGCTCGGAACTCCCCATGGCGCCCTCCTGCCCGATTCGCTCCAGCCTATGTAACGACGAAGGTGCTGTGCCCCGATCCGACGGTGTAGATCGCGACTCCGCCCCGTAATCCGACGAATTGTGCCGCCCCCGTGGCGATCGGCCGGCGCGTGGCGGGCACGTGGACCTCGGCGGTCGTGTTGACGGGCAGGTCGACGGCGAGGCCGTGCGGACTCCAGCGCACCGCGACCCTGCCGGCCTGCGTCCACATCGAACCGGCCGCGCGGGTCAGGTCCGTGCCGCGGGGCGGGGCGATGGTCAGCGTACGGGCAGCAACCCCCGTCACGGTCACGCCGAGCAGATCCTGCTGCAGCCGGGTCAACGCCGCCGCGCCCCAGCCGTGCGACATGCTTTCGCCGCGTTCCGGGGCTTCCCACGACTCCCACGTGAAGGTGCCGCCGCGGGCCAGGATGTTCGCCCACCCCAGGGACTCGTCGGTGAGGCGGGCGAGCACCTGGTCGTCGCGCCCGGCCCGGTGCAGCGCCCGGAGCAGCAGGTCCGCGGTCATCGGGCCCATCTGCAACCGCAGGGACACGAGGTGGTCGGCGACGGACTTGTCGGACGTGAGCCCGTATGCGAACGCGTACGCATTGGCGATCTGGGAGGCGTGGGTGCTGCCGAGGCCGTCGACGTAGATGCCGTCCGTACGCCGCAAATGGGTGTTGATCGCCGCGACCAGCGCATCGGCGTCGGCGCGGTAGGAGCCCGGGTCGAGGCCGAGCTCCTCGGCCTGCCGGGCGGCGCTGCGCAGCACCTCCACGGCGAGGATGTTGACCGTCGTGCGCGCGGCGGGCGCGGTGTCGTAGCCGTACCTGTTGGGCCAGTCGATGATCCCGTACAGGTAGGCGCCGCTGCCCCCAGCCAGGTTGGTGACCAGGCCCGTCGCCGGATCGCGGTAGCGGCGCACGTAGTCGGCGATCGCGGACACCGCCGGGTACGCCTCGGCGAGCAGCGCGCGATCCCCGGAGGCGACGTAGTAGTCCTCGACCCACGACGGGAACATCTCCGTGAAGTCCGGGATGTCCCGCTTGCCGTCCCCATTGGGATAGACGGCATTGAGCCGGCCGTCGGGCCAATAGCGCAGCTGCGAGGCGAGAAACTCACGGATCGCCTTGGCGGTGAATGCCCGATCGCCGGAGCCGCCCATGAGCGCCCGCGAGATGTTCACGGCATCGGCGAGGAACTGGCCCTTCTCCCGGGTGGGCGTGTCGAGGAACTGCTCCTGAGCCGAGTACAGGGCCGACCGCTGCATCAGCTCGAAAACCGCGTCCAGCGTGGCATTGTCGCTGTCGAAGGTCGCCGCCCGATCGGGATCGACATCGGTGTGCTGGACCACGGCGGCAATCTCGCCCGGTGTGCTGAGCTGCAGATAACGGAAGCCCTCGTACGTGAAGGCCTCGAAGGTCTGGTCGCCGTCCCGCTGCACATAGGAGTACGACAGATCCGTGGACTGATTGTCCTGCGGCGAGTTGGAGACCGTACCGTCGGGATTGAGCAGATAGCCCGCCACCATCGCCACCCGGTTGCCGGCCGTCCCCGCCCGGAACCGCACGCGCGGCGACGCGGGAACGACCTTGCCGAAGTCGGCCACGACCGCGCCGGACGGCAGAGTGGTGATGCTCACCGGCTTCGCGACCGAGACGGCGAGCCGCGTCTGCTGAGCCCGCAACACCGGCACCCCGTCCGCCACCTGGGCCGCCGTCCACCCCGAGTC
>NZ_JAUQWH010000173.1 GCF_030757795.1 Actinoplanes oryzae
CGTCCCAGCCGTGCGGGGCGGCCTCGCTCAGCCGCAGCCCGGCGAAGGAGGCCAGCGGCACCGGCTCGGGCAGGAACGTGGTGACCTTGAGATCGTCGTGCCGGCTCTCGGGGACGGCCTCGAACGCGGCGACCAGGGCGGCGTTCGGCTCCTGCCAGCCGGTGGCCTGCTCCTGCGGGCTCAGGGCGTTCCAGCGGTCCCAGACGCTCTGGTTGAAGCCGGGCCCGGGCGCCTCCCCCTCGCCGAGCGCGGCGCGCAGGCCGGCAAGCTGGATCTCGGCCCCGCTGCCCAGGTGGGACAGCACGTCGGCGACGGTCCACTCGGCGGCGCCGGACGGGCCGGTGATCTGCTCGGTGGTGAGGGCCCGCGTGGTGGCCACCAGGGCGTCGTGCTCGCTGCGCAGGGCGGCGATCGTACGGCTCGCTGTTGTCGTCATGGCTCCTGAGCTTAGGACCGGGGCCATGTACATTCGTACCTGGTACTGACGTTCCGGAGGGTGGCCATGGCGGGCGAGCGCGCGGTGACGGCGCGAGGTGCTGCGCGGCGGACCGCCCTGCTGGATGCCGCCATCGAGGTGGTCGCCGAAGGCGGCTCGGCCAGCCTGACACATCGGGCAGTCGCCGCGCGGGTGCCGGCGTCGCTGGCATCGGTCACCTATCACTTCGCGTCCATCGACGATCTCCGCCGTGCCATGTTCGAGCACGCCGGGCACATCGTGACGGATCAGCTCAACGACACCGTCGCCACCGCAATGGTTCAGCGGCTGCCGGAGGTGACGGCCGACTTCCTGGTGCGGTTGATCACCGAGTACCGCAACCCTGTGGTGGCGATGCATCAGATGATCGTCGCGGCCGCGTACGACGCGAACCTCCAGCCGACCTTCCATGTCTTCCAGCGGCGCCTTGGCGACCTGCTGGCGCCGTGCGTGGGGGGACAGGCGGCCGGCTTGACCGCGGCCGCGACCCTGCAAGGTCTGCTCCTGAGCGCGCTGACATACCCCGACCTGGATGTCGAGCAGTTCAGGTCGTCCGTCGTCGAGTTGATCGGCCGGTTGCGAGTCACGGCGCAGCTCGCTCGCCCCTAGGTTCTCCGCCGCCCTGGCCTCCGCCAGAGCGTGCCGTCGGTTCATCGCCCCCGTCCCTTGCCGGGGCGTCGTGCCCATTCCTTCTCCTGCCCGGTGGCCCACATCACCCTGCGCCTGTACATCTGTACCTGATATAAATGTACCAGGTACAGATGTACAGCTTGAGAGCAGGGAAGGGACGAGCCGATGGAGGACTTCAAGGACCGCGTAGCTCTGGTCACCGGCGCGGCACGCGGCATCGGCGGTGGCGTCGCCGACGCCCTGGCGGCCGCCGGTGCGACCGTGATGATCGGCGACATCCTCGAACCCGAAGGCGAGGCGCACGCGGAGACGCTGCGCGCCGGTGGCTACCGGGCCACCTTCCACTCGCTCGACGTCCGTTCGGAGCAGGCGTGGCAGACCGTTGCCGACACCGTGCGGGCCGAGCACGGACGGCTCGACATGCTCGTCAACTCGGCGGGCATCATGGTGCCCGGCGGCTTCGAGGACGTCAGCTTCACCGACTACCGGCGCGACATGCAGATCACCGTCGACTCCACCTTCCTGTCGCTGAAGTACCTCGCCCCGCTGCTGAGGCAGCGCACCGACGCTGTCGCGATGGCGTCGGTGGTGAACGTGTCCTCGATCGCCGCGTTCGCCGGCGCCGGTGCCGCTGTGTCGTACGCCGCCAGCCGTGCGGCGATGCTGTCGCTGACCAGGTCCGCGGCGCTGGACTTCGCCGGTCGCGGATACAAGATCCGGGTCAATTCCGTGCACCCGGGCTCGGTCAGCACCGACCTGTCCGCCGGCATGCGCGGCAAGCTGCTGCAGCAAGGCTTCACCGACGAGCAGGTGACCGACTACATGGTCGGCCTGCACCCCCTGGGCCGGCTCGGAACGGTCGAGGACATCACGGCCGGGGTGCTCTACCTGCTGTCCGACAACGCCTCCTGGGTCACCGGAACCTCGCTGACCATCGACGGCGGACGCACAGCCTGACCAGGCGCCTCACCCCCGCGCCAGTCATCCGGCTGGAGCCCGTCGCCCGATACCTGGAGATCCCATGGGTGCACCTTCTCCCACGCCGCTGGTGCCCGCCGGCACCAGCACGCCCCGCACGTCATCGGCGCGCGCCAGGGCAGAGCTGTTGTTCGTCGCGTTGGGCGCACTGGCAGGGGCGCTGTCCCAGTCGCTGCTGATCCCGGTGCTGTCGCAGCTGACGAACCAGTACGGCGCAGGCGCCGACTGGCTGCTCACCTCGACCCTGCTCGTCGCCGCGGTCGCGGTGCCCGTGTTCGGCCGGCTGGCCGACATGTTCGGCAAACGCCTGATGCTGCTGATCGCGCTGGCCGGCCTGGTGGCCGGGTCGGTCATCACGGCGACCACCAGTGAACTGGGCCTGCTCATCCTGGGCCGCGCGATCCAGGGCCTCGGCCTGGCCGGGATCCCGCTGGGCATCAGCCTGCTCACCGCCCTGCTGCCGCCCGAACGCGCCGGCAGCGCCGTCGCCCTGGTCAGCGCGATGCTCGGCATCGGCGGCGCACTCGGGCTGCCGCTGGCCGGTGTCGTGGTGCAGTCGTGGAACTTCCACGCCCTGTTCTGGATCCTCGCCGCGGCCGGGCTCGTCGCCTTCATCGGCATCATCGTCGTGGTCCCCGAAGCGCCGGGCCGATCCGGTGGACGCTTCGACATGGCAGGGGGGCTGCTGCTCAGCGCCGCACTCGTCGCCCTGCTGCTGCCGCTGGCCGAAGCCTCGGACTGGGGCTGGGGCAGCCCGCGAGTGTTGTCGCTGCTGGCCGTCGCTGGTGTGCTGTTCGTCGTCCTCGGCGCGGTCGAACTGCGGTTGAAGCAGCCGCTCGTGGACGTCCGGGCGCTGTCGCGGCGGCCCATCGTCATGACCAACATCGTTTCGGTCATCTACGGCTTCGCGGTCTTCGGCTCGTTCCTGTCCACCGCCCCGTTCGTGCAGGCCCCACGGGAGACGGGCTACGGATTCGGCGCCTCGGTCATCACGGCCGGCCTGGTCCTGCTGCCCAACGGCCTGGCCCAGCTGATCCTCGCACCGCTGTCCGCCCGCCTGATCGCCCGCATCGGCGCGCCGGTCACGCTCGCGATCGGCTCCCTGCTGGTCGTCGTGGGCTATCTCCTGCGATTCCCGCTGAGCGGTTCCCTGCTGCAAGTCACGATCTGCACCACCGTCATCGGCGCCGGGGTGGGCATCGGCTTCGCCAGCATGCCCGCGCTCATCAACACCCACACACCCCGCGACGAGCTGGCCGCCGCCAACGGCCTGAACTCCCTTTTCCGCAACATCGGCGGCTCGCTGGGAAGCGCGATCAGTGCCAGCCTGCTGGCCCTGATCACCATCGACGTCGCCGGCCGGGCCGTCGCCAACCTGGACGCCTACCGCTTGCTCATCGGCGTCGTCGCCGCCGCCTCCGCCGTCGCGGCCGTCATCGCACTGTGCATCCCCCGACGGCCGGTCTCATGAGACGCCTCTGACCCTCAGCCTGATCCGAAGGAGTCCAAGCACAATGAACAACCAGAAAACACCCGCCGCGCTGGCTCGCCGCGCCGCCACCGACGAGGACTACCGCCGTCTCGGCCTGCGACGCTCGACTGTCGAGCCGTGGGAGGACGGCGCGCGCACCGACAACGCCCCGAACACCTACGAGTGGTGGTACTTCGACGCTCACCTGGACGGTGGCGGCAAGCTCGTCGTCATCTGGATGAACAAGCTGCTCGCCGAGCAGGACAAGCCACTCGAGCCATGGTTCCGCTTCGACCTCGAACTGCCCGACGGGCGCAAATTCTCGACCCTGGAGAAGTTCCCCGCCGACTCCTGGGCGGCCTCGCCCGACGGCCTGGACGTCGGCATCGCCGGCAACACCCTGCGCGGCGACCTCGATGAACTGCGCATCAGCGCGGCCTCGGCCGGCGCGACGGTCGAGGTGACCATGACCCCCAAGGTACGCGCGTGGCGCCCGGAGACCGGACACTTCTACTTCGGCGGCGGCCGGGACAAGCTTTTCGCCTGGCTCCCGGCCATGCCCATCGGGCAGGTGGAAGTGACCTACTCCGTCGACGGCGAGTCGACGACGGTGTCCGGGGTCGGCTACCACGACCACCAGTGGGGCAACGAGCCGCTGCCGGCCATCATCAACGACTGGTACTGGGGACGCGGCGAGGCCGGGCCCTACTCCGTGATCGCCTTCTTCATCACCGCCGCCGCGTCCTACGGATACGGCACGCTGCCGATCTTCTTCCTCGCCCGCCACGACGAGATCGTCGCCGCCGACGCCGACAAGGTCCGCTTCGAGACGGAGAACGTCTACACCGACGAGTACACCGGCAAGCCCGTCGCCGGCACCCACCGCTACCGCTACACCGACGGCGACGACGAGTACATCGTCGAGTTCGTCCGCGACCGGGACATCACCCAGCGCCGCATGATCGACGACCTGACCCCCGAACGCCGCAAGCGCGCCGAGGACGAAGGCTTCAACGGCGCCTACATCCGGTTCACCGGCACCCTCACCATCGAGAAGCTGCACGCCGGGGAGACGGTCGAGTCCTTCAGCGAGCCCTCGGCGATCTGGGAACTCATGTACTTCGGCGCGCCCCACGCCGGCTGACGAGACCGGACCGCCGGGGGCCGTCGCTCCGTACGAGACCGGCCGGCCCGAGGCGCCTGCAAGCGCGTGCCGACATGGGCCGGCCGTGTGGTCGCATGGCGGTGGTCCCTCGAAGGGAGGTCGCTCAGGTGGTGCCCGGGACCGTCAGCCCCGCTCCCACACGGCGACGGCGTCCTTGTCCGGCTGTGCGACCCAGCCCAGGGCCTCGGGGCGTGCCGGGGTGCCGGTGAAGGTGAGGGTCAGCGAGGCGGTGCCGGCCTCGAAGCGGACCGGCTTGGTCTGCTCGGCCTGGTTCTCCCAGCCCCGGGCGTCGTAGAGCGTGAACATCGCCGGGTCGATGATCAAGGGGCGGGTGGCCGCCACCTCGAGGACGGCCGTGGCGGCGTGCGCCGACCACTTCGTCGAGGTGAGCGTCACGGTCGCCACGCGGGTGGACTTGCGGGTGACGGTGACGACGCGGTCGTCCTGCACGTAGCGCAGCGACGGGTCGCTGTCCTTGAGCGCCGGAGGCGCCGGCGTGGCCACCGCCACCGCAGCGGGGACCTCGGCCTGCCGGCCCGCGGGAGCCTCGGCCTGCTGGCCCGCGGGAGCCTCGGCCTGCTGGCCCGCGGAGGCGACCCCGATGGAGTTGAGCGACGCGAGAGCCACGACGCCGGCGACGGCGACCGCGACGAAGAGCGGCTTCTTCAAGGGGCTGTCTCCCGGTGTGTGGCGTGGTCCTGGGCTCCACACTCTAGCGGGCCCGGCGGACGACTTCACCGGCACGCACGGGGGAATCCAGGTCGCCACAGAACCGCGGGCCGGCCACATCGGGCCGGCCACATCGGGCCGTGTCGGCCGCCGCGTGTCGGCCCGCCGCGTGCCGGCCGGACCGGGCCGGCCCGCGGCGGGCGGACGGTCGCCTATCGACGGGTGATGTCGCTCTGGCTGACCTTGCAGTTGCTGTCGTTCCAGCCCTCGCCGAGGTAGCTGGGCTCGCTGCCCTTGGGCACGCCCTGGTACTTGCCGCAGACCACGGCGCTGGAGCTGTTGGTCAGGGTGACCCGGGTGATGGTGGCGATGTCGCCCCAGTTGCTGTTGATGCCGGCGACCATGTCGATGTCGTTGAGCAGGACATTGTCGATGACGACATTGCGCTGGTACGAGCTGCTGCAGTTGCCGCAGGCGCGGTACAGCTTGCCGGAGCCGCTGAGGTAGAAGCCGGAGATGTTGACGGTGCCGTTGCCGTTGTGCTGGAAAGTCTTGTCGCTGCCGGACCGTGCGCCGCCGCCGATGACGTAGCTGGTGCCGCCGCCGGTCCCCTGGAAGGTGGCGGCGTCCTCACCGATGTCGTTCCACCACACGTTCCTGATGGTGCAGGTGCCCTTGCAGTGGACGCCGTCGCCGGCGGGGGAGCCGATGATGACGTTCTGCAGGGTGCCGCCGTTGGCGATCTCGAACATCGGGTCCTGCGACTCGCTCTGGGAACCGTCGCCGATGCAGCAGTAGGTCTTCATGCCGCCGTCGAACGTGCCCGAGACGCTGACCGTGCCGGAGACCGTGACCGAGCCGGCCGAGCTCGGCCAGGCGCCGGTCGGCGTGCCCCCGGCCGGGGGCGGGGTGGTCGGGGTGGTCGGCGGGGGAGTGGTCGGGGTGGTGCTGCCCCCGGCGTACGTCTCGAACTCGGCGATCCGGGGCGCGGCGCTCGCGCTGCTGATCTCGAAGGTGATCTTCTTCAGCGCGGTCGAGGTGAAGCTGATGGTGCTGCCGGGGGAGCCGCTGCCGGTGGCCAGTACGCCGCTGGTGTCGGCGTTGAGCAGCCGCCACGACGTGATCGAACCGCCGCCGGAGGCCTGGGCGATGACCACCGAGGACACCGTCGTGGCGCTGCTCCACTTGACCGAGACGTGGCCGGTCGCGCCGTTCGGCGACCAGTAGCTGCCGGTGTTGCCGTCGATGACGTTGCCGTAGCTGGTGCCACTGGCCTTGCTGGACCCGTCGGCACCGGCGCCGATGCTGAGGTTGCCCGCGGCGGCCAGGGCGTCCGGCGCCGACAGCATCATCGTCAGCGCCGCGCTGGTGGCCACGGTGGCGCCGGCGGCTACCCACCGTAGTGCGATTGATCGTCTCATCCGGTGCACACTCCCGTACGTCGGGCGCCTCCTGGCTGTAGGAAAGCGCTTACCGGCGACGATAGATATGCATCAATGCCGTGACAAGAAGTTGCAGAAGTTTGCATTCCGTGATCTCGCGCGTCGCCATCCGGCCACCGGCCTCGCGGCAGCCGGCGGCTGGATGGCAACGGGGGCGCGCGGCCCGTCAGCGCACGTCGACGTAGTCCGCGACGCTGGTGTAGCCCGCCGAGGTCGCGTCGGCCGCGTAGACCAGCCGGAAGTGCCCGTCCGCCTTGGCCGGCGTGGTCAGCTTGACGACTCCCGAGGCCGAGGACTTGCCCGTCTTCACGGTGGTCCAGGTGCTGGTCTTCCACTTGCGGAACTGCAGGGTGACCGGCCGGCCCGCGTACGGCTTGGCGGTCCAGGTGGCCCAGTCCTGGCGGGTGAGGCTGCCGGTGACCGTGACGGTCCTGCCCTTCTTCACCGGCTCGGGGCCGGCGTCGGCGCTCAGCCTGGTGGCGCGCTTGAACGTCATCGTGGCCGCGGCGTGCCGGTCGGTGAAGCTGGTGCCGTCCTTGGCGGCGGCCCAGGCGGCGACCCGCCAGGCCCCCGCGAGGGCGTTGCCGGCCAGTGCCCACCGTGGGTTGGCGATGGACATCGTGGCGGTGCACTTCGAGGTGGTGGCGCTCGCGGCCGTGCACTCGGTGCTCGCGATCTGCAGGCCGTCCCAGGCGACGTCACTCGATCCGCTCGACGGTGTCGACCGTCCCGGCGCCCCGCGTGGAGGGGGTGACGGTCAGCGTCACCGGCGTGGACCAGGCCCGGTTGCGGGAGTCGAGACCGGTCGTGGCCACGGTCAGGTCCATCAGCGGCAGCAACGCCGTGCCCGGCGCGGAGCGGAAGGTCCACTCGCTGCTGATGGCCGGCGACAGCATCGCGTACGGCCCCCGGCGCTTGTTCTCCTGCACCAGCTCGTACGTCTGCCCGGTCGCGGGCACCGCCACGTTGAGGCTGCCGTTCGTGGACGTCCCCAGCACCTCGCCGCCGCTGCTGAGCCGCATCGAGGTCGTGGTGGTGTAGTCGGCGCTGTCGCCGAGGGTCATGTTCTCGAGGATCGACATCCGGTTGCCGTACCGCTCGGAGTCGTCGTTCCACGCCCGGCGCGACGGCACGAGCGGTCCCGCCCCGACGGTCCGCGCCGGGGTGGTGCCGCCGGCGAGGGTGCGCTCGCCGAGATCCAGGTGCTGCTCCGCGCCGTACGAGACCTCGCCCCACAGCGGCACGCCCGGGGTCACGTACTCGGTGATCGTCGCCGGGAACCGGAACTGCGCGTACAGGAACACCCCCGTCCACTCGCCCGTCATGTACGCGCTCATGGAGACGCCGAAGGTGTTGCGGCCCTGCGGTCGCGCTGAGCGAGTTGGCCGGGTTGGTGACCGCCGAGACGTACGTCCACCCGCTGCGGTTCCACAGCGCGATCGGCCCCGGCGACCAGGGCGATCCGGTCCTCCGGCGCGGCCTTCGCGGCCGGCGCCGGTGCTCCCGGCTTCTTCTCGCGGCCACAGAGGACACCGCTCGACGGCGGATCCGATCTTCCCGGCCCGGGTTCCGCGGGGGC
This sequence comes from Actinoplanes oryzae, assembly GCF_030757795.1. Classification (GTDB taxonomy): domain Bacteria; phylum Actinomycetota; class Actinomycetes; order Mycobacteriales; family Micromonosporaceae; genus Actinoplanes. The sequence goes on from NZ_JAUQWH010000173.1 coordinate 8,410, forward strand.
CGCGGACCGCCGGCTCGGCCGCCTTGCGGTCAGACGGTCACCGAGGGGATGGCGGCGGTGCGGCTCCAGTCGTGGCTGATGTCGGCGGCGGTGCGGAGCAGCCGGGGGAGGTGGTCGTCGAGCAGCGTGTCGACGGAAACCTCAGCGGCGTGGACGGTCACGTTGACGGCGGCGATCACGGTGCCGTCGCCGTCGCGGACGCCGGTGGCGATCGAGCGGATGCCCGGGGCGAGGTCCTGGTCGGCCAGGGCCCAGCCCTTGGCGCGGACCTCGCGCAGCGCTGCCTCGAGGCCCGCGCCGTCGAGGTGCCGGCGCGGGGTGATGCCGGACCGGGACGCCTCGGCGAGGGTGCCGGCCACGGCGGCCGGTGGCAGGGCGGCGAGCAGGACCTTGCCCATCGAGGTGGCGGCCGCGGGGAAGCGGGTGCCGATCGTCACGGCCAGGGTCACGATCTTGGGTACGGCCACCCGGGCGACATAGACGATGTCGCTGCCGTCCAGCTGGGCCATGGAGGTCGACTCGCCGGTCTGGGCGACCAGCTTCTCCATGTGCGGGCGGGCCACCTCCCACATGGTCAGGGAGTCGACGTACGCCATGCCGAGGTCGAGCACCCGCGGGGTGAGCGCGTAGCCGCGGCCGGCGCTCCGGACGTACCCCAGGGTCTCGAGGGTGATCAGGATCCGCCGGACCGTGGGCCGGGCCAGGCCGGTCAGGGCGGCGATGTCGCTCAGGGTCATCGACGGGGTGCCGGACCGGAAGGCGCGCAGGACGTCGAGGCCGCGGGCGAGCGCCTCGATGAAGTCGGGACTCGTGCCCCTTCCGGTGTCGTTCATCGGCTCAATGCTTCCACTGCGCCTTCCCGGCGTCGTAGTCGGTGTACTGGTACGGGTTGTCGAACAGCTCGGCCTGCGGCAGGTCGGGGTTCCGGCCGCGCTGCCAGGCCTCCTCGCCGAGGCGCTCGCGCAGGTGGTCGAGGGTCGCCCGGACCGCCGTGCGGGCGGAGGCGAGGCCGTCGCCGGTGAGGCGGCCGTCGCGCTTGACGACCTTGCCGCCGACCAGCACGGTGTGCACGTCGCCGCGCTGGGCCTGGAAGGCGACGTGGCCGTACGGGTGCAGGATGGGGAACATGGCGGGCGAGGCGTCGTTCTTGAGCAGCACGATGTCCGCCTGCCGGCCGGGGGTCAGGGCGCCGACCTGTGCGTCGAGGCCGAGGGCCCTGGCGCCGCCGCGGGTGGCCCAGTCGACGACGTGTTCGGCGCGCAGGTGGTGGTGGGTGACGGTCTCCTGCTTGGCGTGGGCTTCGAGGTGTTCGCGGGCCCGGTCGGCGCCGAGGGTGGTGCGCATGGCGGAGAAGAGGTCGCCGCTCCACCAGACGCTGGTGTCCATGGAGAGGGACACGGGCACGCCGTGCCGGCGCAGGGCCCAGGTGGGCGGGTAGCCCTGACCCGCGCTCTGCTCGCTCTCGGTGGAGACCGAGACCGAGCCCCCGGTGGCGGCGATCCGGTGGTACGAGTCGGAGCTGAGCGTGGCGGCGTGGACGTACACGGTGCCCGGGGTCATGAAGCCGTTCTCGTACATCAGGCGGATGCCCTCGTCGTTGGTGGCGCCCCACACGCCGGCGTGGGTGGTGACCGGGACGCCGAGCTCCCTGGCCACCTCGAAGGCGGCCTTCTCGGGGAAGGCGGGGTCGCCGGTGACGTCGAAGGCGAGCTGGAAGCCGGCCAGCTTGCCGCCGTCGATGCGGCGGCGGTGGAAGTCGCGGAACCCGTCGGACGTGCTCCACTCCCAGGGCCCCTGCTGGATGTTGCCGTAGGCGAGGACGAACCGGCCCGGCACCGCCTCGAGGGCGTCCACGGCGGCGTCCGCGTGCTGCGGGGTCTGCAGGCCGTGCGACCAGTCGACCGTCGTGGTGACCCCGGCGTCGAGGGCCTCGACCGCGCCCAGCAGGTTGCCGGCGTAGATGTCCTCGGGCCGGAAGTGCTTGCCGGACTCGAGGTAGTACCAGACGAAGTACTGGGTGAGCGACCAGTCGGCGCCGTAGCCGCGCATAGCGGTCTGCCACAGGTGCCGGTGGGTGTCGATCATGCCGGGCATGACGATGCCGCCGGTGGCGTCGATCTCCTCGGCGTCGCCGGGGGCGGCGAGCCCCGGCCCGATCCCGGCTATGCGGCCGTCGACCACGAGCACGTCGGCGCCGGGCAGCACGGTGTGCGCGTCGTCCATGGTGAGGACGAGTCCGTTACGGATCATCACGGGTCGTTCGACGCTCATCGGCACCTCTTTCGGACGGCTGTCCGCCCAGCGGCCAGCGCTGTCCCGACAGCGTCTGCCCGGGTGAGCGTCATGTCAAGGGCTTGTTTCCGGCCGGTGAAGAAGGCAGTCTGCTCGTGCGGACAGGCGTCCGCAGAACGGGCGGTTACCGATGGATGTGCCATCGCACGGGCCACTGGCGGGCCTGCTGATCGCGGACTTCTCCCGGATCCTCGCCGGGCCGTACGCGACGATGCTGCTCGCCGACCTCGGTGCGCAAGTGATCAAGGTGGAGGGCCCGGGCGGCGACGACACGCGCACGTGGCTGCCGCCGGAACGCGACGGTGTGTCCACGTACTACCTGGGAATCAACCGCAACAAGCGGTCGATCGCGCTGGACCTCAAGGATCCGGCGGACCAGGCCGTCGCCCGGGAGCTGGCCCGGCGCGCGGACGTGCTGATCGAGAACCTGCGGCCCGGCGGCCTCGCCCGGCTCGGTCTCGGCTACGACGCGGTCGCGGAGGGCAACCCCGGCATCGTGTACGCGAGCATCAGCGGCTTCGGCTCCGGCGCGGGGGCGGCGATGCCCGGGTACGACCTCATGGTCCAGGCGATCTCCGGGCTGATGAGCCTCACCGGGGACCCGGACGGCTCGCCCTACCGGGCCGGGATCTCGGTCTTCGACGTGATGGCCGGCATGCACGCGACCATCGGCATCCTGGCCGCCCTGCACCGCCGCGCGAGCACCGGCCGCGGCCAGCACGTCGAGGTCAACCTGCTCAGCTCGGCGCTGTCCGGGCTGGTCAACCACTCCAGCGGGTACGTGGCGGGCGGCACTGTGCCGTACCGGATGGGCAATGCGCACCCGAGTCTCTTCCCGTACGAACCGCTGCCGGTCGCCGACGGCGAGCTGATCGTCATCGCCGGCAACGACGGGCAGTTCCGCAAGCTCTGCCAGGTGCTCGGGCTCGACGAGCTGCCCGCGGACCCGCGCTTCGGCCGCAACCAGGACCGTACGGCCCACCGCGAGCAGCTGCGCCCGATCCTCGTCGAGCGCCTCGCCACGCGTACCAGGGACGAGTGGTTCCGCCTGCTCATGGCCGCCGGCGTGCCGTGCGCGCCGATCAACACCATCGACGGCGGCGTGGCCCTGGCCGAGGAGCTCGGCCTGGAACCGGTGGTGACCAGCGGCGGCGTGCCCGGCGTGCGCAACCCCATCACCTTCTCGGAGACGCCGCCGCGGTACGAGCTGCCGCCGCCCGGCCTGGACGAACACGGCGAGGAGATCCGCGCGTGGCTGACGACCTGAACTTCCCCACCGGTCTGGGCACCTCGACCGCGGACAGCATCTCGCTGCTCGGCCAGGACCTGGCGGCCGACCTGATGGGCCGGGTGGGCTTCGGCGAGCTGGCGTTCTGGCTGGTCGCCGGGCGCCGGCCGGGCCCTGGCGAGGTACGCCTCTTCGAGGCGGTGCTGGTGGCGCTCGCCGACCACGGCTTCACCCCGACGGCGATCGCCGCCCGGCTGACCTATCTCTCCGCCCCGGACTCCCTGCAGGGCGCCCTCGCGGCCGGGCTGCTCGGCGGCGGCTCGCGCTTCCTCGGGGTGACCGAGGACTGCGGCCGGTTCCTGGCGGCCACCCTGGCCGGCGCCGAGGGCGACGACTACGACGCGATCGCCCTCGCCGCCGTCGCCGCGGCCAGGGCGGAGAAGCGGATGATCCCCGGGCTGGGACATCCGGTGCACAAGGAGCAGGATCCGCGGACGCCGGTGCTCATCCGCATCGCCACCGAGGAAGGGCTCTACGGGCCGCACCTCCGGCTCTTCGAGGCCATCGGCCGCGTACACCCGCAGGTCCTGAAACGAACATTGCCCCTCAACGGCGCCGGCGTCTGCGGCGCGGCCCTCGCCGATCTGGGGTTGCCGGTCGAGCTGCTGCGCGGCTTCGCCCTGCTGGCCCGGGCGGCCGGGCTGCTCGGCCAGATCGCCGAGGAACGTCGCCGGCCGATCGCGAACCAGATCTATCTGACCGTCGATCGCAACGCCTCCTACGAGCCCTGATTCCACCGAAGGAGAGTCATGGCCAGCATTGTCGCGGTCATCGCCTCGACGCATCATCCCTTCTACTACCGCGCCAGCACGTCGACGGGCGAGGACCGGCCGCCGTTCGCCGACGCGTGGACGGCCAAGATCCTCGCCTTCCGGGAGACGCTGACCCGCGCCCGGCCGGACGTCCTGGTGATGGTCGGCTCCGACCACTTCCACCAGCTGTGGCTGGACAACATGCCGCAGTTCCTCGTCGGCAAGGCCCCGACGTACGACGCCAACTGGTACAACGAGGAGCGCGAGTTCGGCCTGCCCCGGATGCGGCTGCGGGGTCACGAGGACCTGTCGTCGCACATCCTGCGCAACGGCCTCGACGAGGGCTTCGACCTGGCGTTCAGCAACGAGCTGCGGATCGACCACAGCATCACCTGCCCGATCGTCACGCTCCGGCCCGAGGCGGACCTGCCGATCGTGCCGATCTACACGAACATCTTCGCGCCGCCGCTGCCGCAGCCGAAACGGTTCGTCGCCCTCGGCGAAGCCCTCCGGAGAATCATCGAGCAGTGGCCGTCGCACCTGCGCGTCGCCGTCATCGGCACCGGCCACCTGTCGCTCGAACTGGGCGGCCCCCGGCAGTTCGGGGCGCACGGGCCGGATCCGGCCTTCGACGAGAAGGCGGTCGGCTGGATCGCCGACGGCGACCTGGACGGCTGCCTGCGCGAGGTGACGCTGGACAGCCTGCACACGCCCGGCAACGCCACCCACGGCTTCATGGACTTCATGCTGATGATGGGCGTCGCCGGCGCCGGGGTGAAGGCCGACTACGTCGACACCCTTGACCTGTTCCACACGATGGAGGCCTACTTCACCTGGTATCCGGTGTCTCCGGACGGGGGGCCGGCATGAGCAAGTATCTGCTGAACAAGTTTCTCTTCACCGTCGACCGCGACCCGGAACTCGTCGAGCGCTACCGCACCGAGCCGGGCGAGCTGGTCGCCTGGTGGGAGACGACGATGGCGAACAGCCTGCTCAACTGTCACGGCGGCGAGGCGAGCACGTGGCTGGCGTTCTCCGAGGCGGAGCGGGACGCGCTGATCGCCCACGACCACGTGCGGCTGTTCGAGATGGGCGCGCACCCCTTCCTGACGCTGACGCTGTTCATCGCCATGTTCGAGCGGGACAACACCGAGCCGCTGGAGTACCAGAAGGCGTACGGGACGGCGCTGGCCGCGTTCACACTGCCTTACCCGGACATCGCGACATGATCGAGGCGGCGGTGCCGCCCGAACGCGTCCGCCGCCTCGGGCGATCCACACACGGCTGTCACCGCCGCCGGCGTGGGGTCACGAGGGGGCGGGCAGCTGCCGGGTGAGCACCTCGGTGCTGACCCGGGTCTCGTTGATCAGCGTTCCCGCCGGGATGCCGTCGACGGCCGTGGTCTGCCACCGCTGATGGCCGAGGAGCGCCCCCGTACGGGTGTCGATCGTGATCCGGAACCGGGTGTCCTCCGCGATGCGCTCCACGATCATCGACGCCGCACGGCTTGGTCCCCGCACCACGACGAGGCCGGGCAGGCCGGCGAGGCCGCGGTAGACCACGGCGGCGGTCGGTGGGGGAAGAATGCTGCTCTCCAGCGCCGCGGCAGCGTACTCCCAGGCGCCTTGGTCGCGATCGTTCTCCTGGACCGCCGCGTCGGCGCGCAGCCGGGCCAGCATCGCGGCCGGATCCTGGGGAAGGCTCGCCACGAACGACGGGCCGGGCAGCTGCCAGGTACCCGATTCCTCGCAAGGATCCGTGTGCGCTTCCGGGTAGAAGGAGCCGCACGGCCCGTGCAGATCGCTCACCAACAACCTCGAGCCCGCGCTGTCCTGGTAGAACCGCCAGTGCCAGTCGGCGTGCAGGTCGGCGGGGATCCACTGCTCCGAGACAGTGTGGTCCGGCTCGAGGTTCTGATTGCCGGTGGGATCGGTGACGACGTCGACGATCGTCTCGTGCACGGTCACGTGCCGGATCTGCCCGGGCGCGAGCGCGGGGGCGCGTCCGGCCGCATCCGCGGCGGCCGCCAGGACGGGGCCGGCCGTGGTGCCGCGCCGGGTCTCCGGCGGCTGCGGGGCATCGCGGCGTGTGACCAGCAGCAGGGTCACCAGGAGCGCCGACGCGAGGACGGCTGCTCCGGTGGTCAGGCCGCGCGGCGGTACCCATGCATGGGGCTCACGGGGATCGGGCGCCTTCGCGACCTCCTCGAGCATGATCACAGCGACGCTCCGGGTGGTGTCCTCCACCGGCGCATGATCTCCGTCGGAGCCGCTCGTGGGGAAGGCTGTGTCCGGCAGATCGCCCATAGGGGTCATCTCTCTTGCCCAACGGTGAGGCGGTCGCTGATCGCCGGACTCGGCACGAGATTGGCGGTAAGTAGACCGGTCGTCTAGAGTCGTGCGGGTGGCCGACGCGGGCCGCTGGAGAGCTGGGAGTTGTGATGAACGTTCTGGTCGTTCTGACCTCGCACGACGAGCTGGGCACCACCGGGCGCAAGACCGGATTCTGGCTGGAGGAGCTCGCGGCGCCGTACTACCGGCTGCGGGAGGCCGGCGCCACGATCACGCTGGCCTCGCCGCGGGGAGGCCGGCCGCCGCTGGACCCGAAGAGCAACGAGCCCGGCTCGCAGACCGATGACACGCGCCGCTTCGAGGCGGATCCGCAGGCGCAGGCGGCGCTGGCGTCGACCGTGGTGCTGGGCACGGTGGACCCGGCGGACTACGACGCGGTGTTCTACCCGGGTGGGCACGGGCCGCTGTGGGACCTCGCCGAGGACGCCGACTCGATCCGTCTCATCGAGACCACGCTGCGCTCCGGCAAGCCGGTCGCGCTGGTCTGCCACGCCCCGGGCGTGCTGCGCCACGTGACCGATGAGGACGGCAAGCCGCTGGTGCAGGGGCGTCCGGTCACCGGCTTCACCAACTCCGAGGAGGCGGGCGTCGGCCTGACCGACATCGTGCCGTTCCTGGTCGAGGACGAGCTCAAGGCCAAGGGGGGCGTCTATTCCAAGGGTGCGGACTGGGGGTCGTACGTGGTCCGCGACGGCCTGCTGATTACCGGCCAGAACCCCGCCTCGTCCGCCGAGGCCGCCGACGTCCTCGTCGCTGCCCTGGGCGAGCGCGCCGCCTGAGGCCGTTAGACGACTGGTCTACTGACTGTTAGCCTGGCGATCATGCCGGCCGCCCGGGAAGACACCCGCCACCGCATCCTCGACAGCGCCCGGCGCATCGTGGCGAGCAAGGGTTACGCCGCCGTGGGCCTCAACGAGGTGCTCGGCGACGCCCGGGTGCCGAAGGGCTCGTTCTACCACTTCTTCGAGTCGAAGGACGCGTTCGGGCGGGCGCTGCTCGACGACTACTTCGCCGGGTATCTGGCGGAGATGGACGCCTTCCTGTCCGGGGCCGGGCTGACGACGGCGCAGCGGCTGATGAACTACTGGGCCAGCTGGTACGACAACCAGAGTTCCAACGACTGTCAGGGCAAGTGCCTCGCGGTCAAGCTGGGCGCCGAGGTGTCCGACCTGTCGGAGCCCATGCGCCTGTCGTTGGAGGCCGGCACGTCCGCGATCGTCGACCGCCTGGAGCGGGCGATCGCGGCCGGGGTCGAGGACGGGTCGGTCGCGGTGGACAACGATCCCCGGGCGACGGCCCAGACCCTCTACGACCTGTGGATGGGTGCCAGCGTGATGGCGAAGATCCGGCGCGACCGGGTCCATTTCGACAGCGCCCTGACCGCCACGAGGCAGATCCTGCACGTGGTCTGAGCCCGGGCGGGGAGGGCGCGGTCAGGCCGACCAGGTGCCCAGGGCGGCGATGACGGTCTCGACCAGGGCGGGGTCGGCCGGGCTCCGCTCGATGGTGCTGCGGTAGTACATCGGCCCGATGGCCATGGCGGCGGCGTCGCGGGCCGACGTGGTGAGGATGACTTCGCCGCGCGCCTGGGCGTCGTCCAGGGCGGCGGCGAGGCGTTCGGCGAGGATGCCGGCGAACTGGGCGCGGCGGGCGTCCATGGTGTCGTCCCAGAGGGCGCCCGAGGCCAGGGTGGTGGCCACGGCGCGCACGTCGTCGAGGCCGAGCTGCTCGGCCATGGCGGTCAGCTCCCGGCGGATCCAGTCCTTGGTGGGCACGGTCGGCTCGTGGAAGAACGGCATCGGGACCGTGGTCATCGCCTCCAGCAGGAGCTGCTCGGCCCGCTCCCAGTGCCGGTAGACGGTGGCGCGGCCGACCCGGGCGCGCTCGGCGACCTGGGCGTGGGTCACCGCCGTGGGCCCGCTCTCCAGGAGCAGGTCGCGCGCGGCGTGGAGGATCGCCTGCCGGCTACGCAGGAAGCGCGGGTCGGTCTCGTTGGCCACGCCCCCATCTTAAGAGACAACTTGACTCATAGGCGAGCGCCGGTGCATGCTCTGTCTATGAAACAATCTGTCTCACAGAAGTTGACGATCGTCGTGCTGGGCGCGTCGGGCGCCACCGGGCGACAGGTGGTCTCCACCGCCCTGGACCGGGGACACCAGGTCGTGGCCCTGGTCCGCCGGCCGGGCTCGTTCGCGCCGCGGGCGGGGCTGACCGAGCGGATCTGGCCCGGCGTCACGGACTCCGCGGCGCTGCTGGAGGCCCTGCCGGGCGCCGATGTCGTCATCAGCGCCCTCGGCGGCGCGGACAAGGGCCCGACGACGGTCTGCGCGGACGGGGTCCGCTCGGCGGTGACCGCGATGAGGGCGGCCGGGGTGACCCGCCTGATCGTGGTCAGCGCCCACGGCGCCCTGGAGACGCATGACAGGTCGCTCTATGCGCTGGCCCTCTGGGCGAACGTGGGCGAACGGATGCGCGACAAGGAGGCGATGGAGACCATCGTGACCGCCTCCGGTCTGGACTGGACGATCGTGCGGCCGCCCAAGCTGTCGGACCATGCCGCCACCGGCAGGTACGCGGCCGGCACCGACCTGCCGATCCGGATCTGGAACTCGATCGGCCGGGCCGACCTCGCCGCGTTCCTGGTCGACGAGGCCGAGGACGCCCGCTACGAGCGCGCCCGTCCGAGGGTCACCCGATGAGCCCGGCGACGCCGGATCTGCGGGGCAAGGTCGCGGTGGTGACGGGCGCGACCGGCGGCATGGGCCGGATCATCGCCGCCCGGCTCGCCCGGGCCGGCGCCTTCCTGGTCACGGTCGCCCGCGACCCGGCCCGCGTGGAGAAAGCCCCGGGGGAGCGGCATGACGTCGTCGCCGGCGATCTGTCGCGCCGCGAGGACGTCCTGCGGGCCGCGCAGGTGATCGCCGCCCGGTACGAGCAGGTCCACATCCTGGTGAACAACGCGGGCGGTCACTTCGCGGAGCACCGCGTCACGGCCGACGGTGTCGAGATGCACGTCGCGCTCGACTACCTCGCCGCGTACGGGCTCATGACCCGGCTCGACGGTCCGCTGCGGCGTGGCCGGGCGCGGGTGGTGAACGTCGCGAGCGACACCCTCAACGACACCCGCCAGATCAAACTCGCCGGCCGGCCCCGCCCGGCGACCCTCGACCTGAGCGGGATCGACAGCCTCGCCCGGGTGAATCCCGCCGCCGGCTTCGTGCCCTTCGAGGCGTACGCGCGGGCCAAGCTCATGACCGTCACGGCCGGCTACGCCCTCGCGCGTGACCTCGCCCGGGACGGCGTGACCGTCAACGCGGTGCATCCCGGCATCGTCTCCACCGGCATCATCGACGACCTGGTGCCCCCGGCCCTGCGCCCCCTCCGCGGC
>NZ_JAUQWH010000174.1 GCF_030757795.1 Actinoplanes oryzae
ATCACGCACATCGCGGCCGCCGGCGTGGTCGGGCTGTTCGGCGCGGGCTCCGCGCTGAGCGCGTCCTGGCTGACCGCGGCCACGCTCACCGCGCTGGCCGGCGCGGGCGTGATGGTCGCGGTCGCCGCACGGCAGATTCCGGTACGCCTGTACGCCTGGCTGGTCGGAGACTGGTCCTCCGGCGCGGCCGCCCTGGCCATCCCGGGTGCCGTGGTGACGGCAGCGCTCGCGGTCAACGACCCGGGCGACGGGCCCCCGCCCACCGAAGCGGTGACCGTGCCCGCCCTGGCGCTGGGCTTCCTCGCCGTCGCGGGCACGCTCACCTACGCCGCGGTGTTCCAGGTGGCGCGCCGCGAGATCAGCCTGCCGCTGACAGCCGGCAGCTCGCTGGGCGCGATCGCGCTGGCCATCGCCGCGCTGGTCGCCCCGGGATCCACCGCCGCCGACATCTGGGTCGGCATCCTGCTGCTGGGCGCCGCCGGGCTGCTGCTCTTCAACAAGACGCTGGACAGCGGGCGCCGCGCCGATCGGATGGTCGACGGCCAGGACATCGCCGCCGGTGCCGCCACGGTGGCGATCTGCGGCGCGCTCGCCCGGGTCGCCGCGCTGGCCTTCCCCGAGGCACCGCTGGTCGTGGCCGCGCTCGTCGTGCTGGCCGTCGGCTTCGGCGTCCGGGCGCTGCCCGAGGACTGGCGGCGCGGACCCGTCCGCGGGCTGACTCTCGCCGGTCTCGTCGTCGCCGCCCTCGCCGCATGGCAGGCGCTCGAACTCGGCCTGCGCATCCTCGCCGCGCCCGGGCCGATCTGGGCCTCCGACGTCACCAATGTCCCCGGCGACGTCCCGGCCGGCGCGTGGCAGGCCCCGGTCGCCCTGGTCATCGTGGCGATCGCGACGGCGACCGCCCTGCCGCGGCCCTGGCGCGACGACGTCAGCGCCGTCTGCATGGCGCTCGCCACCATCGGCGCGCCCGCCGCGTTCGGCCTCCCGTGGTGGTCACCCCTGCTGATCGGCGGCGCGGTGATGCTCGGGTACGGCGTCGCGGCAGTCGCCGCCGAATACCCGCGCGCCGCCTTCGACCGGGCCGCAGTGGCCGCCGTCGCCGGCCTGCACGCCGCCGGGGCGGGACTCGTGCGCCCGTGGTCGACGGCGTTCGCCCTGCTGCTCGTGGTGGCGACGGGCGTGCTGGTCGCCACGCTCGCGCGCACCGGGCGGCCGGCGACCGACGAGCCGGCCTTCGTGCTCGACGAGACCGGGTTGCCCCGGCACGTCGTCCAGCTGGGTGGGGCAGCCACCGCAGCCGCCCTGGCCGCGGCGCCCGGCGTGCTCGCCGCGACGGCCGCGTCCCAGGGCCACTCCGCCCAGGTCGTGCTCACCGCCTCCGTCGCGGGGTCCAGCCTCCTGCTGGCCGTGCTCGCCCTCGTCGCGCGCGGCATACCGCAGTATCTGCCGTGGGCCACGTTCGGCCTGGTCGGCGGGGCGATGGTCACCGCGATCGCGTCGATCCCCAGCGAATATCCGACGGCCCTGTACGCCGCCGCGGCCGCCCTGCTCGGCGTGATCGCCGAGCTGCTGCGCGGCGCCGTGCCCGCCCCGGGACCGGCCGTCGAGCGGGTGCTGCCGGACGGCCGCCGCCCGGTGACCAGCCGCTACGGCGTGACGCGCTGGATGCCGATCCGCCCGGGCGGCATCAGCAGCCGGTGGCTCGTCGACCCGGCCAAGGGCGCCGTCGTCGTGGCCGCCCTGCCCACGGCCCTCGCGCTGGTGTCCCTGGCGCCCGCCCTGAGCGCCGCCCTCGTCGACCCGCTCCAGCAGCTCAACGCGGTCTGGGAGGGCCCGGTCGCCGCGCTCACCGACGCCGCTCCCGGCAGCGCCGACGGGACGAGCGTGGTCGCGGCGGTGCTGCTGACCGTGGCGGCTGCCCTGGCCGCGCTCGGGTTCGGGGGGCGGCCGGCGGAGGCCGTACCGGTGATCCTGCCGGGCCTGGCGATCACCCTGCTGATCGCGCCGATCGCGCTCGGGACCGAATGGTCCGCGGCGATCGCCGCGGCCCTGGTGGTCTTCACCATCTCGATGCTCGGGCTGGCGCTCACCCCGCCCCCGGTCGCCGAGCGCGCCGAGATGATCCGCTGGACCCGCGTCGTCGTCTTCGTCCTCGGCCTGCTGGCCGGCGGCGCGGGCCTCGCGGGCAGCCTGGCGACGCAGCAGCTGACGATGTTCACGGTGGGTGCCGCGGTCGGCGTCGGCCTGGTCGCCGCGATCGCCGGGCGCAGCCGCCACGCCCGCGTGCTGGGCTGGCTGTTCACCGCGGTCATGGGCCAGTTCTTCGTGCTGACCGTCGCGCTGGTCGCCGGGCTCATCGCGCCGTGGGCGGCCTTCGGCGTGCTCGCCGTGGGCGCCGCCCTGCTCGTCCTCGAGGCGACCCTGCCCCGGCTGGGCCTCCCCGAGTACCGGCTCGAGGCCACCACCGTCGAGTGGAGCGGCTATGCGTCCGCGCTGCTCGCGGGCCTCCTGGCGTACAGTTCCCCGGCCCACCTCGCGGCCCTGCTCGCCGCGTGGGGAGCGGTCCTCGGGCTCGCCGCCACCCGCCCGGGGCGCACGCCCACCCAGCGGCGCAACCTGTTCTGGCTGGCCGTCGGCGTGGAGGTCGTCGGCATCTGGCTCTTCGTGGCCATCGCCGACGTCGCGCTGCCCGAGGCGTACACGCTGCCGTTCGCCGCCCTCGCCCTGCTCGTGGGCGTTCTCGAGGCCCGGCAGCGGCCGGAGCTGAGCAGCTGGGCGGCCTACGGGCCGGCGCTGCTCGCCGCCTTCGTCCCGACGACCGCGCTGGTCATCGCCACCGACGCCGGCGACCTGCGGGAGCTGTTGCTGCTGCTCGGCGCCGTCGCGACATTGATCATCGGCTCGCGGATGCAGCAGCAGGCGCCGGTGGTCATCGGCGCCCTGGCCACCGTGGTGGCGACGCTGCACTTCGCGACGACCCTGGTCGGCCCGTGGCTGGTCCTCGTGCCGGTCGGCGTCGTCCTGCTCTTCCTCGGCGCGACCAACGAGAGCCGTCGCCGGACGCAGCAGCGGCTGCGGGGAGCGCTGGTGCGGATGCGCTGACGGGCCGGCTCAGCCCGTCAGCCTGCTGCTTTCGCTTGGCACATCAGCCTGCGGCTTGCCCGTCGGCTCGCGCTTCCGGTAGGCGCGTCGGCTTGCGCTTCGGTCAGCCCGTCAGCTTGCGCTTCCGGACGGCGCGTCGGCTCGCGCTTCGGTCAGCCCATCAGCTTGCGGCGGAGGGCTTCGTCCTTCTCGGCGACGATCTGCTCGAGGGCGGCCTGGAAGGACTGCATCTTCTTGAGCAGCACCGGGTCGGACGCGGCGAGGATGCGCACCGCGAGCAGGCCGGCGTTGCGGGCGCCGCCGATCGAGACGGTCGCGACCGGGACGCCGGCCGGCATCTGCACGATCGAGAGCAGCGAGTCCATGCCGTCAAGGTGCTTGAGCGGCACGGGTACGCCGATCACGGGCAGCGGCGTCATGGCGGCGACCATGCCCGGCAGGTGCGCCGCGCCGCCCGCCCCGGTGATGATGACCTTGAGACCGCGGTCGGCGGCGGAAGTCGCGTACTCGACCATCTTCTGCACTGTCCGGTGCGCGGACACGACGCCGACCTCGAACGGCACGTCGAACTCGGCGAGCGCCAGCGCGGCGGCCTCCATCGTGGACCAGTCCGAGTCACTGCCCATGATCACGCCGACGGAGGGTGCCATCACTCGCCTTCCTGAAGCCACTTGGCGGCCCGCACGGCGCGGGCGCGTACCTCGGTCATGTCGTCGCCGAGCACCGTGACGTGCCCGATCTTGCGGCCGGGGCGGATCTGCTTGCCGTACAGGTGGACCCGGGCCCCGGGGTCGCTCGCGAACAGGTGGTGCATCCGCTCGTCGATCGACATCCCGCCGGGCTGCCCGCCGAGCACGTTCGCCATCACCACGGCCGGCGCCGTCAGTGAGGTCTCGCCCATCGGATAATCGAGCACCGCCCGCAGATGCTGCTCGAACTGCGACGTCCGGGCGCCCTCGATCGTCCAGTGGCCGGAGTTGTGCGGGCGCATGGCCAGCTCGTTCACCACGATGCCGGCCTCGGTCTCGAACAGCTCGACGGCCAGCAGCCCGACCACGCCCAGCGCGTTCGCCAGGTCGATGGCCAGCTGCTGCGCCTCGAGGGCCCGCTCCTCGCTCAGCCCGGGCGCGGGCGCCAGCACCTCGACGCAGATGCCGTCCTGCTGCACGGTCTCCACCACCGGGTACGCCGCGACCTGCCCGAACGGCGACCGGGCCACCAGCGCGGCAAGCTCGCGGCGCAGCGGGACGCGCTCCTCGACGATGAGCGGCGTGCCGGAGGCGACCAGTTGCTCGGCGGCCTCGGGACCGTCGAGCATCCATACGCCGCGGCCGTCGTAGCCGCCGCGGACGGCCTTGGCCACGACCGGCCAGCCGCTCTGACTCGCGTCGCTCCGGGCGGCCCGGTTGGCGGCCACCAGCGCGGCGAAGTCGGAAATGTCGGAAACGCTGGACACCGGGCGCCAGAGCGGGACGGGGGCGCCGAGGTCGGTTAGCCGTTCGCGCATGCGCTGCTTGTCCTGGGCGAACACGATCGCTTCCGCGCCCGGGTAGATCTTCACGCCCTCGGCGGCGAGGGCCGCGATGTGCCCGGTCGGCACGTGCTCGTGGTCGAAGGTGACCGCGTCGCACCCCTTGGCGAACTCCCGCAGGGCCGCGAGATCGGTGTGCGTGCCGATCCGCACATCGGCGGCAACGAGCGCGGCACTGTCGTCGGGCGACTCGGAGAGCACGCGCAACGACTGCCCGAGGGCGATCGCCGCCTGATGCGTCATCCGCGCCAGCTGACCGCCGCCCACCATGCCGACCACAGGAAGTCCAGTTCGAGTGTCCATCGCGCGCCAAGCCTATCGACCCGCCCGCGACCTGCCTCTGCCGAGGTGCGGCCCCCATGTCCGGCCGCGCCCGCCGAGGGGACCCCGCATCGACCGCGATGACGACGTCGCGCCCGCCGCGCCCGCCCGCCCGGCGGAGCTGCAGACGACGGTCACCCGGTCCCGGCCCGGTCCCCGTCCCCGGCGCGCTCCGAGGCCGCCCGCGGGCGTGACCGCAGGCCGGCCCGGTGGCCTGACGCCGACGGCGGAGCTTGGGTCTGAGCCCAGACAGGCAGGCCAGCGGGTCCGGCGGGCCGTGGCGGGCCAGCGGGCCGTGGAGGGCCAGCGGATCGGCGGGTCGACGGGCCAGCTGGTCGACGGGTCAGCGGGGCTGGGCCGGGCCGGGGCGGGGCGGTCAAGCGGTCAAGCGGTCAAGCGGTCAAGCGGTCAAGCGCGCCTCCAGGTCGGCGGGCGTGGTGACGGGACGGTCGCAGACGAAGCCCCGGCAGACGTACGCGGTGGGCTTGCCGTCGAGGAGGGGCCGGTCCGCGAGCAGGGGCACGCCGGGCTGGTCGGGGCGGCCGGCCACGATCACGGTGCCGGGTGGGGCGTGGCGCTGGGCGGTCGCGATGAGCGGGTCGTGGGGGTCGTCGGTGACGATGGCGATCTCGTACGGCCCGGCGAGCGCGCCCTCCGCCACCGTCGCCGAATAGCCGGCGAAGCGCGGGTGCCCCGCCATCAGCGGCCCGACCGTCTCGAGGGCCTTGTCCGCGGCCTCCCGGTAGCGGGTCTCGCCGCTGAGCGCCGCGTATGCCACCAGCCCGGCGGTGAGCGCCGCCACCCCGGACGGAGTGGCGTTGTCGGTGGGGTCGGCGGGCCGGGTCACCAGCTGCTCCGCGTCGTCCGCGGTGTCGTAGAACCCGCCCTGGCCGGTGCCGAAGTGCTCCAGCGCCACGTCGAGCACCTGCCCGGCCAGCGTGAGCCAGCGGCCCTCGCCGGTGAGCTGGTGCACGGCGCAGAACGCCTCGGCCACGGCGCCATAGTCCTCCAGCACCCCGGCCGGCTCCCCGACCACGCCGTCGCGGGACACGCGCCGCAACCGCCCGTCGACAAGGTGCCGCTCGGCCAGCACCGTCGCCACCGCCACGGCCGCCTCCCGCGAGGCCGCCGCCACAGCCGCATCCCCCGCCGGCGACCCGGACGAACCCGCCGGCGCCGAAGACGAGGACACGGGCGCGGGCGCAACGGACGAGCCCGCCGCCGATGAAGACGCGGCGGCCGGCGAAGCGGCACCGGAGGCAGGAGTCCCGGAGGGCGGCGTCGGCGACGCGGAGGACAGCGCGGACACCAGCGAGGCGTGCTCGGCCAGCGCCGTCACGGCCAGCCCGTTCCATGCGGCCACGATCTTGTCGTCGCGGGCCGGCTGCGGGCGATTCGTGCGTACCTGGAAAAGGCGCGAGCGGATCTCCTGCCAGCGCTCCACCAGCTCCGGGGCGGCTGCGTCGATGTCGCGGGCGAGGACGAGCACGCTGGTGCCGTGCTCGAAGGTGCCCTTCCTGGTCACGCCGAACAGGTCGGCGGCCCAGGCACCGTCCTCCTCGCCCAGCGCCTCCGCCAGCTGCGCCGGCGTCCACGAATAGGTCAGGCCCTCGGTGCCGTCGGTGTCGGCGTCGAGGGCCGAGGCGAGGCCGCCCGCGGGGGTGGCCAGGTCGCGGAGCATGAAGCCCGCGGTCTCGTCCGCGACGCGGCGCGCGAGCGGGTCGCCGGTGAGCCGCCACAGCTGGGTGTAGACGCGGAGGAGCAGCGCGTTGTCGTACAGCATCTTCTCGAAGTGCGGCACGGTCCACGTGTTGTCGACGGCATAGCGGGCGAAACCGCCGCCGAGCTGGTCGTAGATGCCGCCACGGGCCATCTGCTCGGCGGTGTGGCGGACGATCTCGAGCGCGTCTCCGGAGCCGGTGCGCTGGTGATGGCGCAGGAGGAAGAGCAGGTTCATGTGCGGCGGGAACTTGGGGGCGCCGCCGAAACCACCGCGCGTGGTGTCGTGCTCCTTGGCCAGGGCGAGGGCGGCCGTGTCGAGCAGGTCGGCCGAGAACGGCGCCGTCGGGCCGGTGACCAGCTGCGCGCCGCCGACGGCCTCGACCACGGCGGAGCCCTGCTTGAGGACCTCCTCCCGCTGCTCGCGCCAGGCGGACGCCACCGAGGTGAGCAGCCGCGAGAACGTCGCCTTCGGAAAATACGTACCGCAGAAGAAGGGCTCTCCGCCCGGCGCCGCGAACACGGTCATCGGCCAGCCGCCCTGACCCGTCATGGCCTGGGTCGCGGTCATGTAGACGGCGTCGACGTCGGGGCGCTCCTCGCGGTCCACCTTGATCGCGACGAAGCCCTCGTTGATCTGGCGGGCGACGGCCTCGTCCTCGAAGGACTCGTGCGCCATCACGTGACACCAGTGGCAGGCCGCATAGCCCACCGAGATCAGCACGGGCACGTCCCGGCGGCGCGCCTCCTCGAAGGCCGCCTCCGACCACGGCCACCAGTCGACCGGGTTGTCGGCGTGCTGCAGCAGGTAGGGCGAAGTCGCGCTCGCCAGACGATTGGCCATGAGTCGAACCTACCCGCCGGGTCCGACACGAATCGGAAACTACGAGACGCCGTCGACCCGCAGGGGCACGACCTTGGCCGGGGCGGCCTCCGCGAGGGCCCGCAACGCCGGGACGATCTTGTCAGCGGGCATCGGGCGGCTGAAGTGGTAGCCCTGCGCGGTCGTGCAGCCCAGGGCCAGCAGCGCCGCACGCTGGTCCGCGGTCTCCACGCCCTCGGCGACCACCCGGGCGCCGAGCCGGGCGCCCAGCTCGACCGCGCCGCGCACGATGGCGTCCGCGGCGGCCGAGTCGGTCATCTTCATCACGAACGAGCGGTCGACCTTGAGCTCGTCGACCGCCACCCGGGTGACGAACGCCAGCGACGAGAAGCCGGTGCCGAAGTCGTCCACCGAGATCTGCACGCCCAGCTCACGCAGGGCGACAAGCACCTCGTCGACGACGGCGGAGTCGCTGACGGCCACCGACTCAGTGACTTCGAGCACAAGGCTCTCGGCGGCGAGCCGATGGCGGCGCAGGGCCTCCGCGACCTGTGCGGGGAAGGTCACATCGAGCAGGCTGCGGGAGGAGACATTGACCGACACGGGTACGTCGAGCCCGGCGGCCGCCCAGCTCGCTGCCGCATGCAGGGCCCGGTCGAGCACGTACCTGGTGAACGGGCCGAGCAGCTCGCCGTTCTCGGCCGTACGCACGAAGGAATCAGGCGTCAGGAAGCCCCGCCGCGGGTGGTTCCACCGGATCAGCGCCTCCACGCCGGTCGGCGCCCCGGTCTCCAGGTCGACCTCGGGCTGGAGCATCAGCACGAGCTGGTCCTCCGCACCCAGGGCATCGAGCAGCTCGGCCGGCAGCGCCAGGTGATCGGTGCTCGTGGCGTCGTGGGCGCTGTCGTACGCGGCGACCGGCACGTTCAGCTCCTTGGCCTGGTCGAGCGCCACGCTGGCCCGCCGGATCAGCTCGCCGAGATCCGAGTAGCCGGCCTGCTCGACGACGACACCCACGGCCACGTCGGTCACCAGCCGGACGCCGTGCGCCTCGATGGGCCGGATCACCTCGTCGATCACCTGACGCGCGCGGCGTACGGCGTACGGCAGGGGTGCGGGCGCCTCGAGCAGTGGCGTCGCGTCGGTGAGAGTCGCCACAGTGGGCAGCAGGAGGGCGAACTCGTCGTCCCCGAGCCGCGCCACGAGCTCGCCGTCGCGGATCAGGGCGGTGAGGCGGCCGGCGACCGTACGCAACACGTCGTCGCCCGCCCGATAGCCCAGCGTGCTGTTGATGTCCCGGAAGTCGTTGAGGTCGAGCAGCAGCACCGCGACGGGCTGCTCCCGCGGCAGCGACTTGAGCAGCGCGTCCCCGTCGGCGAGCAGGGCGCCGCGGTTGGCCAGGCCGGTCACGTGGTCGTGGACGCCGTCGTGCGCCAGCCGGGCGTCGAGCGCTGCCAGCCGCTCGTGCGCCGCAGCATCGTGCAGCGCCGCGGCGAGAGCGTCCGCGTAGGCCGACACGGCGAGCTCGTCCTGCGCCGCGGGCAGCCGGGGCTCGGCAAGCCACACGGTGAGATCCCCCACGGGCGTCGTGCCCACAGTCATCGCCCGGGTGATCACCGGGCCGGGCGCCGAGGCGGGAATCGGGTCGGGAGCCGCCTCGCCGGAGTAGCGCCGTTCCTCGCTACCGCCGGCCAACGTGACCTCTATCTCCACCCGCCGGGCCCCGAAGACGTCCAGGGCACCCCGCACTCCGGCCTCGGCCACCTGGGCCTCGGTCGAGCCGCCGAGCGTACGGGTGGCACGCGCGAATGCTTCCCACAGCCGCCGTTCCTCCTCTGCCCGCAGGTGGTAGCGGTAGGTGCGCTGGAGCAGCCACAACACGGCGGGCAGGCCGATCAGCCAGAGCGGACCGTTCTGCAGGGCGTAGACCGCGGCGAGCCCGACGATGACATTGCCCACGAACATCGGCAGCTTCGCGTGCAGCCCCCGCGCGCTGACCGCCCTGGGCGACGCGTCGCGGTGCACGGCGAGCGTCAGCACGGCCAGGCCGAGCGTGATCAACAGATAGGCCACCGAGCCCGCGATCAGCGCCACCTGCGTGCGGGAGTCACCCAGGGGGGTGGCCGGGCCCGCTATCAGGTACGTGACCAGAGTCGCACCGGCGACGCCGAGGCTCAGCGACGCGGCGAGATGCATCACGTCGGCGATCGCACGCTGACCGTTGAGCCAGGTGATGAGCAGCCAGGCGCCCGCCACGCCGACGAGGGCGAGCATGGGCAGCCAGCCGGGCGGCGCGAGCGCGAACCCGACGATGAACGCCGCCTCGCCCCACGACACGCTCACGGCGCCGCGCCCGACCCGGAACCGCAGCCGGCCGAACTGCGCCGCCGCCACGATCAGCACGGTGATCCCCGCGCCGGTCGCCCGGGTCACATCGAACGCCGCCGGCCGCGACAGGGGGACCAGCAGCCCGGTGACGGCGAGCGCCACCGCGGCGGCAAGGACAAGGCCGTTCAGCACGCGTACGCCGTGAGCACGCCGGACAGGCGCAGCAACCGCGCCACCGGAGTCACGGGCAGCCACGGCCGGAACGGCGGAAGGCGAAGTCATGACACCTCCTCGCCTGATCGAGCCCGCCCGGGTGCTCTCCGGTTCACGGAGTCCGGGGCGATCCGAGACGCCGGGGTCATCCGAGGCGCCGTGTTCCGCGGTGCCCGGGTGGGCACCGACGTCTGCAGTGCCCGATCGGGCGCTGTGCCGGGGTGCTGTCGCACCGCCCTCGGCCCGTCGGCGTTCCCTTCGCCGGTTCCTTCCGCGGCGCCGTGGCGGGATGCGGGGAGGCCGGTGAGGCGGGATGCCAAGGGGCCGGGGTCGCCGGCGGAGGTCGCCGGTCCGCGGGTGACGCGGGCCTCGGCGACCGTGGTGCCCTTGCAGCCGGGAAGGCTTGCCCGGGGCACGCGGTCCAAATTCGCTTCATGTGCACACGTCGACACGCGCGTGCCGGATGCACGGGCGTCGCCGAGATCACCCGGAGTCGGCACCGCGGTCCACTCCGGGCCCGCGGGCGTCCGGCGGACGACCGGCGCGACGCTTTCCGGACAGTGGATCGAGCCGGCCCGGACCCGGACGCGCAGATCATGCGATCGATCTTGTCCGAGGTCACGCCGCAGAGCCCTGACCAGCAGCACTGGCGGATGCACGTGCATCTGCAGTGGAGGGAGCGGAAGCGGGAAACGAGTCATCGACGTCCCCCTTTCCGCGCAGGGTCGAGGGACGGTAAAGCCCCCCGGCGGAAGGCTAAGCCAATCCGGCGGAACGCAACAGGGGTAGAGCGACGACGGTCACCTATATCGGCGGCGGCCGAACCGTGCCCGAGCGGCCGGCCTGGGCGGCTTGACAAAGTGGAATGAGTTCACTCACGTCGCCCCGGAGATTATTCACGCTCGTCGAGGCGCGTCCGCCGCCCTCCGCTCCCCCGTCCCGGCCGCTCCTCGCCCGTCGCCGGCGCCCGCGGCGACGCAAGTCGCCGGCGCCCGCGGCTACGCAAGCAAGGCCCTGGGCGCCGCCCGCGGCCTCAGCCCGCGCGCTGACCCCGCCGCGCCAGCCGGGCGTCAGTCGTGGTGTCGTTCCTGGCACCGCAAAGAGCCATCAACCGCATCGGGCCCGCGCCGGAGTCACCGAGGGTTTCTCAGCGGGCTGAGTCCCGCCCTGGCTGCCGGGCTGAGCCCCGACCTGGCCGATGGACTAAGCCTCGCCCTTGCCTGCGGGCCGAACCTCGATCGCGGCCTCGTCGGCGGGCCGACCGTCGGTCGTGGCGGGCGAGCCATCGGTCGCCGCGGGCGAGCCATCGGTCGCGGCGGCAGGCCGGCCCTCGGAGGACGCGGTCCCCTGCAAATCGCCGGGCTCCTGCGTGCCGGCCGCCGAGACCTCGCCATCGCGCGGGACAGCACCCGTCGCGCCCTCACCGCGGACGTCGGCGGCGCCTTCCTCAGGAGCGGCTGTGGCAGCCTGGCCGCCGCTGCGGGCAAGATCGGCCTCGAGACGGGCGACCTCGGCCTCCCGAGCGGTCGGGAAGCTCTCGGGCAGCCGGCGCAGACGCTTGTTCATGTTGCGGATGAGCAGCACCGTCGCGATGGACATCAGCACGATGATGAAGAGCCCCGCGGGCCCGGCGAGCCCACCGGAGCGGGTGTCCCCGAAGTTGTTGACCGCGACGTCAAAGGCAGCATCCACCCCTCAACGGTACGCCCCGCAGCACCACGCCCGACCCCGGGATCCCGCAAGCCGCCCACCCCGCACCGCCCGGGCCGGCACCATTTCCCTCCAGCCCGGAGCCCCACGAGCCCGACCCCGGCACGATCGGCTCGGCCCGGCGCACCCCGGATCATCGACGACTCGATCCCGATCGCGGACGGCACGCAACGCCGGGAACCGCCTGCGACGGCACGGGGGCACGTCGCGGGCAGCCACGGGCAAGCCGGCGTTCCCCATTCGGGGCTCACCGGACGAGCCGGGCATTCGGGACCCGTCAGACGACCACGGCTTCCGGGCTAGTCAACCGAGCCGGATGCCCCGGACTATCGAGCTCGTCAACCGAGCCGGATGCCCTGGGCCATCGAACTCGTCGACCGAGCCGGATGCCCCGGACTTTCGGGGCTCGTCGGGTGAGCGGGCGCTCCGGGCGTACCGGAAAACGAGCGGGAGGGGTCAGCGGGCCTGGACCGACTCGCGGATGCCGGCGAACAGGTCGGACTCCGGGACCGGGCTGTCGACGAGCGAGCGGGCCAGCTCGAAGTCCTCGGTCGGCCACACCTTCTGCTGGAGCTCCAGCGGGACCTTGAACCAGAAGCCGTCGGGGTCGACCTGGGTGGCGTGGGCGCGCAGGGCGTTGTCGCGGATCTCGAAGTATTCGCCGCACTCGACGCGGGTCGTGATCTTGTCGCCGCGGTCCTGGCGGTCCTCGTTCTGCAGCCACTCGGTGTAGGGCGACTCGAGGCCCATGGCGATCATGCCCTCGTGCAGGGCCAGCATGCGGGCGCGGGTCCAGCCGCCGTTGTAGTAGAGCTTGAGCGGCTGCCACGGCTCGCCCAGCTCGGGGTGCTGCTCGGGATCGCCGGCCGCCTCGAAGGCCGCCACCGCCACCTTGTGGCACATGATGTGGTCGGGGTGCGGATAGCCGCCGTTCTCGTCATAGGTGGTCATGACGTGCGGCCGGAACTCGCGGATCAGCTTGATCAGCGGCAGGGCGCCCTCCGCCGGGTCGACCAGGCCGAAGCAGCCCTCGGGCAGCGGCGGCAGCGGGTCGCCCTCGGGCAGGCCGGAGTCGACGAAGCCCAGCCAGGCCTGGCGCACGCCGAGGATCTCGCGGGCGGTGTCCATCTCCTTGCGGCGGATCTCCGCGATGTTCTCCCAGACCTCGGGGCGGTCCATCTTCGGATTGAGCACGCTGCCGCGCTCCCCGCCCGTGCAGGTGGCGACCAGCACATCGACGCCCTCGGCGACATAGCGCGCCATGGTCGCGGCACCCTTGCTGGACTCGTCGTCCGGGTGCGCGTGCACCGTCATGAGACGCAACTGCTCAACCACTGAAATCTCCCTCGACCAGGCCTCGTGGGGAGGGCCCGGCTCCGGCTGCGAAGATGGACAGGGCCATTCTGGCGGATGGCACCGACAGTTTCCGCACGAGAGGTCCCCCAGGTGAGCGAGACGCGCGCCACAGCTCCCGTATTCCCGCCGGGCCGTTACGGCCGGCGCCGCGACGGGCGCCGCCGGCTCCTCGGTCCCATCGTCTTTGCGCTGGTCATCGCGACCGCGGTGGGCGCCCTCAGCGTGCGGCTCTACGGTCAGTACGGCGACCCGAACTACGACGCCCAGATCATCGGCTGGGGTGACGTCACCGACACGTCGATGACCATCCGGTTCTCGGTGCGCGTCCCGGCCGGCGGCAGCGCCATGTGCGGCCTGCGGGCCCGCGACTACGACGGGTACGAGGTGGGCCGCCGCACCGTCACGGTCAGCGCCAAGGGTGACGACACCACGATCGAGGCCGCCGAGACCGTCACCACCACGGCGCGCGCCTCCGTGGGCGACGTCATCCGCTGCGACGCGCCCCGGTAAGCGCCCCCCGGGACAGGCGCCCAGCTCAGCGGGCCGGCCCAGGAAACTGTCAGACCCGCACGGTAACAAGTACACAGACGGAAGCATCCGGCCCGGCGCCGCCCGGGCACGGATCGTCCGTTTGCACCCTCCGCACAAGCGAATCGGCCGCAATGCACACCGCTGGTAAGGTGGGTGATTCGCTCCGTACGCTCGACCCGCTTCAAGGAGAAGAGTCTGTGACCAGTTCAGAGGCGTCGAAGACCTGGCTCTCCCAGGACGCTTACGACCGGCTGCAGGCCGAGCTCGACGAGTTGATCGCAGCCCGGCCGGCCGTCGCCGCCGAGATCAACGCCCGCCGCGAGGAGGGCGATCTGCGGGAAAACGGCGGCTACCACGCCGCCCGTGAGGAGCAGAGCCGGCAGGAAGGCCGGATCCTCTACTTGAAGGAGTTCCTCCGCAACGCGGAGACCGGCGACGCGCCCACCGCCGACAAGGTCGCGCCGGGCATGGTCGTCACGATCTACTTCGACGACGACCAGAGCGACACCGAGAAGTTCCTGCTCGGCTCGCGCGAGATCGCCCAGACCACCGACCTCACGGTCTACAGCCCCGAGTCCGCGCTGGGCGTCGCCATCCTCGGCGCCAACAAGGGTCAGACGGTCACCTACACCGCCCCCAGCGGCTCGGACATCAAGGTCACCGTGGTGGAGTTCTCGCCCTTCGGCGGCTGACCCGTCCCCGGCCCCTTCCGCCGGCCGGTGACGGCCCCGGCGGAGCCACCGGGCGGCCCCGGCAGAGCCAGCGGGCAGATCGGCGGCCGGCTCCCGCGGCAAATCCCGCGCACGACCGGCAGATCCGGGCGACCCCGAGCGACGCCCGAGCCGAGGCAAGACACGCTGCGGCGCGCACCGAGTCACGACTCCGTGCGCGCCGCGTGCCATATCCGGGCCACGCCCAGGAGCCCCGATCACGTGCCCGATCCGGCCGGCGACGTCCGGCGTCGCGATCCGGGCTGGCGACATCCGGCTTGAGGGTCGGCGCGCGACACACGCCTCATCCGACGGCGCGCATGCACGCACGGCCGCCGACGACCCTCGTGCAGCACACGGCTGCCGACGGCCCACGGGCAGCGCACGGCTGCCGACGGCGCACATGAAACACAGGGACACCCACGGCCCACCGGCGACGCACTGCCGTCCACGGCCCGCGTTGCAACACGGGCGCTCCACAACCCGCTCGCAGAACACTCGTCCCGGAGCGGGCACGCTGTTCACGCCGCTCGACGGCCCGCGGGGCGCGGGCTCAGGGGGTGCCGGAGAGCAGGGTCACCGTGTAGCCGGACTCCCGGAGCGAGCCGATCAGCGCCTCGGAGTGCTGGAGGCCTCGGGTCTCGACCGAGAGCTGCACCTCCACCTCGCCGAAGCTGAGGCGGGGGTTGTGGCGGGTGTGCATGACGTCGACGATGTTCGCTCGGTGGCGGGCGATCTCGGCGAGCAGCCGGGCCAGCTCGCCGGGGCGGTCGCCGGTCTGCACGGAGAGGCGCAGGAAGCGTCCCGCCGAGGCGAGGCCGTGCTCGATCACGCGCATGAGCAGCATGGGGTCGATGTTGCCGCCGGAGAGGATGGCGACGACCGGCGGCTTGAGGTCGATCTTGCCGGTGAGCAGGGCCGCGACCGCCGCTCCCCCGGCCGGCTCGACGACCATTTTGTGGCGTTCCAGCAGGAGGAGCAGGGCGGCCGACAGGTCCTCGTCGGTGACCGTGACGACCTCGTCGACCAGCGAGGACACATGCGCGAAGGTGATGTCGCCCGGGCGCATGACGGCGATGCCGTCCGCGATCGTCGCCGACTCCGTGAGGGTGACCGGGGCGCCGGCCACCAGCGAGGGCGGATAGGCGGCCGCTCCCACGGCCTGCACGCCGACGATGCGGATGTCGGGGCGCAGCGCCTTGGCGGCAACGGCGACGCCCGAGACCAGGCCGCCGCCGCCGACCGCGGTGACGATCGTGCCGGCGTCCGGGCACTGGTCGAGGATCTCCAGCCCGACCGTGCCCTGGCCGGCGATGACGTCCGGGTGGTCGAAGGGGTGGATCAGCACCGCCCCGGTCTCGTCGGCGAACTCGCGCGCGGCGGCCAGGGAGTCGTCGACCGTACGCCCGGCGTACTCGATGTCGGCGCCGTAGCCGCGCGTGGCAGTGACCTTCGGCAGCGGCGCGCCCTCGGGCATGAAGACCGTCGCCCGCGTGCCGAGCAGCCCGGCGGCGAGCGCGACTCCCTGGGCGTGGTTGCCGGCGCTCGCGGCGACGACACCCCGTGCCTTCTCGGCGTCCGAGAGCCGCGAGATCCGGGTGTACGCCCCCCGCACCTTGTAGGACCCGGCGCGCTGCTGGTTCTCGCACTTCAGCCAGGCGGGCATCCCGAGCGCAGCCGCGAGCGGCGCCGACGGCTCGAGCGGGGTGGTCTTGACGACGCCGGTCAGCAGCGCGCGGGCAGCCTTGACGTCGGCAAGCGAGAGCAGGTCACTCATGCCCCGATCGTGCCATTCCGCCGATGATCTTCGCGAGTGCCCAGATCACATCGAAGCGAGCAATCGGATCACAGCGAAGCGAGCAAGCCGGCACATCGAAAGCGGGCGATCGGACCACAGCGCAGCGGGCGGCCGGACCACGGCGAAGCGGGCGGCCGGACCACGGCGCAGCAGGCGAGGGGCCGGGGCGAACGTCAGACGAAAGCGTGCCGCGTCCAGGGGTTGGCAACTTCCAGGACCCCCGCCACCGACAGCAGCAGCAGTTCCGAGTCCGGCGGCCCCACGATCTGCACACCGACCGGCACCCCGTCCGGCCGCACCCCGGCGGGTACGACGATCGCGGGCAGGCCGGCGACGTTCCAGGGGGCGGCGTAGGGCGCGTATCTCATGTTGCGCCGCATGTTGCGCCGCCAGCTGCTGGTCGCATGGCCGTCGGCCGGCGGCGGCGTGTCGGCCAGCGCGGGCGTGACCAGGATGTCGATCTCGCGCTCGGCGAAGAACTTGATCGCTCTCTCGCGCCAGGCGTCCCGCTGCGACTGCCGGACCCAGCCCCGCTGCCACGCGAGCTTGCCGAGGCGGATGTGCCCGCGGCTGCGCGGCTGGAGGGCCTTGTGGTCGAGCTCCTGCGACTCCCTGTACGCCGACGCGAACCAAGCCATCAGCCCGGCGACCCCGGCGGACGGCGGCACGGCCAACTCGGCGCTGATCGTGTCGTGACCGGCCTCACCGAGGAGCCGCACCGTGGTCGCGACGGCGTTGCGGTTCGGCTCGTCGGCGCGTACCCCGGGCAGTGGGGAGCGCAAGCTCACGCCCACCCGCAGCCGGTCCGGCGGGGTGAGCTTGGCGGGCGGGCGCCCGGCCAGGACGGTGAAGCCGAGCGCGGCGTCGCCGACCGTGGTGGCCAGGACGCCGTGCTCGACCATGTCGAACCAGTTGTCGACGCCCAGGTCGACGGGGAGCACGCCGCGGCCGGGCTTGAGGCCGACGATGCCGCAGCAGGCGGCCGGGATGCGGATCGAGCCGAGCCCGTCGTTGCCGTGCGCGATCGGGACGAGCCCGGCCGCGACCGCCGCCGCCGAGCCCCCGGACGATCCGCCCGGGGTGCGGTCCATCGCCCAGGGATTGCGCGTCGGCAGGTCGACGCCGTCCGTCGTCGCCCACAGGCCCAGCTCCGGCATGCGCGTGACGCCGACCACCACCGCGCCCGCCCCGCGCAGCCGGCGGACGATCTCGTGGTCCTCCTCGGCGACCGGGGTGCGCGCGGCGGCCGAGCCGTGCCAGGTGGGCAGCCCGGCGACCGGCGTGTTCTCCTTCACCGCGACGGGCACGCCGGCCAGCGGAAGGTTGGCCAGGTCCTCCTGCTCGTCGACCTTCTCGGCCTCGACGATCGCCTCCCCGCCGCGCACGACGCGGAACGCCGCGAGCGACGGGTCGGAGATCGCGATCTGCTCCAGGTGGTCGGCGACCACCTGGGTGGCGTTGGTGTCGCCGCGACGGACCGCACGCGAGATCTGCTTCGCGGTGGCACCCACCCATGTGGTGGCCAGGTTGTCCATGGTCCGTCCGTCTCCGTCGATCAAGCGACCTCAGCCGAGCGCCTGCTCCAGGTCCGCGAGCAGATCGTCAGCGGTTTCGATGCCGACAGACAGTCGCACGAGATCGGCCGGCACTTCAAGCGGAGAGCCCGCGGCGGACAGGTGTGTCATCTGGCCGGGGTGCTCGATGAGCGACTCGACGCCGCCCAGCGACTCCGCGAGCACGAAGAGCTTTGTCCGGTTGCAGATCTCGATGGCCTGCTCAAGGCCGCCCTTGGCCCGGAACGACACCATGCCGCCGAACCGTGACATCTGCTTCGCGGCGATCTCGTGTCCGGGATGCGACTCGAGCCCCGGGTAGAGCACCTGCGCCACCTTCGCGTGCCCGCCGAGGAAGCTGACGATGCGCTCGGCGTTGTCACAGTGCCGATCCATCCGTACGCCCAGAGTCTTGACGCCCCGCAAAGTCAGCCACGCGTCGAAGGGCCCGTTGACCGCACCCATCGCGTTCTGGTGGAAGGCCAGCTCGTCCCCGAGACCGTCGGCCGCCGTGACCAGCGCACCGCCGACCACGTCCGAGTGCCCGCCCAGGTACTTCGTGGTCGAGTGGATCACCACGTCGGCGCCCAGCGCGAGCGGCTGCTGCAGGTATGGCGAGGCGAACGTGTTGTCGACCGCGAGCATGGCGTCGTACTCGTGGGCCAGCCCGGCCAGCGCCGCGATGTCCGCGATGTTGAGCAGCGGGTTCGTCGGCG
>NZ_JAUQWH010000175.1 GCF_030757795.1 Actinoplanes oryzae
TGCCCGCGGACCAGTTCGCCCGCCGCCCGCAACGGGTCGCAGGCGCCGGTGTTCACGTTGCCCGCCTGCAGGCACACGATGGCCGGGCCCCCGCGCCGCAGCGTCTCGCGCAGCGCGCCGATCTCGACGGCGCCGTCGGCGTCGCAGGGCACCGGCTCGACGACGTCCACGCCCAGCCCGAGCAGGCGCAGCGACCGGTCGATCGTGCCGTGGCGCTCGGCGCCGGCGAGCACGCGCACCGGCGGCGCCCCGATCAGGCCGCGGCGCTCCACGTCCCAGCCCGCCTCCGCCAGCACCTGGTGCCGGGCGGCGGCGAGCCCGGCGGTGTTGGCCGCCTGCGCGCCCGTCACGAACCCGGCCGACGCCGGCGCCGGGATGCCGAGCAGCTCCTTCACCCAGGCGCCCGCCGCGGTCTCGGCCGCGGCGGCCGCCGGCGAGGAGACCGCGTTGAACGCCATCTGGTCCCAGCCCGCGGCCAGCATGTCGGCCGCGGTGGCCGCCGGCAGCCCGCCGCCGACCACGAACCCGAAGTAGCGCGGGCCCGCGCTCGCCACCAGCCCCGGCTCCGCGGCGGCGACCAGCTCGGCCAGCACCCGCCCTGGCGCGGTGGGCGCGGCCGGCAGGGGACCCGCGAAGGCCTTCGCCAGGGCTTCCTGATCGACGGGTACGCCGACCGGCCGCTCCGGCAGCGACCGGCGGAACGCGGCGGCGTGCTCGGCGGCGGTGCGGAACAGGCTCGTCAAGTCCTCCATCGACCCACCGTAGGCATCCGCGGGCCGGATCGTGCATCGTCTTCCCGACAATGGGTAATCGCGCTCCGCAAGATCGCCCACGATGGACACCCCGGACGGAGACCGCCCCGATGCTGACCGCGCGAGAGATCATGACCGCCGACGTCACCTGCGTGGGCGAGAGCGAGTCGCTGAGCGCCGCCGCGCACACCATGGTCCGGCTCGGGGTGGACAGCCTCCCCGTCCGCGGCGCCGACGACCGCATCCGCGGCATGCTCACCGACCGCGACATCCTCGCCGCGAGCGTCGCCGCCGACCGCGACCCGTCTTGCCTCACCGCCGCCGAGGCCGCCCACGACTGCGTCACGGTCGCCGCCGACGACGACGCCGCCCAGGTCCTCCACACGATGGGCCGCTGCCGGGTCCGCCGCCTCCCGGTCCTCGACGGCGACCGCCTGGTCGGCGTGGTCGCCCTCGCCGACCTGGCCTGGGCCCTCCCGGACTGGCCGGTCGGCGACCTCCGCGACGCCGTCGCCACGCCCTGACGCCATCGCCGGCGACCTCCGCGACGCCGTCGCCACGCCCTGACGCCGTCGCCGGCGCGCTCGGGGGCGGTGCCGCCGGTCAGCGGGTGAAGAAGGCGGGCGGGAGGGCTTCGACCTCGGCGGCGGACCGGTCGATGTGGCCGGCGACCGGCAGCAGCCCGATGGCCGCGCGGTCGCCCGCCGCCGCCATCTCCCGCATCCGACCGGCCTGGTGGCGGGCGCGTGCCACGATCGCCGCGCCGAACGCCCGCCGGTCGCGCTCGTAGCCGTACGCGTCGAGCAGGAGGTGCAGCCGGCGGGAGCGGTCCGCCGGGTCGTGGAAGCCCAGCCCCTGCGCCACGTCCGGCGGGCACAGCGGGACCCACCACAGCGCCGAGAAGGCGAGGTCGAAGTCGCGGGCCGACGGGCCGGCGGTGCCCCAGTCGAAGAAGCCGGCCAGGCGGTCCCCACCGGCCACGGCGGCGTTGTAGGGGGCCGCGTCCTGGTGGCCGATGATGTCCCCGGGCCGCATCGTGCGGCCGGTGAACCAGCGCTCGTCCGCGGGCGGCACGAAGCCGGCCGTCGCGTCGTGCAGGCGGCGCAGCCACCGGCCGACCTGGGTGAGCAGGGCGTCGGTGAAGGTCCACGCCGGCCACGGGAAGCGGCCGGCCGCCGTCTCGCCGGGAAGGTACGTGAGCATCTCGCGGCCCTGGCCGTCGAAGCCGCGGGGCCGGGGAGCGCCCTCGAAGCCGGCCTCCTCCAGGTGCCGCAGCAGCGCGTGGACCGTCGGCGTCCACGGGGACGCCCGCTTGTGGACGATGCCGTCGATCCGGACGGCGCCGACGGTGTTGCCGCCGTCGAGGGTCTCCTCGCTCATCGGTCAGTCATAACCGCCGGGGCCGGTCGGCGACAGTCAATTACGGCCGGTCAGCCGCCGGCCATGGAGGCGCCGGTGCCGGTGCCGGTCTGGAGGAAGGCCGTGGCGGGCAGCGTGCCCGACGCGGGGCGCGGGCCGGCCGCCTGGGCCGGGTCGGTGGAGCGGAAGGTGGCCGAGGTGCTGCTGCGGCTCTCGGTGGCGGCGGCGCTGAGCTCGAACGGGGTCCCGTTGGCCACGGCCACGTCGGCGCGGACGGTGGCGGGCGCGGACGGGAGGTGGAAGCCGGTGTCCTCGTTGCGCCAGGCGGTGTTGTTGGTCAGGTCGAGGGCGGCGGTGTTGCCCTCGTCGGAGAAGCCGTGGCTGCCGTTGGACCAGGCCGCGTTGTGGCGCAGGCGGTGGGCGGCCGCGGCGGGCGGGGTGCCGCCGCCGAGGACGAAGCCGCTGCCCCCGTTGCCGTACGCCCAGTTGTACTCCAGGGTGACCGGGGAGCCGAACGCGCCCAGGTCGACTCCGGCGAGCGCGTTGCCGGCGAAGCGGTTGCCGCGGACCACGTTGCCCGTGCCCGAGCCGAACTGGATGCTCAGGCCGGTCCCGGCGCCGCCGGTGAAGTCGCTGTCCAGCACCTGGTTGCCGCTGGTGCCCGCGTCGCGCAGCTGCAGGCCCGAGCGGGCGTTGCCGCGCATGGTCAGGTGGCGGAAGGTCGACCCCTGGCAGCCCGAGCACACGTACGCATGGCTCGCCGACCCGGTGATCGTCAGCCCCTGCACCGTCCAGTAGGAGGCCCGCTGCGTCACGGCCCACTGGTCCGCCGGCACGGCCGAGGCGTCGATGACCGGCCGCTCGCCGCGGTAGTTGGTGAGGGTGATGCGCTTGCCGGGCGTACCGCTGGTGGTGATCTCGACCCCGGCGGCGGGGCGGTAGGTGCCGCCGCGCATCGCGATCGTCTGACCCGGCCGCACCGTGGCGACCGCCTTGCCGAGCGTCGCGAACGGCCGGTCCGCGCTGCCGTCGCCGTCGTCCGACCCGCCCGGCGCCACGTAGATCTGCGCGGCTTGTCCGCGGCCGGGGACGGGCGCGGCGGACGAGGGACGAGCCGGCCGCGGTGTCGTGGTGAGCACCGGGGCCGGGGGCGCCACGGCGACGGCGGGCGGCGGGGGAGCGGGGGAGTAGTGCACCGCGTAGACGATGCCGCCGCCGGTCGCCAGCACCGCCGCCGTGCCGCATGCCGCCAGCACCTTGTGGTGCAGCACCGCGTTGCCCGTGACGGTCAGCGCGCTCACCTTGGCCGTCAGCGTGGCCGGGACCGGCAGCATCGCGGCGCCGAGCAGCAGCTCCTCCGGGGCGATCAGGCCCCGGCTGCGATCGGTGCAGTGCGGGCACTCGCGGACGTGCCGCACGAGCCGCTTGCGCCACAGCGGGTCCGCGATGCCGTCCCAGCGGCGGACCAGCCCGGCGAGCTCGGGGCACCGGGGCCGGGCGTGCAGGGCGCCGACGACGCCGCGCACGGCATCGAGCTGGGCCTTCATCCGCTGCACCCGCACGGCCGCGTGTTTCGGGCGCACGCCCAGCGCGTCGGCGAGCTCGGCGCGGCTCAGCTCGCCGGCCGCCTCCTGCCACCAGAGGCCGAGCAGGCGCCGGTCGTCGGCGTCCAGCCAGCGGGCCGCCTCGACGAGGTCGCGGCGCTGACCGTCGAGGACGAGCTCGGCGGTGGTCCGCTCGGCGAAGTCGCCCGCCGGGTCGGGGACGTCGGCCTGCTCGGGCACCAGCTTGAGCCGGGACGTGCGGCGGGCGCGCAGGTGCAGCTGGATCTGCCTGTACGCGATGGCGACCAGCCACGATCGGAACCGCTCCGGCTCGCGCAGGGCCGGCAGCGCGCGCAACGCCCGGAGCATGGTCTCCTGCACGACGTCGTCGACGTCCGGATGCCCGGCGAGCGCGCGCCCCACGATGTTGTAGACGAGCGGCAGGTGCTCGGCGATCAGCTCTCCGGTGGCCGCCGCGTCGCCGCCCCGGGCCCGCCGGACGAGAGGCGCGACGTCCGGAGCGATCTGACTCTGCGTCACCCGCCCACGCCCTCCATCCATCGACGATCATCGTTACGTACCCCGGCGGTCCCATGGTGGCACGCACGTCGCGGGCACGACAACAAAAGATTTCCGGGATTCCTGTTGTCGCCGGGGCGCCCGCGCATCTACCAGGGTGCCGCCTTCCACCGGGGCGGCCGTCACCCAGCGTGTCCACTTGGAAGCGCTCCCACCCCCTCGAGAGGACGAGAAGTGCCCGGAAAGAGAGCAAGACGCCTGCTGGTGGCCGCCCTCACGGTCGCCGTCCCCGCCGCCGCGGTCGTGTACTCGGTCCTGCCGTCCGCCGCGGCGACGCTGCCCGCCACGGGCGGCACCTACCAGCTGGCGGTCACCAAGAGCGGCAAGTGCCTCGACGTGCCGTCCGCGTCCTCGGCGAACGGCGCCCTGCTGCAGCAGTGGGGCTGCACCGCCGGCGCCACTTGGCAGCAGTTCAAGCTGGTGGCGGCCGGCAGCAACTATCTGCTGCAGAACGTCAGCAGCGGCAAGTGCGTCGACGTGCCGGGCGGCTCGACCGCCTCCGGCGTCCAGCTGCAGCAGTGGGGCTGCGCCAGCTCGCAGGCCAACCAGCAGTGGCGGCTCACCGCGAGCGGGACGAACACGTTCCAGATCATCAACGTCGGCAGCGGCCTGTGCATCTCCGACAAGGACGCCTCCACGGCCTCCGGCGCGGCGGTCATCCAGGAGACCTGCACGGCCAACTCGAACAAGCAGTGGGCCTTCACCGCCCCGGGCGGGACCGACACGGTCGCCGCCGACGGCACCGGCACCTACCGGACCGTCCAGGCGGCGATCGACGCGGTCGGCACCGGCAACGCGAGCCGGGTCACGATCACGATCAAGCCGGGCACGTACCGCGAGATCGTGACCGTGCCGGCGACCAAGCCCTACGTCACGCTGCAGGGCACCGGCGACTCGGCGGACGACGTCGTCATCGTCAACAACCACAGCGCGAACACCCACGGGACGTCCGGCTCGGCGACCGCGTTCGTCTACGGCCACGACTTCGTCGCCCAGAACCTGACGATCAGCAACGACTTCGACGAGTCGACCGTCACCAGCGGCGCCCAGGCCGTCGCGCTGCACCTCAACGCGGACCGGGCCGTCTTCCGGGACGTGCGGCTGCTCGGCGACCAGGACACCCTGCTGGTCAACGACAGCACCCGCGCGTACTTCAAGGGCGGCTACGTCGAGGGGACCGTCGACTTCATCTTCGGCGGCGGCACGGCGGTCTTCGACGGCAGCAAGATCTACGAGAAGCGGACCACCGGCGGCCCGGTCACCGCGGCGAGCACGGCGGCCACCAAGACGTACGGGCTGCTGTTCTACAAGGCCACGATCACCGGCGCGACGACCAACACCACCCAGCTCGGGCGCCCGTGGCGGCCCGACGCGCAGGTCCTCTACCGCGAGTCGTCGCTGAGCGCCACGATCAAGACCGCGGAGCCGTGGACCGACATGTCCGGCAACGTCTGGGAGAACGCCCGCTTCCTCGAGTACAAGAACACCGGCTCGGGCGCGACCACCAACAGCAACCGGCCGCAGCTGAGCGACGCGCAGGCCGCCAATTACACCCCGCAGAAGTACCTGGCCGGCAGCGACGGCTGGAATCCGATCTCGTGAGAGGCGTCATGAAGAAGCGTATGTCCCTGGCCGCGGTGCTGATCGCCGTGCCCGCCGCGATCGTCGGCTATTCGGTGCTCCCGTCGGACGCGGCCACGCTGCCCACGGCCGGCACGACCTACACGTTGTCGGTGACCAAGAGCGGCAAGTGCCTCGACGTGCCGTCCGCGTCCAAGGACAACGGCGCCCTGCTGCAGCAGTGGGGCTGCACGGCCGGTGCCACGTGGCAGCAGTTCAAGCTCGTGGCGGCCGGCTCCAACTACCTGATCCAGAACGTGAACAGCGGCCGTTGCCTCGACGTGCCGGGCAGCTCGACCGCTTCCGGCGTACAGGTGCAGCAGTGGGGTTGTGCCTCGGGCCAGGCGAACCAGCAGTTCAAGCTGGCCGCGAGCGGGACGAACACGTTCCAGCTCGTCAACGTGAACAGCGGCCTGTGTCTCTCGGACAAGGACGCGTCGACCGCATCGGGGGCGGCGATCATCCAGGAGACCTGCACGGCCAACACGAACAAGCAGTGGGCCTTCACCGCCGTGGGCGGCCGGACGTGGCCGGACACCGCCGACGGCTTCGCCTCGACGGGCGGCGGCACGACCGGCGGCGCGGCGGGCGCGACGGTCACGGTCACGAACCTGGCCGACCTGACCAGGTACGTGACGGCGACCGAGCCGTACGTGATCAAGGTGGCCGCGGCCGTCACGATCACGCCCAAGGGCACCGAGCTCAAGGTGAAGTCGGACAAGACGATCGTCGGCGTGGGCACGAGCGGTCACATCGTCGGCGGCGGGTTCTTCCTCGGGGCGGGCGTGCGGAACGTCATCATCCGCAACCTGACGATCCGGGACGCGGCCATGCCCGAGGACGACCCCGACGACAAGGTGTACGACTACGACGGCATCCAGATGGACACCGCCGACCACATCTGGATCGACCACAACACGATCACGCGCATGAACGACGGCCTGATCGACAGCCGCAAGGACACCAGCTACCTGACCGTGTCCTGGAACGTGCTCGCGTCGGAGAACAAGGCCTTCGGCATCGGCTGGACGGACAACGTGACGGCGCGCATGACGATCCACCACAACTGGATCCACGACACCAACCAGCGCAACCCCAGCGTCGACAACGTGGCCCTGGCACACCTCTACAACAACTACATGCAGAACATCACGTCGTACGGGAACCTGTCGCGTGGCAGCACGAAGCTGGTGCTGGAGAACAGCTACTTCGACAACGTCGCCAACCCGTACTACAACGACACGTCCGCCGCCCAGCTCAAGCAGAGCGGCAGCATCGTGGTGAACAGCTCGGGCAAGCAGCAGACGAACGGATCCGCGTTCACGCCGGGCAGCTACTACTCGTACACCCTGGACGCCGCCGCCGACGTGCCCAGCCTGGTCCGCACCTACGCCGGCCCGCAGGCCACCATCGGCAACTGATCAGAGGAATCCGCGGAGCGCGTCGAGAAAGGCGAGGGGCACTTCCTCCGCCGGATAGTGTCCGCAGTTCTCGAGGACGACGCCGGTGAGGTCGCCGGCCACCGGGGCGAGCATCGCCTCCGGGCGGCCGGCGACCGACTGGTCGCCGCCGATCGCGAGCACCGGCACGTCGAGGCGCGTGGCGGCGCGGCGCTCGTTCTGCGCCGACGTCACCCCCAGGGCCCGGTACGGCTCGAAGCTCGCCCGCAGCGCGTCCGGGTCCCGCAGCGTCGCGATGTAGTGCTCGACCGCGTACGAGGGAAGCGCCTGGTACGCCTTCGTCGCGAACTGGTGGCCGAAGTAGAGGTGCTCGCGTCCGCGGACGAGCTCCTCGTTGAGCCCGTCGAGCCGGTTGAAGGCGACATGCCACTCCTGCTCCGCCGTCCCCGCCTCGACCAGGGCGACCTTGGTCACGTGGGCCGGGTGGTCGGCGGCGAGCGCGTAGGCCGTCCACGCCCCGACGTCCTGGCCGATCACCGCGAACCGCTCGTGGCCCAGGGCGGCCATCATCCGGACCAGGTCCTCGGCCATCGTGCCCGTGTCGTAGCCGCTGCCCGGCTTGTCCGACAGTCCCGTGCCACGCGGGTCGGCGGCCACCACGGTGAAGTCGCGGGCCAGGGCCGGCATGACCTCGCGCCAGGAGTACCAGGTCTGCGGCCAGCCCGGGAGAAGCAGCAGCGCCGGACCGTCACCGCCCGTCACCGCGTGCAGGGTCACGTCACCGGCGGGGACGCGACGGCTGCGGAACGTACGGGCGAAGGCGCCGGGCAATCCGGGGCCGGCGGGATCCAGGTCCGTCATGGCGCCGACCGTACTCGCTCCCGCGACGCGTGAAACCGCAGGAAACGGGGCATGACCTCCGGCGACTTGTCATTTCTGGAGGACACTTTGACCTGGATGCGCGCCTTCCGCGAGCAGGCCCGGAATCGCCTCGCGGCGGCCGATAGAGACGATCATCCCTTTGCCGAGGAGGGTGTGACGCCCGCGCCGGTGGTGGTCGTCGACCAGCCGCACGGCGTGGAGGAGGTCCTGCCCCGCGGCGTGCGCGTCGCCGGGGCCTGGGCCTGGCGGTTCATCGCGTTCGTGGTGGCCGCCTACATCCTGCTGCGGCTGGTCTCCCTGCTGCACGTGGTGCTGATCCCGGTGGTCATCGCCATTCTGCTCGCCGCGCTGTTCCAGCCGGTCTCGACCGCGCTCACCAACCGCGGCATGAACAGGTCCCTCGCCGCGGCGCTGGTGCTGCTCGCCACGCTGGTGGTCGTCTTCGGCGGGCTCGGCCTGATCGTCCGCACCTTCATCAGCCAGATCGACACGCTGTCCACCCAGGTCAGCGACGGCATCAACGAGGTGCAGAGCTGGCTCTCCTCGGGCCCGCTGCACATCAGCGACGCGCAGCTCAACGACTACGTCGACCGGCTGCAGCAGACCATCACCCAGAACCAGGGCGCGCTGACGTCGGGCGCCCTGAGCACCGCGACCACGCTCGGCGAGGTCGTCACGGGCTTCTTCCTGACGCTGTTCACGCTCTTCTTCTTCCTGCGCGACGGCGGCCACATCTGGCGCTTCCTGTGCCGCCTGCTCCCGCGCGAGGCCCGCGTCCCCACCGCCCGCGCCGGGCACTACTCGTGGCGCACGCTCGTGTCGTACGTGCACGCCACCGTCCTGGTCGCGTTCGTCGACGCGGTCGGCATCGGCATCGGCCTCTTCGTCCTGCAGATCCCGCTCGCCCTGCCCCTGGCCGCCCTGGTCTTCCTCGGCGCCTTCATCCCCGTGGTCGGCGCCACCGTCACGGGCGCGGTCGCCGTGCTGGTCGCCCTGGTCGCCAAGGGCTGGGTCAGCGCCCTGATCGTGCTGATCATCGTGATCGCCGTCCAGCAGCTCGAGGGCCACGTCCTCCAGCCCCTCATCATGGGCCGGGCGGTCGCCCTCCACCCCCTCGCCGTGATCCTCGCCATCGCCGGCGGCATCGTCGTCGCGGGCATCGTCGGCGGCCTGATCGCGGTCCCCCTGCTGGCCGTCCTCAACACCGCCATCCGCTACCTGGCCCGCCACCCCTCGGGCGCACCGACCCCCGACCGCGAGCCACCGGGCACCCAGCCGACCGACGACGACGAGGCCGAGGCCCAGCGAGCCGCCCGCCCGGCGGACCCGCACGAGCCGCCCCCCGCCGACACGTCCCTCGAACCCCGCGACGCATGAGCCGCGGGCCGGCCCCGGAACCTTCGCGGCCGGCCCGCCCGGCACGGTCCGGACCGGTCAACAGGTCTGTGTGGCCGTGGCGGTCTCCGTGCTGGTGCCGACGTCCCCGGCCAGGTACTGGTCGGGCAGGATGATGCGGGTGTCGATGGTGCGGGCCCGTACGCTCGCACAGCCCGTGATCCGGGGCGAGTAGTTCTTGACCCGGCGCAGGCCGCAGGCGCTGTGGCCCCACTGCGCGCCACAGATGCCCTGTCCCCCGTAGGTGCAGGGCTGGCCCACCTTGCAGATCCCCGGCTGCTCGATGATGCCGAGGCATTCCCGGAGGGCGCCGAGGACGGTCTGGCAGTAGATCTCGTTCTCGGCGTAGGACGTCGTCGTCCCGATCATGTAGAGGTTGGCGCAGTGCACGCCGTCGTAGTCGGACGGGCCACCGTCGATCTCCTCGCAGTGGTGATAGACGAGCCGGGGCTACTGTGGCTCCGCCCCGGCCGGGTGCGGGCTCAGCAGCAGGCCGCCGAACAGGACCGTGAGCAGGACGGCGAACGCCGTGAGGAATTTGCGCATGGCCGGACCCTAAGCGCGTTCCCTGCGGTCAAGCGTCCCCTGTGGACCGAAATTGGCATTTCATGAGAAGGATGCGGGACCGTCGGGCCGGCCGTTGACGCCATGGTCGCGCGGCATAAATGCGGTGACGGCGAGGGGCCGGGCCGGGAGGATGGCCGGGTGGATGAGGTCGAGGTCGTCGTCGCCCACAGTGAGCGGGCGACCCTGCGTGTCGGGGACACGTTCCTGAAGGTGGACGCGCATCCGATGCGGACGCACGTCGAGGTCGAGGCGATGGCCATGGCGCCCGTGCCGACTCCGGAGGTGCTCTGGCACAAGCCTCCCGTGCTGGCGATCGCCGCCGTACGCGGGGAAGCGCTCGGCGTCCTCGGCAAGCCCTCCGCCGCGTCGCCGCGAGCGTGGGCCGCAGCCGGGGCGGCCGTGCGGGAGCTGCACGAGGCGCCGCTGCCGCCGTGGGAGGGCAGGCGCGTCGAGGAGTACGCGGCGGATCTCGAGCGCGAGTGCGCCTGGCTCGTCGACAGCGGCACCCTCCCCGCCGATCTCGTCGCCCGCAACCGCCAGGTCGCCGAGGCCGTGCTGCGCCCGTGGACGCCGGTGTTCACGCACGGGGACCTGCAGATCACCCACGTCTTCACCGTGGATGGCGAAGTCACCGGCATCATCGACTGGTCCGAGGCGTGCCGGGGCGATGCGCATTTCGACCTCGCCATCCTGACGCTCGGGCACGAGGAGCGCCTCGGCGACCTGCTCGCGGGCTACGGCACGGATGTGGACGTGGACGTCATCCGGGGCTGGTGGGCGCTGCGCAGCCTGACGGCGATCCGCTGGCTGACCGAGCACGGCTTCGACCCCCACCAGCCCGGCGCCGAGGTCGACGTGCTGAAGGCCCGCATGTAGCGTGCCCTGTGGACATTCGCGAGACCCTACGCGGGACCTCGGGCCGCTACGTCGTCGTGGCAGTCGTGATCGCCGTCGTGTCTTTTCCTGTCAAGCTGCTGGTGACCGATCGCGGCAGCGCTCCGGCTCTGCTCGTCCTGGACAGCGGCTTGCAGGGCACGACGTGGGCGCTCAGTATCTTCTTCTTCGAGGCAGTGTTGCTGCCCGCGCAGCGCCGGCTCCGGCCTGCGGCTCCGGCAACGCCCGATCGCCGCCGCGGCGCGCTGGCGGGGTTGATCGGAGGCGTGCTCTTCTACGGCGGGCTGATCGTGCTCGCCCTGTGCCGGCGAACCGAGATCGCCTACCCGATCACGTTCGGAATTTTCCTGACGGCCGTCGTCGTCACGTCGGCGGTGCAGCTGCGGCGCGCGTCCGGCGTCAGGACAGGCGGACCGGGTTGACCACGTCGGCGGTGATGGTGAGGAGCATGACCGCGCCGCCCAGGAGCATGAGCGCCGTGGTGAGCGGGAGCAGGCGGGTGTAGTCGACCGGGCCCCGGCGGCGCAGCCGCTCGTACCAGGCGATCATGATGTGGCCGCCGTCCAGGGGGAGCAGCGGCAGCAGGTTGAAGAGCGCCATGAAGAGGTTGAAGCTCGCCAGCAGCAGCAGGAACACCGCCCACAGCCCGCGGTCGGCGGCCTCCCCGCCCAGGCGGCTCGCGCCGACCATGCTGACCGGGGTGTCCGGGTCGCGCTCGGCGCCGCCGATCGCCGCGACGACGGCCGGCACGCGCTCGGGGAAGCGGGCCAGCTGCTGCAGCGACCCGATGGTCAGATCACCCGTGTGCGCGAGGGTGGCGCCCACCGCCGCGCCCGGGCCGTAGGTCACGAACGCCGGCGGCAGCTGCGCCGTGACGCCGATCCGGCGGGTGGCGGGCACGTCCACGGTCACGCCGAGGGAAGCTCCGGCGCGGGAGACGACGAAAGCCGTGGGCCCGGACGAGGCGCGGACCCGGGCGACCACGTCGTCCCAGGCCGGCGTGGGCTGCCCGCCGACGGACAGGATGCGGTCGCCGGGGAGCAGCGCGGGAGCCGCCGAGGACGCGACGACCGGCGGCACGGTCGTCTGGTTGGTGGGCAGGCCGGTGCTGACCGCGGCGGCGTACAGGATGATCAGCGCGAGGAGCACGTGGGTGACCGAGCCGGACGCCAGCACCACGGTGCGTTTCCACGCGGGATAGCGCCACATCGCGCGCGGCTGCTCGGCCGGGGTCAGCTCGTCGAGCGCGGTGAGGCCGGCGATGTCGCAGAAGCCGCCGAGCGGCAGGGCCTTGACGCCGTACTCGATGCCGCCGCGCCGGACCGAGAAGAGCGTCGGGCCGCGGCCCACGAAGAAGCGCCGCACCCGCATGCCGAAGGCGCGCGCGGTGAGCAGGTGGCCGGCCTCGTGCAGCGCGACCGACAGACTGAGGGCAAGGGCGAAGATCACAACCCCGATGACGTACGCCACCCCGCGGATCCTAGAGCTTTGCCGCCCGCCGCGGGGCACGCAGGATGGTCGGCATGGTGGACGTGATCGTGGTCGGCGGCGGGATCATCGGGCTCACGGCGGCTGTCCGGCTGCGCGAGCGCGGGGCGGAGGTGGCGCTCTGGTCCGCGGACGACGAGCTGGACACGGTGTCGGCGGTGGCGGCGGCGGTCTGGTACCCGACGCGGACGGCCTTCGACCCGCGGGTGCTGGCGTGGGCCACGGCGACGTACACGGAGTTCGTCAAGCAGGCAGCCGACGGCGTGCCCGGCGTGCTGCTGCGCGAGACCCGCAACCTCGAGCGCGGCGAGCCGGCCGGGGAGCCGTGGTGGGCGGCCGCCGCCGGGGACGTGCGGGTCGCCGACGCGCCCGGGCCGTGGACCCGTGAGCTGCGGTTCCGGGCGCCGCTGACCGAGATGGCCACGTACCTGCCGTGGCTGCGCCGGCAGCTGCCCACGGTCGTGCGGCGCCGCGTGCGCAGCCTCGACGAGGCCCTGGCCGAGGCGCCCGTCGTGGTCAACGCCACCGGTCTGGCGGCGGGTGCGTTGTGCGACGACCCCGCGGTGCATCCCGTACGCGGCCAGATCGCGATCGTCGCCAACCCCGGCATCACGGTGTCCGTCCGTGACGTGGGCGAGACGTACGTGCATCCGCGCAGCACCGACGTCGTCCTCGGCGGCACCTACCAGGAGAACGACGCGAACCTGACGCCCGACCCGGCGACCCGCGAGGCGATCGTCGCCCGGTGCGTCGCCCTGGTCCCGGAGCTCGCCGGCGCCCCGCTGCTCGGCGAGCGGGTGGGCCTGCGCCCGGGGCGGCACGGCGGTCCCCGCGTCGAGATCGAGCAGCGCGGCGGCGGCCGGATCGTGCACGCCTACGGCCACGGCGGTGCCGGCATGACCCTCTCCTGGGGCTGCGCCGACGAGGTGGCGTCCCTCGCCCTGGGAGCCGCTCAGAGCTGACCGTGGTTCGGGGGCAGGACGCCCGCCAGCTCGTAGGCGGCCAGGTGGTGGTACTTCCAGTCCAGCGGGTCGTGCACGCTGTGAGTGCGGGCGTTGCGCCAGTGGCGGTCGAGGTCGTACTTGCTCGCGGCCGAGCTGGTGCCGCACATCTGGAACAGGTCGGACGCCGCCTCGAGCGCGACCTCGCTGCCGAACGCCTTGGCTGCCGCGACGGCCAGCGAGCCGCGGGCCGCCTCCTCGGCGGAGGCCGGCACGAGACCGATCCCGTCCAGCGTGCGGGCGGCGTCGGCGAGCAGCGCCTCGGCCGCGCGGACCTTGGCGGCGATGCGGCCGTACCGGTGCAGGACGTGCGGATCGTCGGCCGCGACGGCCGCACCCGCCCGGAC
This sequence comes from Actinoplanes oryzae, assembly GCF_030757795.1. Lineage (GTDB taxonomy): Bacteria > Actinomycetota > Actinomycetes > Mycobacteriales > Micromonosporaceae > Actinoplanes. Next base: position 13,829 of record NZ_JAUQWH010000175.1, read on the forward strand.
CGCCTCGGTGGACGGGCGGGCCTTCTCCCGCAGGTAGGCGCGCGCGTCCCGGACGGCCGCCCCGGCGATGCCCACCTCGATCGCCGCGTGGACGAGCTGGGCGCGGGCGCCGAGCTGCTGCGGCACCGCGTACGCGCCCGCGTAGTCGATGACATGGGCCACCCGGACGTCCTCGAAGGTCGCCGTGCCGCTGATCGTCGCGCGCTGACCGATGACGTCCCAGTCGGTGTCGATGCTCACCCCGGCGGCGTCGCGCGGCACGAGGGCCAGGGTCAGCCTGCCGTTGTCGTCGAGGGCGCTCACCGCGATCCACGCCGCCGTCAGCGCGCCGGTGGTGTAGAACTTGCGGCCGGTGAGGACGTCGCCCTTGATGCGCGTCTTCAGATCCTGCGCATGCCGGCCGCCCCGCTCCGCCAGGGCGTTGCCGATGCGCCTGCCGGCGAGCACGTCGGCGTACAGGCGGGTGCGGGTCTCCTTGTCCCCGTGCACCGCCAGCACGTCGACGAGCAGGAAATGCGCCTGCGGCACCTGCGCGATCGCCGGATCGGCCGCCGCGACGATCCGCGTCACCTCCGCCAGCGTGACCGGCCCGAGCCCCGGCCCGCCGTCCTCGCGGGGCACCGTGATCCCGAGCAGTCCCGAGGAGTCCAGCAGGGCAAGAGCCTCCGTGGGTACGGCCTCCGCGCCCGCCCGGTCGCGAGCGATCGCCCCGGGGATCAGCCCGTCCGCGACCTTTCGGGCGACAGCTACAGCAGCGTCATGCGTGTCGATCGTCACCGCGTCATAGTGTCACCTGATGAGCACACTCTCCGTACCCGGCGCCACGCTGGCCTACGACGTCCGTCACGTCCCCGGCGAGGCCGTCCCGTTGCTGATGGTCGGCCAGCCCATGACGGCCGAGGGCTTCACCGCGCTCGCCGGGCTCTTCACCGACCGGACCGTCGTCACGTACGACCCGCGGGGCCTCGGCCGCAGCGAGCGCACCGACGGCCGGACCGACAACACCCCGCAGCGGCAGGCCGCCGACCTGCACCTGCTCATCGAGCACCTGGCCTTCGCGCCGGTCGACGTCTTCGCGAGCAGCGGCGGCGCGGTCACCGCCCTGGAACTGGTGGCCACGCATCCGTACGACGTCCGCACCCTCGTCGCCCACGAGCCGCCGATCAACGCCGTCCTGCCCGACGCGGACGGTGCCGTGCGGGCCCGCGCGCACTTCCACGAGGCGTACCTGGCCGGCGGGCGCGAGGCCGGCATGGCCGCCTTCATGGCGATGACGCGGTGGGAAGGCGAGTTCACCGACGAGTACTTCGCGCAGCTTCCGCCGCTTCCTTCCGCCGGCTCCCCGGGGGAGGACGACGACCCCCTGCTGTCCCAGGCCTCGTGGCCGATCACCGACTACCGGCCCGACGCCGGCCGCCTGCGCGCCGCGCCCACCCGCATCGTGATCGGCGTCGGCGAGGAGAGCGGCACCACCTACACCGCGCGCACGGCCCGGGGCGTCGCCGACCTGCTCGGCCTCACCCCGGCCGTCTTCCCGAGCCACCACGGCGGCTTCCTCCCCGGCTACGGCAAGCCGGACGAGTTCGCCGTTACCCTGCGCTCGATCCTGGACTGATGCGCAGTTCAGCATGCATCGGTCACTCGCGCGGGACAGGGCGCCGGGGGCCCCGGGGCGGGTAGGGTGGCCGCGACCGTCGCCCCCTGGGGAGTGTTCGTTGACCGTTACAGCACCGCCCGAGGCGCCGCCTCGGAAAGGGCGCATCGGGTCGGTGGAGGTGCTGGCCGGGCTGCTCGTGCTCCTGGTCGTCTTCCGCAACCCGCTCGCGTCGCTGATCTCCGACCCGCGGCTGCAGACGTGGACCACCGTCTTCGTGTCCGTGCTGGTGCAGGCCGTGCCGTTCCTCGTGTTCGGCGTCGTGCTCTCCGCCGTCATCGCCGTATTCGTGCCCCGCAGCTTCTGGGCGAAGGCGCTGCCGAAGCACCCGGCCCTCGCCGTGCCCACCGCGGGCCTCGCGGGCGTCGTGCTGCCCGGCTGCGAGTGCGGCAGCGTGCCGATCGCCGGCTCGCTCATCCGCCGGGGTGTCACGCCCGCCGCCGCGCTGGCGTTCCTGCTGGCCGCGCCCGCGATCAACCCGATCGTGCTGACCGCCACCGCGGTCGCCTTCCCGCAGAACCCGGAGATGGTCGTCGGCCGCGGCGTCGCCAGCCTGGTCGTCGCCGTCGCCATGGGCTGGCTGTGGCTGCGGCTGGGCAAGGCCGAGTGGATCAAGCTGCCGCACCGGCCCGACCTGGACGGGATGTCGCGGGGGGAGGCGTTCTGGGCGGCGGTGCGGCACGACACCATGCACGCGGGCGGCTTCCTCGTGCTCGGCGCCGCGGCGGCCGCGACGATCAATGTGCTCGTCCCGGAGCGCTGGCTCAACGCGCTCGCCGGCAACCACCTGCTGTCGATTCTGGCGCTCGCGGTCCTGGCCGTACTCCTGTCGATCTGCAGCGAGGCCGACGCCTTCGTCGCCGCGTCGCTGTCGCAGTTCTCGCTGACCTCGCGGCTGGTGTTCCTGGTGGTGGGCCCGATGGTCGACCTCAAGCTGATCAGCATGCAGGCCGGGGTGTTCGGGCGCCGCTTCGCGTTCCGGTTCGCCCCGGCGACCTTCGTGGCGGCGATCCTGGTCGGCGCGGGCTTCGGGGCGGTGTTGCTGTGAACAGGCAGGCCCAGGCCGTGATCATGCTGCTCCTCGGGGGCGCCGTCCTGCGCGCCAGCCTGGGGGACACGTACCTGCGGTATGTGAAGGAGGGGTTGCAGCCCTTCCTCATCGGCGCCGGAGTGCTGCTGGTCGCCGCGGCCGTCATGACGCTGTGGTACGAGCTCCGTGCCCGTCGCCCGGAGGAGCACGACGACGGGCACGGGCACCATCACGAGCCGCGCGTCGGGTGGCTGCTGCTGCTTCCCGTGCTGGGGCTGCTGCTCGTGGCGCCGCCGGCCCTCGGGTCGTACGCCGCGGGCCAGGCCGGGTCCGTGCTCACCGCCCAGAACGCCGAGTCCGACTATCCGCCGCTGCCCGACGGCGAGCCGGTCGACGTGGGGCTGCTGGACTACGCGTCGCGGGCGGTGTTCGACGCGGGGCGCAGCCTCGACGGGCGGACGCTGCGGCTGACCGGCTTCATCACGCCCGGGGCGGACGGCGAGCCGATGCTCGCGCGCATGGTGCTGTCCTGCTGCGCCGCCGACGGCCGGCCGATCAAGGTGGGGCTCGCGGGCGACGTCCCGGCGGGCGTGGCGCCCGACACCTGGGTCCAGGTCACCGGCACGTGGGCCGGCAAGGTCACCAAGGACCCCGTCAACGACGCCCAGGTGCCCTACCTGCAGGCCACCGGGTGGCAGGAGATCACCCCGCCCAAGCAGCAGTACGAGTGAGCGCGCGCACGATCGGGCTGGTGCTCGCGCTGGCGGCGGGCGCGGTGCTGGTCGCGTACCCGTCCGCCGATCCGACCCCTCGGCCGTGGGGCGAGCGTGCCGTGCTCGACCTCCCCTTCCATCCGGTCGCCTTCCTCGACGCGCGCACCGCCGTCGGCACGGCTCCCAGCCCGGACGGCTCGGCGGTCCGGCTGGTGCTCGGCGAGCTCGAGCTGCGCCGGCTGCCCGCCGCGGGCAACCCGGAGTTCGGCACGGTGACGGCCTTCGACGGCGGCTTCGCGTGGACCGAGTCCGTCGACGGCGGCAAGGTCGGGCTCTGGACTGCCAGGACCGACGGCACCGGGGTACGCCGCCTCGTCGCGGACATGGGCAGCACGATCTTCAACGATTCCCAGTACGACCTGGTGATCGCGCAGTCGAAGGTGTGGTGGGTCACCGCCTCGACCACCGACGTCACCGAGGTCCGCTCGGTCCCGCTGGCCGGGGGCGCCGTGGCCGTCCGCCCGGAGCGGGGCGCGTGGTCGCTGAGCGCCTGGCCGTGGCTGACCGACGGGGCCGGCGCCCTGCGTTCCCTGTCCACCGCGGCCGCTGCGGGGATGCCGACGACGAACACCGAACAACCCGTGTGCAGCCCGGTGTGGTGCCGCGTGCTGGTGATGTCGTCCGGAGGCCTGGCGCGCATCGACGCCGTACGCGTGGACGGGACGGGCCGGCGCCGCATCGCCGGATCGTCGTCGCGTGCGGCGATCAACGACGTCGCCGTGCTGGACCGGTTCGAGCTCGTGTCGACGCCCTCCTCGACGTCGGACCTCACGGGGACCGAAGCGCTGGACGTCTACGACCTGGCCGCGGACAGGCTGGTGCCGATCAGCTCGGCGGTGCAGGGAGTGTTCTGCCGCAACGGGGTGCTGTGGTGGGCGACCGGGGATCCGGAGGCGCTGACCTGGAACACCCTCGATCTGCGGACGGTGTGACCCCCCGATTTGGCGTTGCGGGGTTGGAGGAGTAATATTTTCCGAGCCGCCAGGGAGACGGACGCGGGTGACGCGGACGGCCTGGGGCCAAACCAACT
>NZ_JAUQWH010000176.1 GCF_030757795.1 Actinoplanes oryzae
CACGGCCTGACCTTCGACCGGCGGCAGTGGGGACCGCTGCTGCACGAGCTCCCGGGGCGCCGGGCGCTCGCCCTGGACCTGCCGGGCCACGGGGAGTCGCCGCAGCCCGCGGAGCACAGCCGGGCCACGCTGGCGGAGCTGGTGCACCGGGCGGTGACCGCGGCCGGGCTGGACGCGCCGGTCGTGGTCGGACACTCCGCCGGGGGTGTCCTGGCGACCGCCTATGCGGCCCGGTTCCCCGCTGCCGCCGTGGTGAATCTGGATCAGCCGCTGGTGCTCGGCGGCTTCGGCGACCTGCTGCACCGGGTCGAGCCCGTGCTGCGCGGCCCGGGCTGGCGCGACGTGTGGGACCGGCTGCTGGGTGGCATGGGGATCGAGGCCCTGCCCGCCGGGGCGCGCGACCTGGTCGAGTCGTGCGTGCCCCGGCAGGATCAACTGCTGGGCTACTGGGACGAGATCCTGCGCCACCCGAACGCCGTCGTGGACGCCACCTCACGCGCCGAGCTGACCACCGTGGTGGGCCGGGGCATCGGCTACCACTTCGTGACGTCGGACCCCGGCCCCCAGGAATGGTTGCCGCCGCAAGCGACGATCACCGTCCTGCCGGGCGGTCACTTCCCGCATCTGGCCCATCCGAGGGAACTGGCAGCGCTGCTGGCTCGGTGACGGGCATCGGATACTTGTGCAGGATCCACGTCTGCTGCCCGAGCGCGAAGAGGTTCTGCGTCACCCAGTAGACGATGACGCCGATCGGGAAGAGGAGACCGGAGACGAGCAGCGAGGCCGGGATGCCGTACAGCATCAGACGCTGGATCATCTTCTGTTGCGGATCCTCGGCCCAGCCGGTCTTGAGGATCAGCTGTCGGCTCGACAGATATGTGGTGACCACCATCACCGCGATCAGCAGCGCCGCGACGAGCTGGACGGTGGCGCCGCTGGTGTGGAAGGTCGCGGCGAGGGGCGCGCCGAAGAGCTTGGCGTTGGCCGCGCTGTCGAACTGCGTGAGGGTCCAGCCGTACAGGGTGCGGGCGGACTCGCTGGTGATGCTGGGCCGCAGGTGGCGCAGCACATGGAAGAGGCCGAGGAAGACCGGGATCTGCACGAGCATGGGCAGCAGGCTCGCGAAGGGGTTGATCTTCTCGGACTGGTAGAGGGCCATCAGCTCGCGCTGCATGGTCTGCGGATCGTCCTTGTGCCTGTCCTGCAGGGCCTTGAGGCGCGGCTGCAGGGCCTGCATCGCGCGCTGCGACTGGACCTGGCGGATCACGACCGGGAAGAGCGCCAGGCGCACGGTCAGGACCAGGAAGACGATCCCGAGCACCCAGGTCCAGCTGGTGCCGAGCGCGGTGCCGGCGCCCAGGACGAGGTCCCAGGCGGCGTGCCAGAAGAGCAGGATGGCCGAGATGGCCGAGTACACACCCGCCATGACGAAACTCACGGGGAAGCCTTTCGCGACTGAGGAAAGATGACAGTCGGAAGCGGCCGTGATCGCTCAGGAAAGCGCGGCCGCGGGACGGCCGGTGGGTCCTCTCGGGCGGGTGCGGCCCTCGGCGTCGGGGTCGCTCAGCCGGGGCAGCCTCGCTCTCGCCGCCCGCATGCGCATGGCGAGCCCGGCGGCGTGCGCGCCGGGTGTGACGAGGACGACGGCGGCCAGGACTGCGGCCGCCACGACGGCGATCAGGAGGACGGCCACCGCGGCGCCCGTGCTCGCGAGCGAATCCCCGGTCAGCAGCCCGACCAGGTAGTAGAACGCCGCGAACAGAGTCACGGGCACATCGTACCCGGGGGGTGCGAAGCACTTCGCCACGATCGCCCGCAGCCGGTTCGGGGGGTAGCGTGCCGGCATGGGCATGACACTCGGCGAGGCGTGGGAGTTGAGCCGGGCCGACTCCGGGCTGGCGGTCGTCTCGACGGTCCGGGCCGACCACACGGTGCAGGCGTCGCTGGTCAACACGGGCGTCGTCGGGGGGGCGGCTGGCCTTCGTCACGTACGGGCGGGTCAAGCTCGCCAATCTCCGGGCCCGGCCGCAGCTCGCCGTGACGTTCCGCGCGGGCTGGCGCTGGGCGACCGTCGAGGGCCGGGCCGAGCTCGCCGGTCCCGACGACCCGGGCGCGGGCCTCGACGCGGAGGGCCTGCGCCTGCTGCTGCGCGAGATCTTCACCGCGGCCGGGGGCACGCACGACGACTGGGACGAGTACGACCGGGTCATGCGCGAGCAGCGCCGCACCGCCGTTCTCATCACCGCGGACCGGGTCTACGGCTCCTGACCGGGGTGTGACCGCGGCGCTGAGCGGCGGGCCGGACGCGGGCGGACGCGGCGCTGCGCGATGGGCCGGACGGCAGGCGGACGCGGCGCCGGGCGGCGGGCCGGACGCGGGCGGGCGCGGCGCGGCGCGGCGACGGGCCGGACGGCAGGCGGACGCGGCGCCGGGCGGGGGCCGGGCGGCAAGCGGACGCGGGCGGACGGCAGGCGCGGGCGCGGCGGCATCCGGGACATGGCCGGACGCGGCCGGCGTGGTCCGGCGTGGACTGTCCGGACACGCCGCGTGTGAGAGGCGGGGTTCACCCGTTACGAACAGGGCGAACCCGCCGTTGAGGGTCCGTGGGCCTGACTTCTCTGGTGGCTGTCGCGCGTTCGCAGGTGTTGCGGTGGCTGGCCGGGTCGGCGGGCGGCCCGGACCCGTACGCGGGGCTGGCCCTGCTCTCCGACAAGGCCCTCTGGCCGCTGCACCGCGACGGGCTCGACCCGATCGGCCGCCTGGCGGAGACGCGGCAGCGCGAGCCCGTGAGCCGGTTGCCCGTGCCGTTCGGCGTGCGGGCGTGGCTGGTCAGCGGCGAACCGGCCGTGCGGGAGGTGCTCAGTCACCTCGACGGCTTCAGCAACGACTTCGGCATCCTGGCGCGACGCCTGGGGCTCAGCGTGCGGGCCGAGCCGGGCGGCCTGGGCTTCGCGGACCCGCCGGAGCACACGCGGCTGCGCCGGATGCTCACCCCGGAGTTCACGATGCGGCGGCTGGCCCGGCTGGGGCCGCGCATCGAGCAGATCGTCGCCGGGCGCCTCGACGCCCTGGGCCCGGAGGCGGACCTGTGGCACGAGTGGGCGCTGCCGATTCCGGCGCTGACGATCTGCGAGCTGCTGGGCGTCCCGTACGCCGATCGCGCCCGCTTCGAACAGCTCAGCACCGCCCGCTTCGACCTCGCCAGCGGGGCGCACACCTCGCTCGACACGGTCGCCGAGTCGCTGGACTATCTGCGCGGGCTGATCGGCGACCAGCGCCGGTCCCCCGGCGACGGGCTGCTCGGGGCGCTGATCCGCGAGCACGGCGACGAGCTCGGGGACCAGGAGCTCGCCGGGCTGGCCGACGGGGTGCTGACCGGCGGGCTGGAGACGTCGGCCAGCATGCTCGCGCTCGGCGCCGTGGCGCTCATGGCCGATGCCACGCTGGCGGACCGCCTGCGTACGGGCGACGACGTCGACGCCACGGTCGAGGAGCTGTTGCGCTATCTGACCGTCGTGCAGGTGGCGTTCCCGCGGGTGGCGGTGCGGGACGTGCGGATCGCCGGCACGGAGATGCGTACGGGTGACGTTGTCATCTGCTCCCTGAGCGCCGCCAACCGGGACGCGGCGGCCGGCGCGTCACCCGAGACCCTCGACCCGCGGCGCCGGCCCGGGCGCTCCCACCTGACCTTCGGGTACGGCCCCCACCGCTGCATCGGCGCCGAGCTGGCCCGCCTGGAGCTGCGCACCGCCTTCCCGGCGCTGGTGCGGCGGTATCCGCGGCTGCGCCTGGCCGTCGACCCCGCCGACCTGCGCTTTCGCCGGGCGTCGATCGTCTTCGGCCTCGACAGCCTGCCGGTGCTGACCCGTTAGTCGCGCAGCGCCCGCTGCAGCTCGGCCTTCGTCATGGCCGAGCGGCCCGCGATGCCCCGGCGCTTGGCCTCGGCATAGAGCTGTTCCTTGGACGCGTCGTCGCGGGGCTTGTCCGAGGACTTGCGGGCGGGGCTGGGCTTGCCCAGCTCGTGCCAGCTCGACTCGGACAGCTCGACGCCGAACCTCTTCGCGGCCCGCTTGATCCGCCGGAACGCCTCGTCGCGTTCCTTGTCGCTCACGTCACGCACCTGGTCGAAGCGGGCGATGGCGTTGCGCACGTGCCGGGCGTCGTTCAGGGGCTCCTTGCGTACGCGCGGAAAGGCGAAAGTGCTGTCGGACATCTCGTCGCGCTCAGCCGCACTGAGCTGGTGCTGCGTCTTCGTGGCCATGTCGACTGGCTACCCGCCGCCGGGGCCTGTCACTCCTGCGGCCCGGTGGGCAGGTCATGCCTGCGGCAGGCGCGGCGGGCCGCCGACCATCACGTGGTAGCCGGCGTCGACGGGCAGCCAGGCACCGGTGAGGGCGGCCGTGCGCTCGTCGAGCAGCAGGTCGATGACCGCGGCGACGTCGTCGGGCTCGACCATGCGGCCCAGCACCGAGTGCCCCGCGAGATGGCGGGCCATGCCGGGCAGCATGAAACGATCACTTGCCTCCGTGCGCACGGCACCCGGCGCGACCGTGTTGACGGTGACCCCGAACTCGCCCGCCTCGGCCGCCACCTGCTGGGCGAAGGAGTTGAGCGCCGCCTTGGACACAGCATGGCTTATCTGCTGCTTCCCGGTCCACTCGGCGGACATGCTCGACACGTAGACGATGCGGCCCGAGCCCTGCTCACGCATGGCGGCGAGGACCCGTTGCGTGACGAAGAACGCACCGCCGAGCTCGGCGCCGACCTTGCCGATCAGGTCTTCCCACGTGGTCTCGGCCAGGGTCGCCCGGGTCGGCTGGCGCACGTTGGCGTTGGCGACCAAGGCGTCGATCCGGCCGTGGTGCTCGAGGATGCCGTCGACCAGGGCTCGTACCTGATCGGGGTCGCAGACGTCGGCCTGAGCCGGGCGGGCCGTGCCTCCCCCGGCTTCGACCGCCGCCGCCACGGCCCGCGCCGACTCGGCGTCGCGCCGATAGTTGACGACGACGTGGTAGCCGCGCCGGCCCAGGACCCGGGCGGTGGCCGCGCCGATCCCCCGCCCGGCCCCGGTCACCAGGGCGACCCGCTGGTTGTCCGCCATGCCTCTCGTACCCCCTGCTGTACCTCGACTGGGTAGTCAGCTGGATCGATCACGAGCCGCCCGATCCGTAGCGTTTCCGGTGCGCGCACCGACCACATCGCTACCGAGAGGACAGACCGTGTCCAGCCATGATGACCATGCCGTCCGGGTCGAGCAACTCACCCGGGTCCACGGCAGCGGCCCGCGCGCCGTCACCGCTCTCGACGGTGTCGACGCCGCGTTCGCCACCGGGACGTTCACCGCCGTGATGGGGCCCTCCGGCTCCGGCAAGAGCACGCTGCTGCAGACCGCCGCGGGCCTCGACCGCCCGACCGCCGGGCGGGTCTGGGTCGGCGGCACCGAGCTGTCGCGGCTCTCCGAGACCAAGCTCACCATGCTGCGCCGCGAGCGCATCGGCTTCATCTTCCAGGCGTTCAACCTGGTCGGCGCGCTGACCGTCCGGGAGAACATCGTGCTCCCCGCCGAGCTGGGCAAGTCCCGGGTGGACCGGGCGTGGCTCGACCACGTGGTGGCCCGCGTCGGGCTCGGCGACCGGCTGCACCACCGGCCGTCGGCGCTGTCCGGCGGCCAGCAGCAGCGGGTGGCCATCGCCCGGGCGCTGGTCACGCGGCCCGACGTGTTCTTCGCCGACGAGCCGACCGGGGCGCTCGACTCTCGCACCGCCGCGGAGGTGCTGGCGCTGCTGCGGGCGGTGGTCGACGAGCACGGCCAGACGGTGGTCATGGTCACGCACGACCCGGTCGCCGCGTCCTATGCGGACCGAGTGCTGGTCCTCGCGGACGGCCGCATCGTCACCGACACCCCGCAGCCGGGCACCGCCCACATCGCCGAGCTGCTGACCTCCCTCGACCGGCGGCGCGAGCCGGCCGTCGCCGGGATCGAGCGGGGCTTCGTCGCCAACGGCGCCGGCCACGTCGCGGACGGGCGGGCCGTGCGATGACCCGCCTCGCCGCGCGCATGCTGCGCCACCGCCCCGGTTCCACCGTCGCCACGCTGCTGGCCCTCGCGATCGGCGCGCTGGTCCTCACCGCGATGGGCGTGCTGGTCGAGTCCGGCCTGCGCGCTCACTCCGCCCCCTTCCGCTACGCCGCCGCGGATCTGATCGTCGCCCACCGCGACCTCACGGTCACCGGCAAGGACATCGACGGCGAGAAGGTCACCACCACGGTGCCGCTGTCCGAGGGCGGCACCGTCGGTGACGACCTCGCCGGCAAGCTGGGCGCCGTGCCGGGCGTCACCGCCGCGGTCACCGATCGCACGCTCCCGGTCGTGTCCGTGGCTGCCCCCGGCCTGCCGGTCGCGGGGCATGGCTGGGGCAGCGCCGCCCTGATGCCGTGGGCGCTGGTGGCGGGCGGGAAGCCGGCCGCCGACGACCAGGTGGTGGTCGACAGCCGGCTGGCCGCCGCGGCCGGGTTCCGTCCCGGGCAGTCCGTCGAGCTGGTGGTCGACGGCGCGGCCCACCGCTACGAGATCAGCGGTGTCGCGACGGGTGCCCGCAGCTCGGACACCCGCCCGGCCGCGGTGTTCTTCACCGACCGGGCGGCGGCTGCCCTCGACCCGCGCCCCGGCCGGGCCGGCGCCGTCGGGGTGTTCCTGGCACCGGGCGCCGACCGGCGGGCCGTGACCGCGATCGCCGAGGCCGCCGGCGCCCGGGTCTACGCCGGCGACGACCGCGGGCAGGCCGAGGAGTCCGCCGAGGGCCCCATGCGCAGCCTGCTGATCCAGATCGGCGGCACCTTCGGGGGGTACGTCGTCCTGCTCGTCGTCTTCGTCGTCGCCGGCACGGTCGGGCTGTCCGTCCGGCACCGCCGCCGCGACCTCGCCCTGCTGCGGGCCGTGGCCGCCACTCCCCGCCAGGTGCGCGGCATGGTGACCGCGGAGGCGGCGCTGCTCGGCGTCGCCGGCGCGGTGCTCGGCGTCCCGGGCGGGCTGCTCGCCGCGCGCTGGGTGCACGGGGAGCTGGTGGAGCGGGGGTTCCTCGCCGAGACCTTCCCGATGGTTCCCGGCGTGCTGTCCGCGGCGGCCGTGCTCGTGCTGACCGTGCTGGTGGCCGTGGCGGCCGCCCTGCTCGCCGTGCGCCGGATCAGCCGGATCCGACCGGTCGAGGCGCTGGGCGAGATCGCGGTCGAGCCGGCCCGCGGCGGCAAGGTCCGCCTGTGGTCCGGCCTGCTCTGCCTCGCCGGCGCGGTCGCCTCCAGCACCGTCACCGTCGCCCTGAGCGGGGAGGCGGCGCTGGCCGGGGCGCTCGGCATGCTCTACCTCTTCGTCGCCGGGATCGCGCTGCTCGCGCCCTGGGTCAACGAGGCGGCCGCGCGGCTGCTCGGCCCGCTCTTCCGCCGGGTGTGGGGCGCGAGCGGGCACCTGGCCTCGGCCAACCTGCGCGCCAACGCCCGGGGCGGCGCCACGGTGCTCACCGCGCTGGTGCTGGCCGTGGGCTTCGGCGGCTCGGTGTGGTTCCTGCAGGACAACATCCAGCGGGCCACCGTGACGCAGAGCCGCGACGGCCTGCTCGCCGACCGGATCCTCACCTCCCCGGCCGGGCTGGCGCAGGGCACGACCGCCCGGCTGCGCGAGCTGCCCGGCGTCGAGGGTGTGACCGGGCTGCGGCGCACGTCCGCGGTGGTGCGGATCATGGGCGGCGAGGCGGAGTCCGTGGCGGCGCTCGCCCTCGACCCGGTGGACGCCGCGCGCACCCTGGACCTGCGGGTGAGCGAGGGCGACCTGGCGGCGCTCGACGGCACGAGCGTGGCCGTGTCGAGCCTCCGCGCCGGCATGCAGGGCTGGCACGCCGGGGACCGGGTGGAGCTGTGGCTCGGCGACGGGACGCCGGCGACGCTGCGGGTCGCCGCCGTCTACGAGCGGGGGCTCGGCTTCGGCGACCTGATCCTGCACCGCGACACGGTCGCCGGGCACACGGCCGGCACGACCGACGACGAGGTGCTGGTCACGCTGGCGCCGGGGGCGACGCCCGACCTGGCCGCGGGGCTGAGCGGCGGCGGCCGGGCCACCGGCGTTGCGTCGCTGGTGGCCACGGGCGACGCCGCCGGGCGCACGGGCCGGCTGGCGGAGGACCTCGCCCTCAGCGCCTGGCTCAACAAGCTCCTCGTCGGTGTGATGGTCGGCTACGCCGCGCTCGCCGCCGCCAACACGATGGTCATGGCCGCCCTGGCCCGGCGGCGCGAGCTGGCGTTGCTGCGCATCGTCGGCGTCACCGGCCGGCAGGCGCGCCGCATGGTCAACGCCGAGCAGGCCGGGCTGCTCGGGGTGGCGCTGCTGCTCGGCGGGGCCATCGCCGCGGTCACGCTCACCGCGGTGGTGCACGCCCTGACCGGCAGCCTGGTGCCCTACGTCCCGCCGCTGGGCGGAGCCGCGATCCTCGCCGGCGCGACCCTGCTGGCCCTGGGCACGACGATCCTGCCGGTCCGCCGCCTGCTGCGCGTGCCCCCGATCGAGCACCTGGGCGTGCGGGAATGACCCGGCAGCCAGCCGGCCGCAGGGCGCGGACCCGGGGCCGCCCGCAGCCCGAGCGCCGCCGCGCGCTGCGCCTCGGCGGAGGCCGCTGCGGGGTCGTGGTCAGGGGGCCAGTGTGCCGCGGCCGGTCACATGCCGATGTCGAGCCCCGCGTAGTTCTCCGCCAGGCCGGTCGCCCCGGCCCGGCTGGAGGTCACCCAGCGCAGCTGCGACAGCTGCAGCTGCGCGTCGAAGGGATCCGCCGTGGCGTGCAGCATGGTGGTCATCCACCAGGAGAAGTGGGTGGCCCGCCACACCCGGCGGAGGGCGTCGCCGGAGTAGGAGTCCGCGAGCCGGGCGTCGTTCTCCTTCAGCAGCGCCACGAGGGCCCGGCCGAGCAGCGCCACGTCGGCGATCGCCAGGTTCAGGCCCTTGGCGCCGGTCGGCGGGACGATGTGCGCGGCGTCCCCGGCCAGGAAGAGCCGGCCGTGGCGCATCGGCGTCTGCACATAGCTGCGCATCGGCAGCACGCTCTTGTCGGTGATCGGCCCGGGCGTCAGCTTCCAGCCGTTCTCGCCGTCGCCGAGGCGGGTGGCGAGGGCGTCCCAGATCCGCTGGTCGGACCACTCGCCCGGCGCGGTCCCGTTCGGCACCTGCAGATAGAGGCGGCTGACGGTGGGCGAGCGCATCGAGTGCAGCGCGAACCCGTCGGGGTGCCACGCGTAGATCAGCTCGTCGGTCGAGGGCGCCACGTCGGCGAGGATCCCCAGCCACGAGTAGGGGTACTCGCGCTCGAAGTCGCGCGCCGGCACCGCGGTGCGGCTGGGCCCGAACGAGCCGTCGCACCCGGCGATCACCCGGGCGTCGATGCGGCCGGGCGTGCCGTCCTTGCCGGTGAAGGTCACGTACGGGGAATCGGTGCCCACGTCGTGCAGCGCGGTCTCCGTCACCTCGTAGATCACCTCGGCTGTGCCGGCCGCCACCAGGTCCTTCTGCAGCTCGGTCTGCCCGTAGACCCAGACGCTGCGCCCGGTCAGGTCGACGAAGTCCAGGTGGTGCCGGTCGCCGGGATGCTGCAGATAGATGCCGCGGTGCTCGTGGCCCTCGGCGCGCAGCCGGGCGCCGAGCCCCACCTCCGTGAGCAGCTCGACGCTGGAGTGCTCCAGGATGCCGGCCCGGATGCGCGCGGCGACGTACTCCTGCGAGCGGGTCTCGACCACCACGGCCGCGACGCCGGCGCGGTGCAGCAGGTGGGCGAGCAACAGGCCGGCGGGACCGGCTCCGACGATGGCGACCTCGGTCTTCATGAGTCAGAGCAGAACCGTACAGGCGCCCGGAGGGCAAGAGGCGGTTTCCGGCCAGCGGAAAGGAACCGGCGCGTGAGCCGCGGCGCTGTACGGTTCCCGCGTGACAGTCTTGCCCGCGCGGACGCCGCGCCTGATCGTGCGCCGCTTCACGACCGGGGACCTGGACGATTTCCTCGCCTACCAGGCCGATCCCGAGGTGCGGCGGCACCTGCCCGGCGAGCCCATGAGCCCGGCGCGGGCCGCCGGCTATCTGCGTGCCCAGGCGGAGCTCGACGACCGGGCGCGGGCCGCCTGGCACGGCTATGCGGTGCAGCATGTGGCCGACGACCGGGTGATCGGCGACGTCGGCGTCTGGCTGCCGGCCGATCCCGCGGCCACGCCCGACATCGGCTTCCAGTTCCACCCGGCCCGGCACGGCCAGGGCTACGCCCGGGAGGCCGTGCGCGCGTTGCTCCGTCATTGCTTCGAGGGGCTCGGGTTGCCGCGGGTGACGGCCACCTGCGACCCGGCGAACACGGCGTCCCAGGCCCTGATGCGGCGGCTCGGCATGCGGCCGGCCAAGGACACCCCCGACACCGTCCAGTACGACCTCAGCCGCGAGCAGTGGCTCGCCGGTGCGGCCCCGCCGGATCAGCGCGCCGGCAGCCGGTAGCCGGCGAAGAAGTCCCACAGGATCTGCGCGGCGTCGATCTCCGAGCCCGGTTCGGCGGCGCCGGGCCACACGTGCCCGCCGTTGCTGATCCGGTAGAAGACGACTTCGGCGCCCCGCGAGCACTGCGTGTAGGTCAGCCGGGTCACGTGCTCGGTGACCGGCGTGGCGTCGGGGCCGCTGCGGCAGCCGTCGAGCCGGGCCCACGTCTGCGCCGCGACCGGGGCGGCATAGCCCCAGCGCAGGTCGGTGCTCCCGGCGTACGGGTTGACCGTGTCCTGCTGCCCGTGCCACGTCACCACCGGCACCGGCCGGCTGGGCCGGCAGTCCTCGACCTCCGGCACGCTCACGTCGTCGGGATCCGGGCGCCCCGCCCGCAGCCCGGCGCCCGCGGCGATGGCGGCGATCCGGCCGGCGAGGCGGCAGGCCAGGGCCGAGGACATGCGCGCGCCGCCGGAGTGGCCGGTGGCGTAGGTGCGCCGCGGGTCGGTGCAGAGCGTGCTCTCCACCACGTCGATCACCCGGCCCAGGAAGGCGACGTCGTCCCGGGCGCCGGGCGGCGGCATCTGCCCGGCCGTCGTGGGCACCCCGGGCACGTTCCACGCCCAGCTGCCCGCCGGCGGCATCGGGTCCTGCGGCAGGGAGATGGCGCCGTCCGGGGCCGCCACGACGAACCCGTTGGCGTCGGCGACCGGGCGCAGGCCGCTGTAGTCGAGCTGGCCCGGGCCGTTGCCGCTGCTGCCGTGCAGGTTGAGCACCAGCGGGACGCGGCCGGTGGCGGCGAGCGCCGGCGGCACGTGGACGAGCACCGGGTACGTCGTTCCCTCGAAGGCGACGCCGACCGTGACGTCACCCCGGGCGGCCGGCCTCGCGCAGGCGGCGGCGGTGTCCACGGTGGCCGGCACGACCGCGCTCAGGGTGGCCGACAGGACGAGGGTGACGAGGGAGGCCAGCACGGCTAGACATTAGCAAATATCGATCTCATGGCGGGGCGGCGCGGGAGACGATGCACCCGCGCCGGTGCTTGGTGCCTGCGCGGGCGGCGCGTCAGTTCTCGCGCAGCGGGCGGCCCTGGCCGTCGACGCCGCCGTTGACGAGGATCAGGATGCCGTCGATGAAGCCCCACAGGCCGCCGGCGCCGCAGGTGACGAGGGAGACGACGAGCTGGAGCACACCGGTCTTGGTGTCACCCATGTAGAACCGGCCGACGCCGAAGGAGCCGAGGAAGATGCCGAGGATGCCGGCGACGAGCTTGGACTTGTCCGAGACGCCGACGGGCTGCTGGTACTGAGCGTTGGTCATGACGCGCCACCATAGTGATCTCCGTCGCCCCCGCCGCGTCCCGTGTCCACATGTTGAGACGATGGGCCGGTAAAGCCGCCCTTTCGGGCAACCGCCCTGGCCGACCGGAGGATCCCGGCGGCCCCTCGCCCTACCTGGTGCGGTCTCAGCGGGCCTCGGTGCCGGCACGGAGGCAGACGACGGTCGCGTCGTCGGTGGCCACGCCGGCCCGCGACTCGGCCTCCCGGACGCGCCGGATCACCTCGGCCGGCCCCTCGGCCTCGAGCAGCTCCAGCAGCCCGCCCCAGCCGGTGAGCCCGAAGGTGTCGACGATCCGGCTGGCGCCGTTGCTCAGCAGCGCCGCCACGGTCACCTCACCCGCCGGGGAGCTGCCGCTGATCGCCTCCTCCGCCGCCCGCGGGTCGTCCTTGGCCACCCAGTAGCCGCCCGGCGCGTTCCGGTACGCCCGCAACTCCCGCAGCAGCCGCCGGCGCTCCTTGCTGTCCTCGGGAACGCCCCGCAGCCGCTCCTCGAAGCCCCGGGCGATGACCACCTCGCGGGCATCGTGCACGACGAGCGGCTCCCCACCGGCCCGCCCGACGAGCGGCTCCCTACCGGCCCGCCCGACGAGCGCGACGGCGTCACCGAGAACCAGGTGCTCGACGCTCCCGCCGGTGCGCCGGAGCATCGCCACGGCCGCGTAGGGGCTGCTCGGATGCGTGACGTCGCAGGTGTCGCGATGCTCGGCGGTGACCCGCGCGATGCCGTCGGCCAGCACCCCGGGCAGACCGCGGTCGTCGGCGAGGGCGCCCAGCAGCGCCCCGCCGAGCCGGGTGGCGTACCAGGCCACGCCGTGATGGCAGAGCTCCCCGGCCCCGGCGATCCCGCCCGCCCCGTCGACCAGCACCAGCCCCGCCGGCACCGCGCCGGCGAAGTCCTCGTTGGCCCGGCCGGGATGCCCCGCATCGGTCGCCATCGTCACCCGCACGATCCGATCCTCGCACCTCCCCGCGAACCCGCAGGAACGAAGCAGCGCCCCGATTCGCGGGACGACCAGCCGGGCAGGGTGCCCGCGGCGGCGCGGGCGTGGACGTCGGCAGGAAGCCGACGACCCGGCGTCGCCGCCCGCCCGGCTCGCCACGACGGGAGCCGTGCTGATTCGCGCGGCGGATCGCGGCAGCGCTCCCGTCGTATCGTTGCGAGGCGTGACAGCTGACCTTGCCCGCGCCGCGCGGAGTGGTGACGACGCCGCCTTCGCCACCCTCGTCGAGCAGCATCGCGCCGGGTTGCGGGCCGTGGCGATCAGCCTGCTCGGCTATGGGGACGAGGCCGACGACGCCGTGCAGGACGCCGTGCTCGTGGCGCTGCGCCGGCTGCCCGAGCTGCGCGATCCCGCGGCGGCCGGGCCCTGGCTGCGCGCCATCGTGCGCAACAACTGCCGGATGGCGCTGCGCTCGCGGCGGGCCGTGCCGGTCGCGGAGCCGGAGCCGCTGCTGCCCGCCGACCCGGGACCCGGGCCCGACCAGCTGCTCGACCGGGCGGCCACCCGCGACTGGGTGCATCATGCCGTGGCGGCCCTGCCCGAGCCCGTGCGCGAGGTGACGGTGCTGCGCTACTTCAGCACGCATTCGTCGTACCGGCAGATTGCCGAGCTGTGCGCGGTGCCCGAGCACACCGTCCGCAGCCGCCTGCGCGACGGACGGCAGGCGCTGCGCCGGGCCCTGCGCGAGACCGCCGACCTGGCCCATGCCGACGCCGCCGCGGCGACGGCCGCGAGCCGGGCCCACGCCGATGCCACCCTCGAGGCGGCGCAGAGCGGCCACTACCACCGGATGCTGCGCGAGAGCTTCCACCCGGACGCGCGGCTGACCGTGCTGGGCGGGCTCACCGGCAGCCCCGAGGTGATGCCCATGATGATGGACTACACGCTGGGCGCCGGGGTCCGGACCCGGCTCCGCGAGGCGACCGCGAGCCGGGACGTCATGGTCTGGGAGACGGACTTCGTCAACCCGGCCGACGCGCCGGACCACTGCCCACCGGGCATGGTGTGGCTGCACCGGCTGCGCGACGGCCGTACGTCCACTCTGCGGCTGGCGTACCGGCTGTCGGAGTGACGCGCATCACCGTCCTTTCCGCGCACGCCCGGCTCGGCCGGTGCATCTCGTTCCGACCGGCCCGGAGTCACCGGGCCCTGTGGAGGATCGACGATGACCCACCCTGTGCACGACCTGCCCGACGTGCTGCGCCCCGCCGTCGAGAAGTACCGCGACGAGGCGGAGGCGCTCGGCCGCCTGCCCGAGGAACTGGTGCGTGAGCTGCGCGAGCACGGCGCCTTCCGGCTGTACACGCCGCGTGAGCTCGGCGGGCACGAGGCCACCCCGGCCGTCGTCCTGGAGCTGCTCACCCGGCTGGCGCGGCTCGACGGGCCCACCGCCTGGACCGTGTGGAATCTCAACCTGGGCTTCGTCGCCGGGCTCCTCGGCCCGGAGCGGGCGGAGGAGGTCTTCGGCGGCGGCCGGGACCCGCTGATCGCCAACTCGGGCCAGCCCGGGCGGATGAGCCCCGCCGAGGGCGGCTTCCGCCTCACCGGCACCTGGAAGATCGTCAGCGGGGCCCACCTGGCGGACTGGTTCCTGCTCGCCGGGATGCTGCCTGCCGGCCCGGGTACGTCCGGCTGGGGCGCGGGCCTCTTCTTCTGCCTGGTGCCCCGGGACGCGGTGACCGTGCTCGACACGTGGGACGTCGCGGGCATGCGGGCCTCGGACAGCAACTCCGTGACGGCCGACGAGGTGTTCGTCCCGTCCGACCTGGCCTTCTCGCTCTTCGCCCCGAACCGCCTCGACCGGCCGGCGTACCGGTTGCCGACGGTGAACGTGGTCTTCCCGGGCTGCGCGGCGGTGCTGATCGGCATGGCGCAAGCCGCCGTGGACGAGCTCGTGCGGCTGGCGGGCGGCAAGACGGCCTTCACCGGCGAGCCGCTGGCCGCGATGGAGAGTACGCAGGTCGCGGTCGGCCGGGCCGCCGCTCAGGTCGCCGCCGCGCGGGGCCTGCTGCTGTCCACCGCCGGCGAGCTGGACCGCACGACCGCCGCCGGCCGGGAGACCACCGAGGAGCAGCGGGCCGCCGTGCGGGGCGCCATCGCCCACGTGACCGAGACCGCCCGCACGGTGCTGGTGTCGATGTACGCCACGGCCAGCTCCGGATCCGCTCTACACGACCAGCCGGCTGGGCCGCATCTTCCGCGACGGAATGGCCGCCGCGCAGGCCGCGAACCTCTCCACGGTGCAGTGGTCGCTGCCGGGCCGGATCCTGCTCGGCCAGCCGGCGGGGGTGCCCTTCGTCTGACGGCGCGGGCGTTGACGCCTGTTGCTATGTTCCCGTGTCGTGATCATGGATGACCACGAATCAGCGGGCATGTCCGGCATGTCCCGGCGGCGCATGCTCGGCGCCGGTGCCGTCGCCCTGGGCGCGTTGTCCCTGGCCGGCTCGGCCGCCGTGCCGCGGCAGCGCACCCCGGGCGGCGCCCGCGCGACCACGACACCCCGGCCGGCAGCACCGGTGCCCGCACGATCGCAGCCGGCGCGGCCGCCGGCGCTGCCGGTGCTCGCGGAGCCGGTCCGCACGCTCACCGACTATCGGCGGGCGGTCGGCGGGCCGGCCTTCCCCGCCGACGCCATCGCGCTGACCATCGACGACGGGCCGCACCCGGTCTGGACGCCGAAGATCCTGCGGTTGCTCCGCAAGCATCACGTGCCCGCGCTGTTCTGCATGATCGGCAACCAGGTCCTCGGCCACGAGACGATCGCCCGCGAGGTGGTCCGCGACGGGCACCACGTCGCCAACCACACCTGGAGCCACCCGACCCACCTGGGCAGCCGCAAACGGAAGCTGGTCGACAAGGAGCTGCTCCGCGGCCAGGAGAAGATCCACGACACCACGGGTCAGGCACCGGCACTCTTCCGCTCGCCGGGCGGCGACTGGTCCCCCGCCCTGCTGCGCGACGCGGCCGCCCACCAGCTGGTGCCGCTGGACTGGAGCGACGACCCGCGCGACTGGTCCCGGCCGGGTGTCGCCCACATCACCCGGCGGCTGCTGGCGGCGCGGCCGGGGCAGATCCTGCTGTGCCATGACGGGGGCGGGGACCGGTCGCAGACCTACACGTCGCTCAAGACCGTCCTGCCCGCCCTGCGTGCGAAGGGCCTGACCTTCGTCGCGCTGGACCGGCGGCCGCGGCCCGAGGTCTGACCCCGGCAACGGTGTCGCCCGTCACGGCGTCGTCAGGTCGAGCACGGACACCTGCCACCGTCACCGAGGCGGGACCTCGCCGAAGTCCACTGTGCCGGGTGTGAGGCGCGGCGAGAGCGGGTGAGCGCCGCCGCACCGACGGCCGGGGCACGGTCCCTGGCCAGGCGCATTAGCGCGTCGTGGGCGACGACGGCGAGCGCAAGGTCCCCACCTGGTCAGACGACCGCCGGCGCGATGCGGTGTGCGGCTGTGCGCGGCGTCACCTGGGGAAACGAATTGCGGGGCGTGATCGTTCTGTTGAGACTTGGAGGACCCCACGAGGAGAGAGGGCAGGAGTCCGATGACGGATCAACATCAACGCGCCGAGGCCCTGTTCGCCTCGACGCTGCAGGCCGGCGAGAGCCCCGACCAGGAGGCGGTGGTTCGCGAGACCACCACCCTGCTGGCCGATGCCGGGCCGGTGGGTTGCTCGGCGGCCATGGCCTACGAGTTCGGGGAGCACCCGGAGCTGGCCGTGCGCCGCATGCGCTGGGCCCGGCAGACGGTCCAGCGGTGCTT
This sequence comes from Actinoplanes oryzae, assembly GCF_030757795.1. Taxonomy (GTDB): domain Bacteria; phylum Actinomycetota; class Actinomycetes; order Mycobacteriales; family Micromonosporaceae; genus Actinoplanes. The sequence goes on from NZ_JAUQWH010000176.1 coordinate 16,592, forward strand.
CGCCGAGAAGCAGCAGTGAGTGGTGCTCACGCCTCACCCATGACCAGACCCTCGATGGTGTGCTTCTGGGTGATAGGCGTGAGCACGTCCACCACCGGGCAGTGCAGGTGCTGCTTGACCTGGTCGGGCAGCGCCGCCCAGTAGTCGCGGGTGACCGCGGTGTCATGGCGCTCGCCGTTGATCGCCCCCGGGCCGTCGATGCCGAGCACCAGGACCGGGCGGGACTTCTGCGAGTCGTTGCGCGTGCCCCGGTGGATGGTCAGCGCCGAGCGGGCCGAGATGTCGCCCCGCTTCGGATATTTGCGGACCGCGCGCTCGTCGTAGCGGCCGTAGGCCCGCTTGGGCGGGAACATGCCGTGGCCGAAGTCGGGCGAGTCGTCGAACTGGGTGCCGGGCGCGATCTCGAACGGACCCATGTCCTCCGCGGTGTCCACCCCGGTGAGGTTGAAGGCGAGCGAGTCGAGTTTGCCCTCGCGGCGGGTGATCTCGGGCATCGGGAAGTCGCGGTGCCACGGCTGGTTGACCGCGCCGGCGAAGGGGATGTCGAAGCCGAGCTCGACGATCTCCCATCGCGGGCCGAGCACCGCCTCGCACACGGCGGTGACCCACGGGTGCGTCACCAGGTCGACGAAGCCGCGCAGCTGCTCGGGGTGGATCTCCACGTAGTAGCGCTTCGGCCCGCGGCCGACGGCACCGTGGGGGCGGGCCGTCGCCTCGGCGAACGCCTTCTCGATGTCCTCACGCATGGTGTCCGCCCACTCGGGCGTGAAGGCGCCCTTGCAGGCGGTGATGCCGTCGCGGTAGATGGCCTCGCGGGCAGCGGCTCCGATGTCTGTCGTCGTCATGTCCCGAGGATTGCAACGTGGCATGCCACGTTGCAAGAGTCCCCGGTAGAGTTTTCACCATGAGCGCGACCCTGCGGCAGGTGGCCGAGCGGGCCGGGGTGTCGGTCCGCACCGTTTCCAATGTGGTCAGCGGCTTCGCCCTCGTGGCGCCCGAGACCCGCTCCCGGGTGCAGGCCGCGATCGACGAGCTGCAGTACAGGCCCAACGCCGCCGCCCGGCACCTGCGCGGCGGCCGCTCGGGGCTGATCGCACTGGCCGTGCCCGAGATCGCCTCGCCCTACTTCAGCGAGCTGGCCGGGCTGCTCGCCGAGGAGGCCGGGCGGCGCTCCCTGCTGCTGCTGATCCAGCAGACCGGCGGCGACGCCAAGGTCGAGCGGACGCTGATCGACGGCGTCCCCGGCCAGACCGTCGACGGCGTGATCCTCAGCCCGTGGGCGCTCTCCCCCGCCGAGATCACCCGCCGCGCCTCGGACGTCCCGGTGGTGCTGCTCGGCGAGCAGGACGCCGGCGGGCTGTTCGACCACGTGGCGGTCGACAACGTGGCCGCCGCCCGGGAGACGACCCGGCATCTGATCGAGCGGGGCCACCGCCGCATCGCCGCCGTCGGCCCGCAGCCCCACCTGGAGAACGGCACGGCCGCCCGGCGCCTGGAGGGCTACCGCCAGGCGCTCGCCGAGGCCGGGCTGCCCGCCGACCCGGCGCTCGAGATCCCCGTCGCCCGGCTGCACCGCACCGACGGCGCCGACGCCTTCCCCCACCTGCGCGGCCGGGCCGACGCTGCCTTCTGCTTCAGCGACCAGCTGGCCCTGGGCCTGATGAGCGCG
>NZ_JAUQWH010000177.1 GCF_030757795.1 Actinoplanes oryzae
TGCAACGCGCCACCCTGCCGATTGACTGGTTCGACCGTGCCCTCAAGGACTATCTACTTCCGCTGTGTCAGGGTGCCCGGGGACCGTTGTCGCCGGCCGGTGACGACTTCCGGCTCGCCGACTACTTGGAGCAGCACGGCAAGCGCACCCGCCAGGGTGAACGCCCACCGGACGGATTCTGGGCGGCCGCGTTGCACGACGACGTCGCTGGCTGGGATACGGCGGCCATGGCCAGGGCGGCGTACCGGCGCGACCGGCGGGAGATCGCCCACCGCTTGGCGTTGGAGGCGGCGGTCCGCGGTGACCGAGCCGGTTTGGCCACCTTCGCGTCGATGGTGGAAGAGGATGAGGGCCGCGACGAGGCATTGCCGTACCTCGAACTCGCGGCGGAGAACGGAGATACCCGGTCGCAGCTGGTTCTCGGTCACCGATGCGAGGACTCGGGCGACTATGACGCCGCCAAAGCTTGGTACTCCCTGGCGGATGACGGCACCAACCCGCAAGCTCTCGTCGGCTTGGCATCGCTGCACGCACGCCAAGGGCGGCACGAGGTCGCCGACAAGCTCTACCAGACCGCCCTGGCCAACGGCGGGGCGCGAGAGGTGGAGTACCAGGCCCGCGACCTTGCCGAACGCGACGAACACGACGAAGCCCTCCGGCTCGCCGAGGATTCGTTCCGGCACGGCAACCGAAAGGCGCTCACCGGCCTGGCATGGCGGTATACCGGCCCCGACCTGCCACGCGCCTTCGCCGTGATGCGGCGCGCGATGGAACTCGGCTTCGACGATGCCATCACCGAGATGGTCATTCTCGCCACGACGGCCAATGACCCCGCGCTCGTCACGAAGTACTGCGACCTCGCGTCCAAGTCGGGTCATCCCAACGCCCAACGCGTGGCCGGGCATATCCTCGCGCGGTCCGGTGACGAGCGCCGAGGTGCGGCTCTGCTCTGGCGTGCCTTCAACGGCGGCCTGCACTGGTCACTGTTCGAACTGGCAGAACTCCGCGAGCGGCAGGGCCGAGTCCGCGCTGCACGCCGAATCTATCGGCGGCTCACCAGCGTCGGGCAAATCTTCGCACTGGTCAACCTTGCCGCCTCGTACGAGCGGGCTGGCGATCAGGCCACCGCCGAACATCTTGCCGCGACCTACGCACGGCTGGACCACTTGGGCTTGAAGGACAGCGGATGGCGGTGGGTCGCCAAGGCGCGATATCAACGCGGCGACCATGCCGGCGCGAAGAGACTGCTGGAGCGGATGGCGTCCGCCGGCGACACCCATGTGCTGGTCACAATGGCCGAATGGGCCATCGAGACCGGCGATCGCCCGGCGGCCGAGGCGGCGGTGAATCGCGCCATCGACAGCGGAGCACCCGGAGCGAAGAAGCTGCTGCTGAAACTGCGCCAGTCTGGGCGAGAATAGGCCGAGCTGACCGGGTATCGGCTCCCCCGGCTAACCGTCAGGGGCGCCCATGGCACGCGGCGGTCCGCCTGAAGCGGGTGCAGCTCTTCACCGGCCCGACGTAGTTGTCGTGCTGGGGGTCGTCCCCGAAGCTTTCCCGTGCTTTGTGGATGATCGGATGCGGCAGCTCGCTCAGCGGAGAAAGCGGGTCGAACCCTCCCACGCCGGGCCCCGCCTGAGCGGGAGGCCACCTCCACCCGGCGCGGAGGTGTTCCTGCAAGACTCGGAGGGTAGGGCGTGCCCGTCGAGATTCCACCGGGTAATTGTCCCGGCATCGCCGGTCAGGCAACGCCAGTGACGCCCCAGCCGAACGGTCGACTCAGAGCAGGTCGGAAAGTTCATCGATCGCAGCGGCTCGGCCCTGCTGCTGTTGCGCGAAGCGCTCAGCGAGTTCACGGCGGTCGCGTTGACGGCGCTGCTCGAACTCGACGACCTCGGTGAACGGGACGCGTCGGTCCCGGCCGACACGATCGAACGCGATCTCGCCTCGGTCGAGAAGCTTGTACAGGTGTGCGCGACTCATGCCGAGGCGATCAGCGACTTCCTTCGGCGTCAGTGTGGCGGCCGGCTCAAATACGGTGATCTCGGCGCCCGCGCGAATGGACTCGATCAGCGCATGGATGACGTCGAGCATCTCGGGCGAGATCTCGGCGGCGGCGCGTTCGAGCTGGTCGAACTGCTCGGCGGAAACACGGGAAGTGTCTATCGCTCGCATGGCTCAGCCAAGGGTCGGCTGGTCGATGCAGATGTCATAGATATCGTAGGTGTCACAGATGCTACCAGCTGTAGCGTTGTCAGAGCATGCGTTCATGGGCTCTGAGCTGGCTCTTCAGGGCTGTGCGGCACCTCGGCCAGGCGCGCGACACCGTGATCGCGACGCTGCCGCGGCGGCGCTACCCGACCCGGGCACGGTCATGCCGGATGGGCGCTGCGCGGTGCCGATACTGGGATGGCGAGTGGACCTGGAGGTGGGTCGCCTGAAAAGCAGCGCGCGGGACTGCGACCTGCACTCAGCGTTTCACCGACGCCGATGACGCTGAACCACCGAGCCGTGGTCCGCTTGCAAGATCAAAGTGGGCCGCCAGGGACTCGAACCCTGAACCTATGGATTAAAAGTCCACAGCTCTGCCATTGAGCTAGCGGCCCGCGCCGATCAGGTTACCTGACCCGTGGCCGGGAGGCGGGCCCAGCGGCGCGGTGCCGCTCCTCACGCCGCCCGATGCCTGTTCGCGGTACCTGCATCGCCACGCGGGTCGGTTCGGGGCCGCGTGGCTCGAGAAGTGTTCGAGCATCGTGCCGGGGCGGAGTGCGCTAGCCGCGGCAGCCCTGGGCAATGCAGTGCTGCGATGAAGCCGGCCACGCGCGGCCCCGCCTCGGAGACGGGCTGGGACGGTTGCGCGGCATGGTGCGGAAGAAAGGCGTCTCGGCCGGCGGCATTCGTGGGGAATGCCGCCGGTCCGGAATGGGTCAGCGGTTCTTGTAGGCCGTGACGATGGTGGCCGGGATGCGGCCGCGGTCCGACAGTTCGTAGCCGTTCTGGGCGGCCCAGTCGCGGATGGCCTGGTTCTCGGCGCGGCTGGTGCGGGTGGGGGCCGGCTGGGCCGGGGCGGGGGCGCCCCGGCGGACGCCGGCGCGGCTCACGCGGGTGGCCACAGCCACGTAGGGCTCGAGGGACTGGCGGAGCTTGGCGATGTTCTCCTCGGAGAGGTCGATGGTGTAGGCGACGCCGTCCAGGCCGAATTCGATGGTGCGATCGGCCGTGCTGCCATCGATGTCATCGGTCAGGACCGTAATTATCTGCCGTGCCACTGATGTCTCACTCTCGGTGCCGGGAATGGCTATTCGCCGAGAACGATACCTGTCGCGACAATCGCGGTTAACGGCGGCTTAACCGTCCATTTAAGACCGTCGTACGGCCGTCACACCAGCCCGCCCATTGCCGGATCGGTGATGCTGTCCTTGCCGTTCTCGAGGTGGCCCGCGACGTGGTGGTCGAGGCCCCCGGCGGCGGTGATGCGCAGGCCGTACCAGCCGTGGGCACGCACCACGGACCAGGACTTCTGCTCGGTCTCGCCGGGGCGCAACGAAATGGTGACGGGATGGGTGCCGTACGTGTCCCGCACGGTCAGCTGCAGCCTTCCCGAGCCGGCATTGGTGAACGCGACCGTCACTTTCTCGGCGCGGGTGTCGTATCCGGTCCGTACGCCCAGTGCACCGCCCAGGAACTGTCGGTAGAAGCCGTTGGGGCCGTGCACCTCGACGCGTTCGCGGGCGGGCCACGTACCGGAAAGTGTCTTGCCCGGTTCGACCGTGTAGGTGCGGATGTCCTCGCCGGCGCGGGCCTGGAAGACGGCCGTCGCCTTGCCGGTGTTGCGGAAGGTGACCGTGCGGGTGTCGCCGGCGACCGAGGCGTCGGCGTGCAGGGCGTAGGGCAGCGCGCGCGCCGGGCGTACGCCTCGCTCCTGCTTCGGCAGGTGCTGGTCGGCCGGCGGGACCGGGGGCTCGTCGGGGTGCCGGACGAGGTCGGCCGGCTGGAGGGTCGAAGGCAGCTGCACGTGGTGCGACCGGTTGGGGTTCTTGAAGTCGAAAGCGCTGGTCAGGTCGCCGGTCACCGCGCGGCGCCACGGCGTGATGTTGGACTCGTGAGGGCCGAAGCGCCGCTCCAGGAAGCGGATCAGCGACGTGTGGTCGAAGAGCTGGGAGTTCACCCAGCCGCCGCGGGTCCACGGCGAGACGACGATCATCGGGACGCGGACGCCCAGCCCGTACGGGCCGGCGGGGTGCTCGGCGTCGCCGGGGAAGATTTCGTTCGTGGTGGGCACGGTTGAGAAGCCCGGGGTCGGCGGGACCATGTGGTCGAAGAAGCCGCCCTCCTCGTCGTACGTGATGAACAGCGCCATCTTGCTCCACACCTCCGGGTGCGAGGCGAGGATGTCGATGACCTGCGACACGTACCAGCTGCCGTAGTCGGGGGTCCAGTTCGGGTGCTCGGTGTACGCCTCCGGCGCCACGATCCACGACACGGCGGGCAGGCGCCCGGCAGCCACGTCCGCGCGGAAGTCGCTGAGCAGCGCCGACGGGTCGCGGCCGAGGGCGTTGACGTTGGTGCCGGTCTTGGCGCGGTCGGCGAGCGGGGTGCCGGGCTGCGCGTTCTGGTACTGGTGGAAATAGAGCAGCGAGTTGTCGCCGTAGTTGCCGATGTAGGGGTCCTGGGTCCAGCCCCACGAGCCCGCGGCGGTCAGGCCCAGCCCCACGTCCTGGTAGATCTTCCACGGGACGCCGGCGCGCTCGAGCCGCTCGGGATAGGTGGACCAGTCGTAGCCCGCCTCGTCGTTGTCGACGACCGGTCCGCCGCCCTTGCCGTCGTTGCCGACCCAGCCGGTCCACATGTGGTAGCGGTTCGGGTCGGTCGGACCGAGCAGCGAGCAGTGGTAGTTGTCGCAGACCGTGAAGGCGTCCGCGAGGGCGTACTGATAGGGCAGGTCCGCGCGGGTGTGGTAGGTCATCGTCGTGACGCCCTTGTTGGGCACGAACCTGTCGTAGCGGCCGCCGTTCCACGCCGCGTGACCGTCGTTCCACCCGTGCGGCGGGTCGGGGAGGAAGGTCGACCCCACGTCCGGGACGTCCGGCCGGAAGGGGAGCAGGTCCGGGCCGTTGGCCTGCGGCTGGTGCCAGACGGTACGGCCGGAGGGCGTACGCATGGGGTGGGGGTCGGCGAAGCCCCGCACGCCGCGCAGCGTGCCCAGGTAGTGGTCGAACGAGCGGTTCTCCTGCATCAGGAAGATGACGTGCTCGACGTCGGCGATGGTCCCCGAGCTGTGGTGGGCCGGGATGGCCAGCGCCTTGTCGAGACCGGAGGGCAGGGCCGCGGCTGCGGGAAGGCCTGCCATGCGCAGAAAGGTACGGCGATCGACCGTGGACATGCGCGCACGCTAGTCCGCCCACATGGAGCGCAGGTAGCGCATTGATGACCTTTGGTGGAGCGCGCTCAGGCGATGCCGTCGGCGGGCAGGCCGCAGGCGCGCTGGGCGTCGCGGGCATGGGTGTTCACCGCGCTCATCACCTGAAAGAAGCGGGCCAGCGAATCGGTGCTCGCCGTGCTCCCGGTCAGGGCGCCGCTCAGGGTGGCGAGCTCGTCCATGTCCGCGGCGAGGCTGTCGATCGCGCTCTTCAGGGAACGGTCGAAGAGGAGCAGGCGGCCGTAGCCGCGCATGCGGTCCGCCGCGTCGTGGATGGTGCTGATGGCATCGTCTTCCGTCATTGTCGATCGGTGCGTGCCGGTGCTTTCCATCGCGGTGCAGATCGAGTGTTTCGCATAGGCGTTCGTCGCGACCGCCCCGGCGGCGAGGACCAATCCCAGACCCAGGCCCACGAGTACGGCGAGCAGCCCGGCGTGCAGTCCTCGGCGCTGTGGCGGCGGGGGCAGCTGCTGCCAGCCCGTCCCGTTCCAGAAGACCTGCTGCGGCTGGCCCGTCGCGGCGTACGGCCCCGGCGGCGGATATTGCGGCGGATAGTGCCCGGGGTACGGGTTCACGGCTTCGGGTCCTCGGCGAACGCCAGGTTGAGCACGGCGTGCGCGACCCAGATCGCCTGCTCCTTGTTGTCGTAGGGTCCCAGGCGCAGCTCGACGGCCTTGTCCCCGAACAGGGCGCGCACGGTCCAGCTGTTCGGGTGGCGCTCGTCCTCGCGGCTGTGGTTGACGATGACCTGCGAGGCGCCGCGGATGTTGACGACGGACCAGCGTTCGTCGCCGGTCGGCCACGCACGGAACCAGCCGGGTGCCACGGCGACGGCTTCCTTGCCCGCCTCCGTCAGCGCCCACTTGAGCTCCTCCGGCACGACCGCCGGCGATTGCGTCTGCGTCATCCTGCGCCACCCCGTTCCTTCGGTGACCTCAGGATAGGACTATTCGGGAATTCCGGTCAGTAGACCCAGACCTTGGTGTCGATCGGAATCTTGTCGTTCTTCCACAGGTAGTTCATCGCCTGGACGGAGACCCGGGCACAACCGTGCGACGCCGCGTACGGCGGGATGCTGTACGCCCCGTGCACCGCGATGCCGCCGTTGAAGTACTTGGGGCGCCACAACAGTCCGAGCGGCGCGTCCCGCCAGCCGTCGATCTGGCGCGAGACCGTGAACTTGCCGGACGGGGTTGCCGCGGTGTGCGTGACGCCGTCCTGCTCGTACTGCTCGTAGGAGCCCGTCGAGGTGTTGAGGACCTGCTCGACCTCGCCGTCGTTCACGAGCAGGAGCAGCTGCTTCTTCTTGCTGATCTCGATGACGCGGCCCTCGGTGCTCTTGGCTTTCGGGCGTACGCCTTGGTCGAGGGCCTTCTGGGTCTTGACGCCCACGACGCCGTCGCGGGTCAGGCCGGCCGCCTTCTGGAGGGCGTAGACGGCCTGCTGGGTGAGCGCGCCGAAGCTGCCGTCCGCCTTGCCGCCGTTCCAGTAGCCCAGCTCGGTGAGGCGCTGCTGGAGGGCGACGACACGATCGCCTTTGACTCCGCGCTTGAGCTTATCCGGCGTGGTCTCCGTCGGCGTGGGTGTGCCGGTGGGATCCGCGCTCGGGCTCTCCGCCGGGGGCGCTGGCGGGCTTTCCGGCGGCGCGGTGGTCGTGGCCGGTGCCGAGGGCGCCGGGGCTGCCGTCTGGTCGGAGTCGCCGGAACCGCAGGCCGTGGCCAGGCTCACGGCTGCCGCTACCGCCACCACACTCGTCAGGACTCTGCGCACGCTGCCTCCTTCGGCACATCATCCACCACGGTCGCTACCCGAGTGCCCGCACGTGAAAACTCCTCGTGAGGCGGAACGGTACCCTTCGCCTATGTCATGGAAGGCGAGCGCCCGGCACGGGGTCCGGGAGGCGCCGGCGGGCCTCGCTCTCGTCCAGGACCTGCTCAACACCCGGGCCACCATGGCGTACGCGCCCGATCTGCTCGCCACGCCCGACGACGCCCAGCGCTGGCTGACCGACGCGCTGGCGGCCTGGTCCCGCGTCGCCGGGCTCCCCGCCCCCGTGCTGCTCCTCTCGTCCGCGGACCTGCGGTCGCTGCGCCGGTTGCGGACGACCTTCGAGGGCGTCGTCCTCGCCGGTGGCCGCACCGCCGCCGGTCCGGACGGCGCGCTGCCGCCCGCCGACGTGCCGGTGACGCTGGTCCCCGACGCGGCGGGCTGGGTCCGGATCATCCCGGCCGGCCGGGGCACCCGCTGGCTGGCCTCCGCCCTGTGGTCCGAGACGCTGGTCGCGCAGCAGGGCGGGCTCTGGCCGCGGCTCAAGCTGTGCCACAACGCCGAGTGCCGGGCGGCGTTCTTCGACACGTCCCGCAACAACAGCGGCGTGTGGCACGACGTGAGCACATGCGGCAACACGGCGAACCTGCGGGCGTTCCGCGAGCGCCGGCGGCTGCTGGGCGGCACCGGCGGCGGGTGAGCCGCCGCTCGGCGGGTGAGTCGGCGGCGGGTGGTCGCCGCAAATCCGGGGCCGCCGGCGGAACCAGGCGGCGTCCCCGCGCGACTATGGGGATATGGCGTGTGAGCAGTGGCGCGAGATGCTGTCCGCTCAACTGGACGGCGAGGACGATCCGGGCGACCGGGCGCGGGTCGACGAGCACCTGGCCGGCTGTGCCGGGTGCCGGGAGTGGCTGGACCGGGCCGCGACGGTCAACCGGCTGACCCGGACCGGGCTGGTCACCGACGTGCCCGACCTGAGCGCGTCGATCATGGCCGCGCTCGGCGCCGCGCCGTCCGCGTCCTCGGACGCCGCTGCCCCGGGTGGCGCGCCGGCCGCGTCCTCCGCCGCCTCGGCAGGGCGGGTCCCGGTGGCGGGGCGGCTGCGGGCCTGGTGGCACGAGACCCGGTCGGGTGATTGGCGGCCCCGGGCGACGGCCGTGCTCTACGTGGCGCTGGCCGTGGTCGGTGCCGTGCAGCTCATCCTCGGGCTGGCGCAGGTCGGCGGCGGGTCCAGCAGCCTGCATGTGCACACCGGGCTCGACGCCACCCCGGGTCATCTCTGGCACGAGTCCGCGGCCTGGAACGTGGCCGTCGGGGCGGGCTACCTCTTCATCGCCCTGCGGCGGAGCCGGCCGACGGGGCTGGTGCCGATGCTGACAGCCTTCGTGGGGATGCTGCTGCTGCTGTCGGTCAACGATCTCTCGGCCGCCCGGGTCGACGCGGAGCGGCTCGTCAGCCACGGGTTCGTGATCCTGGGCTATCTGCTGGTGGTGGCGCTGTCGCGGGTCGTCGGCGGGACCGCGCAGCCGCCCGGGGACAGGATCACGCCGGGTCTTCGCTGGCACCTGGTCGAGGAGGACGACGAGACGCCGGCGGCCCCGCGGCAGCCGCGTCTGCGCCTGCTGCCCGGTGGCCCCCTCAGCGCCCGTCATGCCGGGGCCGGGCCGCTCGGGACCGTCGCTGCTGGGACCGAGCCGCTCGGGACTGCCGCCACTGGGGTCGGGGTGCTGGGAGCCGGCGCCGCTGGGGCTGGGGTGCTGGGAGCCGGTGCCGGGTGGGGCTGTGGGATCGGGTGCGCCTGTGCCGACGGGCGCCGGGACGCCGCTTGAGCGGCACGGGATGCGTCAGCGCGGGCGCGGGCGGACCGAGAGCTCGCGCCACTCGTCCTGCCCGGTGAGCAGCGCGCGGACCATGTCGACGGCCGCTTCCTCGGTGTCGTACTCGAAGAAGTGGGAGACGCCCTCGGCGCCGCCCGCGCGCTGCTCCACGTACCACTGGTCGCCGCTCGTGCGGAGGTATACGTCCTTGCGGGCGACGTGTCCCCACTTGCCGTTCCACCAGTGCTTACGCTGCTCCATCCCCGCACTGTATCGAACAATTGTTCGAACGGTGGGGACCGGGGTTGATCTTTAGCGCGGCGGCTGCTGCTGGTGACGGCCGAGGATGTCGTTGACGGCACCCGGGGCGACCTGCTGGCGCACCAGGGCGTCGCGGATCTCGGTCAGCAGCTTGACCTCCTCGCTGGGGGCCTCCGGCGGCGGCTCCTCGCCGCGCTTGCGCCGCTCGGCGAGCTTGTTGAGCGGGAAGACCACCAGGAAGTAGAGCACCGCGGCGGTCAGCAGGAAGGTGATCAGTGCGTTGACGAAGCTGGCGTAGTCGAAGACCACGCCCTTGCCGACCTTCCATGTGCCGGCGCCGACGTTCGTGTCGCCGCCGAGCAGCTGGATCAGGGGCTTGAGGAAGGCGTTGGTGAAGGACGTCACCACGGCGGTGAACGCGGCACCGATCACGACGCCGACCGCGAGGTCGACGACGTTGCCGCGCATGATGAAGTCTTTGAAGCCTTTGAACATGGAACTCACGCGCACTCCTGCGTCGGGGGCCGAGGGGTTCGGGGTCGGCCGGGACGTTCCCGCGGCCGGTCAGCGACAAACTACGCCGACCGGTTCTTTCCGCAAGCGGACGCGCAGGAGCGGAGGAACGTGATTGCGGTGCGCGGCACGGCGGGTGAGGACGCCGGGCCGACGCAGCGAAAAGCGGCCCGTGCGGGCCGCCGGCGCGCTCAGTCGAGCGCGGGCTCCTCGGCCGTCACGGCCTCGTCCACCGTCGGGTAGGTGTGCAGCACCTCGACCAGCCCGCTGACCTCCAGGATCCGCAGCACGCCACGCTGCGGGGCGGCCAGCCGCACGACGCCGCCGGCGTCGTCGGTGCTGTTCTTGGCCCGGACGAAGACGGACAGCCCGGTCGAGTCGCAGAACGAGACCTCCGCCAGGTCGAAGACCAGCCGGGTGCGACCCTTCTCGAGCAGGTCGCTGATCTGGTCCTGCAGCTGCGGTGCGGTGGCCATGTCGAGCTCGCCGGCGACCGACACGACGACCATGTCGCCGTGTTGAGCCGTTTGTACCGTCAGGGACATTCAGGACCTCCCAGTTATGGGCAAGACGTTACTCCACTCGCCGCCGCCGCCGTAGGACGGGGAGACGCGCTGAGCACGGGATATTAGTTGGTCTACTGCAAGGAAAAACTGTCTCGATGGTAGAGTCCGGCCCGGCTGACCGCGACTCGCGGCAGGCTGACCCGGCGAAGCTCACGGGAGGCAGCGGTGGCGCTGAGTTCGGACGAGGGTAGCCGCTTCGCGGATCTGCTCAAGGGGCACGGGGAGGCCGTCGGGGCTTCCTGGACCGAGCGGATCTCGGCGACGCTGCGCGGCCGGCTGAGCCACGCCGAGTTGCAACGGCAGACCGGGGAGCTGCAGAAGGGCTTCCAGTCGGCGCTCGCCGGCGGCGCCGGCGACATCGCCGATGACGCGGCGGCCGAGCTGCGTGCCCAGCTCAGCGAGCTGTCGTCGACGCGGGCCCGGCAGGGCTTCACCGCCCACGAGACCGCGATCAGCGTCTTCGCGCTCAAGGACGCGGTGCTCGAGGTCCTGGACGACGGCGACTCCAACGTGCTGCGCGACTACGTGGCCTTCTCGGCGTTCATCGACCGGGCGGGCCTCTTCACCTTCGACAGCTACGCGCGCGCCCGCGAGGAGCTCATCGCGGACCAGGCCGAGCAGCTGCTGGAGCTGTCGACGCCCGTGGTCAAGCTCTGGGACGGCGTGGTCGCGGTCCCGCTGGTCGGCACGCTCGACTCGGCGCGCGCCCAGGTGGTCATGGAGCGGCTGCTGCAGACGCTGGTCGACACCGGCTCGCCGTACGCGATCATCGACATCACCGGCGTGCCCGCGGTCGACACGCAGGTCGCCCAGCACATCCTCAAGACGGTCGTGGCGGCCCGGCTGATGGGCGCCGACTGCATCATCTCGGGCATCCGGCCGCAGATCGCCCAGACGATCGTGGCGCTGGGCATCGAGTTCGGCGACATCGCGACCAAGGCGTCGCTCGCGGACGCTCTGCGGCACGTCATCCGGCTGACCGGGACCAAGCGACAGGAGCGCTGAGTGGAGCGCGTACCGGTTCTCAAGATCGGCGACATCCTCCTGGTCTCGATCCAGGACGACATGGAGGACCAGGTCGCCCTGCAGCTGCAGGAGGACCTCGCCGACAAGATCGTCGCGAGCGGCAGCCACGGCGTGATCATCGACATCAGCGCCCTGGACATCGTCGACTCGTTCGTCGGGCGCACGCTGGCCACCATCGCCGGGGTGTCGAAGGTGCTCGACGCGGAGACCGTGGTGGTCGGCATGCGGCCGGCGGTGGCGATCACGCTGGTCGAGCTGGGGCTGTCGCTGCCCGGCATCCGGACCGCGCTGAACGTCGAGCTCGGCATGGAGCTCCTGGCCCGCCACCGGGCTGCCGAGGACGACCTCGTGACCGACGAGGGCGAGGACGACGAAGCGGCGGTCACCATCCCATGACCGCGGGGGACGGCCTCGCCGCCGGCGAGCGGATCACGGTCGCCTCCGACCAGGACGTGGTGCGGGTCCGCCAGCTCGTACGCACGCTCGCGGTGGCCGTGAAGCTGTCGCTGGTCGACCAGACCAAGATCGTCACGGCCGCCAGTGAGCTGGCCCGGAACACCCTCGTCTACGGCGGCGGGGGCACCGTCGCGGTGACCCGGGTGGAGAACGGACGGCGCGCCGGAATCAGGATTGTTTTCGCGGACGAGGGTCCGGGCATCCCGGATCTGGACCTGGCGCTCACCGACGGCTACACCACCGGCGGCGGGCTCGGTCTCGGGCTCAGCGGCGCCCGCCGGCTCGTCGACGAGTTCGACATCGACACCGCCGTGGGCCGGGGCACGACCATCAGCGTGACGAAGTGGTGCCGATGAGCGGAGGCGCAGTGGCGTCACTTCCCGAGGGCCTTCTCGACGGAGGCCTGTGGTTCCGGGTGGAGGCTGCCGCCAGCGCCGCCGCCGTCCGCCGCGCCGCCGAGCGCCTGGCGGACGAGCTCGGCATCCCGGAGCGCACCACCGCCGACCTCTCCATCGTCGTCGCCGAGGCCGCGGGCAACCTGGTCAAGCACGCCGACGAGGGCGTCATGCTGCTGCGGCCCGTACGCGTGGACGACCGCGCCGGCATCGAGATCGTCGCCATCGACCGGGGCCCCGGCATGGCCGACATCCCGCGCTCGGTCGGCGACGGCCACTCCACGACCGGCACGCTCGGCATCGGGCTGGGCGCCATCGTGCGCCAGGCCAGCTGGTACGACATCCACTCGTCCCCGGGCCGGGGCACGGTCCTCGCCGCCCAGGTGTGGCACGGAGAGGCGCCCGAGCCCGCGTGGGCGGCCGGGCTGATCCGGCCGATGTCCGGCGAGCCGGTGAGCGGGGACGCGTACGCGATCCGGGAGGCCGGCGGCCGCAAGCAGATCCTCCTCGCCGACGGGCTCGGCCACGGCCGCCTGGCGCACGCGGCCGCGCAGGAGGCAGTGCGGGTCTTCCTGAACACGTCGGCGGGGTCGCCGCTGGCCGTCGTGGAGGCGCTGCACCGTACTCTCAATCACACCCGCGGGGCCGCGCTCGCCGTCGCCGAGCTGGACCACGAGCGGGCCGTGGTCCGCTGCGCGGGTCTCGGCAACATCACCGGCACGGTGCTGTCGCCCGACGGCACCCGCCGCGGCATGGTCTCGCTGCCCGGCATCGCGGGACACCAGAAGCGCCAGCTCCGCGAGTACGACTATCCGCTCCCGCCGCACGCGCTGGTGATCATGCACACCGACGGCCTGGTCGACCGCTGGACCCTGCAGGGCCAGCTCGGTCTGCTGGACCACTCGCCGCAGGTCATCGCGGCCAGCCTGCTGCGCGAGGCGGGCATCCGCCGCGACGACGCCGGGATCGTGGTGGCGAAGTCGTCATGACGCAGGAGCCGCTGGTAAGCACCCGGATCCGGGGCGAGCAGGACGTCTTCACCGTCCGGCAGCTCGGCCGGGAGGTCGCCCGCGAGGTCGGGCTGGAGGCGCAGGACCAGACCCGCATCGCCACGGCGCTCAGCGAGGTCGGCCGGCTGGTGGTGGCCGACGGCCGGGATGCGGAGGTGGCGTTCACAACCCCCCCAGGGCGGGTACCTACCCTGCAGGTGGAGATGTCCTACCCGGCCCTCCCCGAGGACGCCGGGCGACTGGCCGCGCAGCTCACGCAGGTGCGTCGGCTGGTCGACACACTGGAGGTGACCGGCAATGGCACAGGCACACTGGTACGCATGGCGCGCCGGCTGCCCCACGGCGCGCCGGAGCTGACCCGGAGCCGCATGGACGAGATTCGCGCCCACCTCGCCGAGCACGTGCCGGGCACGCCGCTCGACGAGCTGTCGGTCCAGAACCAGCAGCTCATCGCCGCCCTGGACGAGGTTCGTGCCCAGCGGGACGACCTCGCCCGGCTCAACGCCGAGCTCGAGGAGACCAATCGCGGCGTGATGGCGCTCTACCACCAGCTCTCCGATGAGCTGGAGGAGACCAATCGCGGCGTCGTCGCCCTCTATGCTGAGCTGGACGAGAAGTCGGTGCAGTTGCGCGCGGCCAGCGAGGCGAAGAGCCGGTTCCTGGCCAACGTCAGCCACGAGCTGCGCGCACCGGTCACCGCGATCATCGGCCTGGGCCGGTTGCTCACCGACGGATCCTCGGAGCCGCTCACCAGCGAGCAGAGCCGCCAGGTCGAGCTCATCCGGGGCTCCGCCAGCGACCTGCTGACCCTGGTCAACGACCTGCTCGACCTGGCCAAGGCGGAGGCCGGCCGGATCGAGCCGAACTGGACCGACGTGGACCTCAAGGCGGTGTTCGGCCAGCTCCGCGGCACGCTGCGGCCGCTGGCCACCCGGCCCGAAGTCGACTTCGTGGTCGAGGAGCCGCCCGTGCCCCGGATGCGCTCCGACGAGGTGCTGCTCGCCCAGGTGCTGCGCAACCTGCTCACCAACGCGATCAAGTTCACCGCGGAGGGCGAGGTCCGGCTCAGCGCCACCCGCACCGGCGACGACGTCGAGTTCACGGTCTCCGACACGGGCACCGGCATCCCGCCCGAGCTCACCGAGCGCATCTTCGAGGAGTTCTACCAGGTGCCGGGCAGCCAGGCGCTCAGCGGCAAGGGGACCGGGCTCGGCCTGCCGTACGCCCGCCGGCTCGTCGGCATCCTGGGCGGTGCCCTGCGCGTGTCGTCCGAGCCCGGCAAGGGCAGCACGTTCACCGTCTGCCTCCCGGTGGCGTCATGACCCGGGAGGGCGCGGCGACGGAGGACCGGTGGTGACCCCCGCCTCCGTCCTCGTCGTCGATGACAGCGCCACCAAGCGATATCTGCTGGTGAGCTGGTTGTCGCGGGCGGGCTTCACGGTGGTCGAGGCGGAGACCGGCGGCGCCGCCCTCGCCATGCTGGCCGACGCGGACGTCGACCTGGTCGTCCTCGACGTCAAGCTGCCCGACATGAGCGGCTTCGAGGTCTGCGAGCGGATCAAGACCGACCCCGACTTCGGCGCCCTGCCGGTCATCCACGTCTCCGCGCACGCCGTGGACGTCGTCGACCGCACCCAGGGCCTCAACCGGGGCGCCGACGCCTACCTGGTCGAGCCGATCGAGCCGGACGAGCTGATCGCCACGGTCCAGGCCGTCCTCCGCTACTACCGGGCCCGGCAGCGCGCGGAGACGCTGGCGGCCCGGATGGTCAAGCTGGCCGAGACCACGCTCGCGATCAACTCGGCGTCCACGCTCGGCGGCCTGCTGCAGGCGGCGGCGGTCGGCGCCCACGAGATCTTCGGCGGGCCCGGCGTCATCGTCGCGGAGACGGCCGACGGCGAGGGCCTGGCCGCCGTCGCGACCGGCGGGCCCGCGACGGTGCAGCCCTGGACGGTCGCGGATCACGAGCCGATCGTCGGATCCACCGTACGCAAGGAGCCCCCCGAGACCTGGTCGGTCATCGACTGGCCCGAGGGCGAACAGGTCGCCGTCGCGTCGGCACGGCTGCGCAGCGACCGTACGCCGGTCTATGTCGCCGTCCCCGAAAGCACCCAGAGCCCGGGCTTCCCCGTCCTGCGCCAGCTCTCCCAGGCGGTCGCCGCCGCGGTCGAGGCCCAGCGCTCCTACGACGAGGAGCACCGCATCGCCGTCACCCTGCAGCGCAGCCTTTTGCAGTCCCGCCTGCCCGACGTGCCGGGCCTGGAACTCGCCGTCCGCTACGAGCCGGCCGGCGCCCAGACCGAGGTGGGCGGCGACTTCTACGAGCTCACCATGCTCGACGGCCGGCTCCTCGTGGCCATTGGCGACGTCGCCGGCCACTCGCTGCACGCCGCCACGGTCATGGCCGAGGTGCGGCACGCGGTCCGGGCGTACGCGGTGGAAGGCCACCCGCCGGGAGCGGTGCTGGAACTGGTCAACCGCTTCATGCGCACGGTCCTGGCGGCCGAGTCGGCCACCCTGTGCCTGCTGACCCTCGAACCCGACACGGGCAAGGTGCGCCTGGCCAGCGCCGGTCACCTGCCGCCGCTGCTGCACGTCGACGGCACGGGCGCCCACTTCCTGGCGCCGCGCGGGCCGCTGCTCGGCATCAACGCCGTACGCCCGGCCGACCTCGAGTTCACCCTGCCACCCGGCGGCACCCTGGTCCTCTACACCGACGGCCTCATCGAACGCCGCGACGCGGACATCGACGTGGGCCTGGCGGCCCTCGCGGCCTGCGCCACCGAGGTCGAGCCCCGCCTCGACGCCTTCTGCCAGCGCCTCCTCGTCACCCTGGCCGGGTCGGCGGAACAGGCAGACGACATCGCCGTGGTGGCCGTTCGCCGGGCGCTCTGACCCACAATTTGCGCCGGGCAATAAAGTGTCACCGTGGGCGCCGCGACCGTCGATCAATTGACCGAGATCTCCGCCGGCGTGGGGGCGCTGGTCGCCGGGATCAAGGCCGACCAGTGGGACGACCCGACGCCATGTCCTGAGTGGAACGTCCGCGCCCTCGTCCAGCACCTCTCGCTGGGTAACGTCATGGACGCCTCCGCGCTGCTGAGCCGCCCGCCGACCCACCGCGAGCTGCTGGCCGGCTTCGACGAGACCGCCGCCACGCTGGTCGAGGCCTTCCGCCCGCCCGGCGCGGTCGACCGCATCCTCGAGGTGCCGTTCGGCCGCGTCTCCGGCCTCATGGCCCTGCATCTCCGACTGACCGAGATGATCGTGCACGGCTGGGACCTGGCGCGGGCGACCGGGCAGCCGGCCCACTTCCCCGACGAGGTGGTCGAGCAGGAGCTCGGCTTCACCGCGGAGGCGCTGGCGGGGCGGGCCGCCTTCGCCCCGGCCGTGGCCTCGCAGGCCGAGGCGGGAGCCCTCGACCGGCTGGTCGCCCGCCTCGGCCGCGTCGCCTGATTGGCATTGACCGAGGTAACCGCCCGGGGGCTCGGCCGCTTACGCTGCTGACATCGCATGTCGGCGACGGGCGGCCGATCGGATGTCTCGGAGGCGCGGGGAGCACGGTGGCGGTGACCACCGGGTCGGCAGCGTGCGGCGGAGTCAGGAGCTTGTCCGGCAGCGGGTGCGGGGCGGCCGAGCGGCTCCTCCTGCATCGCGCCCGCAGTTCCAGAATTTGTACACCGGACCTTCCGCCGCGTTCGGCAGCACTCCGGACGGGCATCCGACCTTCATCAGGGCGCAGGAGGACGGGCAGACCCGGCGCTCGCTCGAGCTGGAGAATTCGGCGGCGAACACGCTCGCCGATCAGGGCTATCGTGTCCGGCAGAACCCGACGAAGGCCGAGATCGCCGAGGCGCGCCTCAACACCGGTGACGTAGGCAAAACGGAGAAGGATCCTGACTACCTCGTCGAGGGCCGGGTGTTTGACTGTTACTCCCCGACCAATCCCGGTAAGTCTGTGCGCAGCATCTGGACGGCGGTCGCGACGAAGGTCGAGTCGGGCCAGACGCAGCGGGTGGTGGTGAACCTTGAGGATTGGCACGGGGATCTCGCCGCTCTCAAAAGCCAGTTCGCCGAATGGCCCGTCCCAGGGCTCAAGGAGGTCAAGGCGATCACTCGTGACGGTGAGATCGTGCAGGTCGAGCTTCCGTCTTACCGGCCGATGGGGGACTGATCGTGGCTCTTGAGTACAAGCTGACCCTCGCTGGGGACATCCCGCTCGACCAGGTGGGCGCGAGGGCATTTCCGGATGCCGACGAGCGGCCGTCCGGTCGGTGGCGATCCGCGGATCACAAGGAACGGTACGGCTATGACGTATCGGTGCTGGGCGGCCGGAACGGCTACCTCGAGCTGCTGACCGACGATGGGTCATGGGAGTGGGAGCCGGAGGCCTGTGTGCGGCTTGTCTTCAATCTCGACAAGTTCGCCGAGGACTTTCGCCGGCCGGTGACCGGCATGCTGACCGTGGTGCGCCGGGTGCTCGACACCGGACCGGAGGATGCAGTGCTCGACTTCAACGGTGATGTCATGCTGTTCATCCGGCGTGACGGAGTGCTCACCAAGCATCGCCGCGAGACCTGGTGGAAGGCCTATCCGTCCGGCGACCAGCTGATTCCGGGGTAGCTTGCCTGGCATGCAGGCTGTGACGAAGCTGGAGCGCCGGGTGGTGGCTGCTGCCGAGGAGGCGTTGGCCCGGCAGAAGTATGTGAGTCAGCTCGATGTGCTGGTCGGGATGGGGTGGGTGCCGGCCGGGTTCGTGGTGGACTGGCGGCAGGGGCGGCGGCCGATCTCGAGGCGGTCGCG
>NZ_JAUQWH010000178.1 GCF_030757795.1 Actinoplanes oryzae
AGCGAGATCGCGAGGTGCGAGCTCCGATCAGGGTGAGCACCGCCGCGGCGGCTGCGAGGATCTGCACGCGATTCACTATCGCAAATATTGAAGATCACGCCAGCCCTCCCACGTTGCGAGCGTGTTGCGCGTCCGCTCTCCGGCCGCGTGGCTGTGTTGAGCGGGACTCCGGCCGGCGGCAACTACTTGACGGTGCCGGTGGCTTTGATCTGCGCCACGTCGTCGCGCTTGACGGCGGCGAAGAACTGCTTGGCCTTGGCCTTGTCGGGCAGGACCACGCTCTGGTCGCCGCGGGTGCCCGTACCGGTGGTGGGGCTGGTGTAGAAGGTCAGGCTGTCGCTGCGCAGGTGGCGCAGGTCACCGGCCATGCCGAAGATGTTGAGCGTCTCGTCCACGCTGACCGCGTCGGCGGTGGCGCGCAGGAACGAGTTGAGCTTGCCCGGGTTGCTCAGGGTGCCGCCGGAGGCCGCCTTGTTGAGGATGGCCTTGATCACCTGCTGCTGGTGCCGGATGCGGGCGAAGTCGCCGTCCTTGAAGGCGTAGCGCTCGCGGGCGTAGTCGAGGGCGGTGGCGCCGTCCATGGTCTGCGGGCCGGCCGCGAACTTGCGGACGCTGTCCTTGTTGAGCGAGTGCGTCGAGGTGAACGCCGTCTCCACGTCGATCTCCACGCCGCCGAGGGCGTCCACGATGTCCTTGAAGCCCGCGAAGTCGACCATCACGACGTGGTCGATGCGCACGCCGGTGAAGTTCTCGACCGTGCGCACCATCAGCGGCGTGCCACCCCACGCGTACGCTGCGTTGATCTTCGCGGTGGTGTTGCCGTGCTGCCCGTCGGCGCTCTTCGGGATGTGCGTCCACGTGTCCCGCGGGATCGACACCAGCTGCGCGCCGGAGCGGTCGGCCGGCAGGTGCATGAGGATGATCGTGTCCGAGCGGGAGCCGCCGGTCGACTCGGGGTCGCGGGTGTCGCTGCCCAGGACCAGGAAGTTCATGGCGTCGCCGGCCGCCTGCTCCTTCGCCGGGCGCTCCGCCTCGGGCACCTGGTCGAAGGCCTGCACCCGCTGGATGTCGTTGCCGATGTCCCGCGCGTAGAGCGTGGCCGCCAGCGCGCCGCCACCGGCGAGCACGATCAGGACGACGGCGACGATCAACACGATCCGTAACCCCCAGCGCCGCTTGCGGGGCGGCGGGGCGGCGGGGTCGGGCTGGGTCGGCGAATCCGAGGCGACCTTCACGTCCACGGGCATGGCGGAGATGGTACCGGGCTGGGCAAATATTCATCAGCGCCGTATGCTCGGGCCCGCCAGCAGGGCTTTCGGGGGAATGATGGAGCAAGTGCGCACGGGGGTGCCGCGGCAGCGGTCGGCGTCGACCGCCGTGCTGCCGTACGTCGCCTCGCCTCGCGCCTCCCGTTTCCGTGCTCTCCGTGCATGGATGCTCACCCTGCCGGTAGATGTCGCCGCCTTCGTGCTCCCGCTCGCCTGGAACCGGGACTACTGGAAGGGTCTCATCGCTGCGGCGCTGGTCACAGTGGCCGTCTTCGCGCTCGGCGGGCTCTACGCGGGGCGCCGGCACGTCAGCTTCCTCGACGAGCTCCCGCTACTCTGCGTGAGGCTGCTCGCCGCCGCCGCGGTGGTCGCCATCATCGCCGCGGAACGGCACGACTCGGTCGAGTACGTGGTCGGCTTCCTGCGCCTGATCGCGGTCTCGGCCGTCTTCGTCCTCATCGGACGCGCCCTCACCCGCACAGCCGTGGTGGTCGCGCGCCGGCGCCGCTGGGTCGAGCATTCCGCCGTCGTCGTCGGGAGCGGCCCGGTCGCTGCCGAGCTGGCCCGGCTGCTGCGCCGTTATCCCCAGTACGGCCTGCACTTCGCGGGCTTCGTCGCCGACTCGCTCGACGAGCTGCCCGAGATCGTCCGCCTCACCCGGTGCGAGGTGCTCCTGATCGCCGACATCGACTGCGACGACGACGAGCTGCTCCGCATCGCCCGCTCGCCCCGCCTCGCCGGCTGCGACCTGTGGGTGGTGCCGCGGCTGCGCGAGTTCCACGCCCGCCACGGCATCCCCGACCACATCGGCGCCATCCCGGTGAGCCGCGTCAACCGCCCCTCTCTGACCGGGCCGCAGTTCCTGCTCAAGCGCGCCTTCGACGTCGCCGCCGCGGGCGTCGCGCTCCTCCTGCTCAGCCCGGTCCTGCTGCTGTGCGCGGCCGCCGTGCGCCTCGAGGGCGGCCCCGGCATCCTCTTCCGCCAGGAGCGCATCGGCCGCTACGGCCGCCCGTTCCAGCTGCTGAAGTTCCGCTCGATGCGCCCGGCCGACGAGACCGAGGCGCAGACCACCTGGTCGGTCGCCACTGATCCCCGGGTCGGGCCGATCGGCCGCTTCCTGCGCCGCACGTCCCTCGACGAGCTGCCCCAGCTCTGGAACATCCTGCGCGGCGACATGACCGTCGTCGGCCCCCGCCCCGAGCGGCCGCACTTCGTGGACCAGTTCTCCGCCGACTACCCCGACTACGCGATGCGGCACCGGATGCCGGTCGGGCTGACCGGGCTGGCACAGGTCAGCGGGCTGCGCGGGGACACGCCGATCTCCGACCGGGCGCGCTTCGACAACTACTACATCGAGAACTGGTCGCTCTGGCTCGACGTCAAGGTCATCGTCCGTACGGTCCTCGAGGTCCTGCGCGGCGGCGGCCGCTAGCTTACTCGGAGGCGAGGACGCGGACTTCGCCGTTGGGGAAGCGTACGCAGAGCTGGGTCTCGCCGTCGTTGTCGCGGGCGAAGACGCGCACCTGGCCGTCGTCGGGCGCCGCCGGGGTGTCCTGGACGCGGAGGTCGAAGGCGGGGCGCACGACGAGGTTCTTCGGGTGGCCGAGGCCGTGCGTGATCTCGACCTGCGTGTTGGCGGCCGGCTGGCCCATCCAGCCCCGGCCGCTGCCGGTGACTCCGGCCACGCCGGGCTGCGAGAGCGTGGCGCGGATGCTCGACAGGCCGCGCTCGGCGCCGAAGTCGACGGCCGCGGTGGCGCAGTTGCGGATCAGCGTGTCGATCGTCGCCGAGGCGGGCTCCTCGGGCTTGGCGCCGGGCACGAACTGGATGCCGATCTCCGGCGTGTCCCCGGCGTGGTTGGCGCCCTGCACATAGCCGGCCACCCAGCGGCAGTCGTTGCGCGAGATCCGCACGCCGATGCCGCCGTCGAGGTCGGCGTAGCAGTTGACGCACCCGATGCCCGAGGCGGCCAGCTCGAACGAGATGTCCTGCCGCACGCCCCACGCATGGCAGTTGACCATCAGGGTGCCGTAGCCGTTGCCGTTCATGTGGAAGCCGGTCCCGGCGTTCTGGAACGACAGGCAGTTGAGGAACATCGAGTCGTGCGGCCCGGCGAAGTTGACGCCGTGCCCGCCGTTGTCGTGGATGCGCAGGCCGGTGACGCGCGACTCCATCTGGTGCGACGGGGCGGGCAGGTCGCCGGCGGTGCCCCAGGCGCTGACCACCCCGTCGGCGCCGCAGTTGAAGACGGTCACGTCGGCCAGCTCGTAGCCGTAGCCGTAGACGCGCAGCCCGACGCCGACCGGGTTGTCCTGCGCGGCGTTGCCGTCCAGGGTGAGGTCGCGGATGCTGAAGCCGGAGATGCCCGCGTCGCTGCCGGCCGCCGACTCCCGGTCGAAGCCGTCCGACTCGAGGATGGCGGAGTTCGCGCCCCGGGCCAGCCTGAGCGTCGTGGCGTCGCCGCCGCTGCCGCGCAGGTGGACCCGCGAGGGCAGGACTAGCCGCCCGGTGACATAGGTGCCCGGCGGGAAGAAGACGATTCCTCCGGTCGGCTTCGCCGCGTCCAGGGCCTTCTGCAGGCTCTTCGTGTCGTCGGTCCTGCCGTCGCCGGTGGCGCCGAAGTCCCGGACGTTGTAGTCGCGCTCGGCCGGCGACGAGCCGTAGGCCGCGGCACCCGCGCCGACCACCCCGGCGCCCGCGATGAGCGCGCCCGCGGCGGCGATCGCCCGGCGGCGGGGCAGGTTGGCCCACCGGGAGGCGGGCGGCAGCGGGTTCATGAGGTCTCCTGGGACTGACGCAAAGTCACCAGGGTAGCCGACGACGGGCCGCGCATCCGAGCGGCGAACCACGCCACCACCAGCGCTTCCGCCACCACGAGCTGCAGGAACAGGTCCTCGGCGGCGCTCACCCAGAGCAGGGCGAGGGCCAGACCGGCGAAGGCGATCGCCCGCGAGCCGATCGCCGACACCAGGTACGTCCGCGGCGCCGCCCGGATCATGTGCCGGGTCGAGAGCCACGTCGACACCATGACCGCCCCCTTGTACGCGCAAGAGAGCGCCACCGCCGTGAAGCTCGCCGCCGCCAGCTCCTCCGCCAGCAGTCCCCGCACCCACGGGCTCGCGAGCACGACCACCGTGATGCCCGCCCACAGCACGACGGTGAGCGCGCGCACCTTCGTGCGGAAGCGTGCCTCCCGCCCCGCCACGATGTCCTCGCGCGTGGTCGCGGCCAGCGCCACGTGGAACGGCCCGAAGGCGAGGTCCATGGCCCGCAGCACGACGATCGCCGCCGGTCCGGCCAGGGCGCCGGCGACCGCGGGCAGGGCGATGACGTACGCGAGGTCGATGCCCGCGGCGACGCAGTAGCTCAGTCCCGGCCGGAGCGAGGCGAGGAGTCCGGGCTTGCGGGTCTTGCGGAACGACAACGCCGAGAGGACGACGGCGACTTGCGCGGGTACGGCGGCGACCTCCAGCCGCAGGTCGGTGGCCGCGAAGACCGCCGCGGTCACCAGCGTGCCGGCGGCGACCAGTTGCGGCACCAGGTTGGCCCGGCGGCGGGTGCGGGTGACCGCCATCGACCAGAAGAGTGCCTCGACCGGCAGCTGCATCAGCACGGGAACGATGACCAGGAGCCGGTCCACGACGCCGGTCTGCGGCAGCGCGACGGACATGGCGACATAGCCGATCGCCGCGACCGGCACGGTGACGGCCGTCGCGGCGCGCAGGGCCCAGCTCTCCGGATCCCACTCGCGCGGCACGACGCCCGCCGACTGCGGGCGGCCCACCAGGGCTTCGATCAGGGTGTACGGGATGGCGAGCAGCGCGCCCTGAAAGGCGATCAGCGCGACGTGCCGGCTGTCCGCCCACGAGGCGAGCAGGAACACGCCGGCGCTGGCCAGCCGGGTCAGCGCCTGGACGGAGAGCTGGGACTCCTGCAGCCGCCTCATCGCGCCGGCCGCCTCAGCTCGCCGGCCGCTCCCCTTCGGCCGTCCCGTCGTTCCGCCGGCCGCAGGCCGTGGGCGCCG
The DNA here is from genome assembly GCF_030757795.1 of Actinoplanes oryzae. Lineage (GTDB taxonomy): Bacteria > Actinomycetota > Actinomycetes > Mycobacteriales > Micromonosporaceae > Actinoplanes. The sequence continues at coordinate 5,293 of NZ_JAUQWH010000178.1, forward strand.
AAGAGGATCAGCGTCAGCATCGCCGACTTGAACTCCCAGGTGTCCAGGGTCAGCGAGGCGCAGGCCAGCCCGGCGAGCAGCCCGATCGGCATGATCAGCTCGGGACGCCGGCCCGACTCGCGGACCAGGAGCACCAGCGCGAGGATCGTGGCGGCCAGCAGGAGCACCATCACCACCGGCCCGAACTGCAGCCCGATGTTGATGAAGTAGTTGTCGACGAACCGCGGCGCCGACTCGGCCACCCGGGAGTAGCTCGCCCCGCCCGCCGCGCCGATGCCGTCGCCGGCCAGGGGCACCGAGCCGAGCAGGTCGCCCCACACCTCGAAGCGCTGGAAGAGGCTGTCGGAGTTGCCGGCGCCGATCAGCACGAAGACGGCCGCCACCCCGGCCGCGGTCGCCCCGGCGAGGCCGATGGCGAGCAGCCGGCGGACCCGGGAGCGGGCCCGGGGCAGCATCAGCGCGCCGGCCAGGCCGCCGACCACGAGCAGGGCGCCGGATCGGCTCGTACTCATGGCAAGACAGCCCACCGCGGCGAGGGCGGCGACGTGCGGGAGCCACCCACGCGGACGGACGCCCGGGGTGAACCAGCACAACGCATAGCCGAGCAGGAACGCGCCGGTCAGCAGGCCCAGCTCGGCGTTGACCTCGGTGAGACCCGGGACGCGGAACACGCCGTCGATGTAGCGCACGTTGTAGTCGGGGCTGAACCCCCAGCGCACCAGCGTCGCCGGCCCGATGACGAGCTCGGCCACGCCCGCGACCGCGTTGGCGACGACCATCCAGGACAGGACGGTGAGCAGCCGGGACACCGCCCCGGAGCTCAGCGCGGCGACGATCACCACGAACGCCACCGGCACGAGCAGCAGCCGCAGCCCGGTGAGCGTCTGCGCGGCGCCGTGGTGGGCGTTGCCGATCAGGCTCCAGACCACGGCCACCGCGCCCCCGGCGACCCCGATCAGCGCCCAGAAGACCGGCAGGTCGCCCCCGCGGCGCAGCACGACCCCGACGGCCAGCAGCACCGTCACGACGGCGCCGGCCAGGCTGAACACCCAGGACCGGGCGCCGAACGCCAGCCAGGACAGGCCGGAGAACAGCAGCGGGGCGGTGCTGGTGACGAGGATGAAGAGGAGGCCGTACTCGCAGACACGGTCCCAGCGGCGGTCGGTCATCGCACCTCGTAAGCAGCCACGACCGCGCTGACGTGATCGTCCCAGTCCAGTTTCCGGCCGTCCGCCGCCGCCGAGCCCGCCAGGGCCGCGTACTCGCCGGCGGGCAGGGCGGCCGCCCGGTGCAGCACCTCCCGCAGCCCGTCGGCTCCGGTGTAGAGCAGCGTCGACGTGTCCGAGGCCATCGGCGGCGGCGCGTGCGACCCGGCGATGATCGGCCGGCCCGCGAGCAGGGCCTCGGCGCAGACCAGCCCGTACGTCTCCACGTGCCGGCTCGGGAACACCAGCCACCCCGCCCGCTCGAACGCCGCCCGCTTGCCCGCCTCGTCGAGCCGGCCCAGGTACTCGACGCCGGGGCGCGGCTGCTCGGCCATCGCCCGCAGCGGCCCGTCGCCGGCCACGAGCAGCGTCCCCGGCCCGTCCCACGCCTCCAGGAGCAGGTCGACTCCCTTGTGGACACCCAGGGCGCCGAGGTAGAGGAACGTGGCGGGATCGCCGGGCGGCCACGTGCGGCGGTTCCAGTCCAGGTCCACGGCCAGGGGCACGAGACGGCTCTCGGGGCGGCGGGCGCCGTGCATCACCGTGGCGCGGGCGCGCTCGGTGGCGTACAGGAGGCGGACGTTGTGGAATTGGCGCAGGATCCACGCCGAGCGCATCCGGAGCAGGGCGTCGAGGATCCGTGACCGGCCGAGGCTGAGCATGGCGTTGTTCGGGTCGACGATCGCGTAGTCGTGGACCGTGTGCACCGTCGGGTACGCGCGCGCGATCCGGGCCACGGTGCGGACGCCCAGGCCCTGCCAGTTGTGCACGTGCACGACGTCGAAGCCGCGCAGATCCGCCGGGGTGAGCCCGGTGGGATCGGCCAGGTCCCCCAGGTGCACGGCCGCCTTGTGCTTGATCCGCGCGGACAGGCGCGGGTGGTCGTCGGCGGTGAAGATCCGCACCTCGTGACCGCGGGCGATCAGGCTGCGCGTGAGGTCCTCGACGTAGAGCTCGGCGCCGCCACGGACCGCGAAGGAGGCGTGCAACATGGCGATGCGCATCACGACCACAGCCGTTCGACGAGGTCCTCCGTGGCCGTCCGCCAGCCGCGGATCGTCGCGGGCGGGGGATCCGTCAGGCTCCGGAGCGCCTCGACCAGCGCCTCGGCGGTCCAGCTGCGCATGCGGATCGCCGCGCCCGCGGTCGCCTCGTGCAGGGCCGGATCGGGCGAGACGATCGTGGGGACGCCCAGGGCGAGGGCCTCCGCGGCGGGCAGGCCGAAACCCTCGAAGTGGCTGGGCATGAGGAAGGCGGCGGCCCCGGCGATGGTGGCCGCGTAGGTCGCGTCGTCCAGGCGGCCGAGGGAGACGACGTTCTCCTGCTCGGGCCAGAGGTTCGTGCCGCCGGTCAGCACGACGAGGGTGTACTGCGGGAAGCTACGGATCGCCTCGAGGGCCAGCTCGACGCCCTTGTGCGCCGCGTGCCCCGCGACGACGACGTAGGTGTCCGGCAGGCCGGGCGGCGGGGTGCCCCGCTCCGGCAGGTCGCTGCCCGGATGCCAGACCTGCGACGGGGCCTCGTACAGGCCGAGCAGGTCGTGCTGGGTGCGCGCGCTGACGCTGAGCAAGGCGGCCGAGCGGCGGATCGCGGTGGCGTAGCTGACCTTGCGGTACTCGCGGACGGCCCGGGAGAGGCCGCGCGGCCACAGGCGGAAGGCGAGGTCGTGGACGATCGTGGTGACCGGCAGGCGGGCGCCGGCGATCGCGAGCGACGGGCTCAGCGACAGGATGCGGCCGCGGTCTTCCTTGCGTAGGGCGGCGGTCGCCGCGGCGATCGTACGTTCCCGGCTGCCGGACTGGCGGCTGACAGCGCTGCCTTCCCAGCTCTCCGGCGCCGCGATCACGCGCAGCTCGTGGCCGGCCGGCCAGTGGCGGACCAGCTCGGTGAGGACGCGGGTGATGCCGCCGGGGCCGACGCCGCTCGCGTCGAGGACGGTGGTCTTATCGGACGGCATCGCCGATCCACTCCGTCATCCGCGCGGCGAAGCGGTCGTGGCCGAAGGTCTCCGCGTGCTCGCGGATGCGCTGCGGGTCCAAGCCCTTCGCCGCGGTCAGCAGGCCGGCGTAGACGCGCGGGTCGGTGGTGTTCGCCAGGAAGCCGGTCTCACCGTGGACGACGGTCTCGCGCAGGCCGCCGCGGTCGAGCCCGATGACCGGGGTGCCGGCCGCCTGGGCCTCCACGGGGACGATGCCGAAGTCCTCGTGCGCCGGGAAGAGCAGGGCTTTGGCTCCGGCGTACAGGTCTTTGAGCCGTTGCCTTGTCGGGCGCGTTTCAAAGCGGACGTTTGGTCCCTTTGCCCGCAGCGCGGCCTCTTCCGGGCCCGAGCCCGCGATGACGAGGGGCAGGCCCGCCGCCTCGGCGATGTCGATCATCAGGTCGAAGCGCTTGTACGGGATCCAGCGGCCGACGCCGAGCAGATAGTCGTCGCCCGTCTTCTCCGTACGGTAGAAGTCGACGTCGACCGGCGGGTTGATGACCGTGGCGTCGCGCTTCCAGAAGCGGCGGATGCGCTCCTGGACCTCGCGCGAGTTGGCCGCGTAGGCGTGGACGTGTCTGCTGCCGGCTACGTCTGCGTGCTGCAGCCACTTGCGGGGGAGGTTCAGCAACGGGTGGGCGCCGCGGCCGTCGAAGCCGGGACTCCAGACGTACCGGGCCGGGGTGTGGACGTAGCTGAGGTGGCGGGCGTCCCCGGCCCGCACGGTGTGGGCGAAGGCGTGGCTGGAAGAGATGACCACCTCGGCGTCGATCCTCGTGGTGCGCCAGGCGAGCGGCATCAGCGGCAGCGCGAGCGCCTTGCTCCGGCGCAGCGGGGTGCGGGCGAGCCACGTCTCGTGCAGCTCCGCGGCGGGCGCGTCGGGCTCCGCCCACAGGACGTGCCGCTCGGCGTGCGGGATCAGGTCGGCGATGGCCAGGAAGACGTTCTCCGAGCCGCCCACCGCGCTGAACCACTCGTGCACGACCGCCACCCGGCGGCCGGCGAGCAGGCCGGCCATCAGCTGTGCCGCTCCCACACGGCTCGCAGCGGATCCCACTTGCCGCCCAGGCTGTCGCAGATCACGTCCAGGTAGACGGCCGCCTGGGTATTGTCACGGTTCCAGTAGATGCCGCACAGCGCCGGGTCCTTGCCGGACTTCGTCGCATACTCGACGTAGTTGCCGGAGACCCCGGTCACGCCGCCGAGCTTGCGCGCCGGCTGCTCGGCGCCCGGCAGGATGCCCGACGAGTTGAGCGCCACCTGCTGCCGGTAGCCCATGTCGGCGGCCTTGGCATCGGCCGACTGGTAGGCGACGAAGTGCAGGTAGATGCCGCCGTACCGGCAGAGCACGTGGGTCTTCTGCCCGTCGCCCAGCTTCGGGCCGCCGCTGTCCGCGTCGCCGGCGCAGCCGCTCACGTCGGCCAGCCACGGCTCGCCGAGCGCGGCCAGGTCGGGGTCGCCCGCGAACTTCGCCCTGTTGGCCTCGGCCGCCTGCGCCACGACGGCGGGCTGCTGCGCGGCCCCGGGAGCCGCCGGGTCGCCGCCGCCCGCGGTCGAGCGTCCGATGAAGAACGCCCCGATGCCGCCGACGAGCAGGCCGGCCACCAGGCCCGCCACGGCGCCGACGATCAGCTTGCCGCGCTGCGGGGGCGGCGAGGGCTCGATGCGGCGCATCGCCGGCGGGTACGCGGGACCGCCGCCCGACATGGGCGCGATGTCCAGGCCGTACTGGTCCTGCCCCTGCCCGTAGGGATTGCCGTACGTTTCCTGGCCGGGGTAGGGCGCGCCGCTCGCCTGGAACGGCGACCCGCTGGTCTGCCCCGGATAGGGCGCGCCGCTCGGCTGCCCGGCATAGGGCGAGCCGGACACCGGGGGCGCCGACGCGGGGTGGCCGTACACGTTCCCGCCATCGGGCAATGGCGCCCGGTCGCGGGCCGCGTCGTCAGTCACGCCGGGCACGATATCAGCGCGGCTCTCACATTCGCGGCCCGCGGTCCTGAGGTTTCGGTCACCGACCAGGCAAAACGCGGCGGCGCTTGACCTTGAGCGCGGTTCAGGTCGCAACCTGGTCACATGACGGTGACGGATGAGGCGCGACAGGCCCTCGATCGGCAGCAGACCGTGGAGATCACGACGACCGGCCGCCGCAGCGGACAACCCCGGCGCATCGAGACGTGGCGGTACCGGGCGGCCGGGCGCTACTGGCTGACGGGCAGCCCGGGCTCCCGCGACTGGTACGCCAACCTGCTCGCGAACCCGTCCTTCACCCTGCACCTGGACGGCCACGATCTGTCCGTACGGGCCAGGGCGGTGACCGACCCCGCCGAGCGCGCCGCGATCCTCGGCGAGATCGTCCCGGGCCAGTCCTGGGCGAGGGACGGCCTGGCCGCCTGGCTCGCCGGCAGCCCGCTGGTCGAGATCCTGCTGTAAAGGGCGATGCCCCCACCCGATCGCTCGGGTGAGGGCATCGTCATCTGCTTCGGCCTTTTCCGGCCTTCCAGTCTTTCCTTGCTCAGCTCCGGCTTTCCAGCCTTGCCTCGCTCAGCTCCGGCCTTCCGGCCTTTCCCTGCTCAGCTCGGGCCTTCCGGCCTTGCCTCGCTCAGCTGCAGCCGGAGGTCGAGCCGCAGCCCTCGCAGACGTAGCAGCTGCCCGCCGGGCGCATCTTGGTGCCGCAGGTGAAGCAGAGCGGCGCGTCGGCGGAGGTGCCCAGGACCAGTTCGAGGAGCTCGGTCGAGGAGTGGGCGCTCTTGGGCGCCTCCTTCTCGACGTCCACCGGGGCCGGGACCTCGGCGGAGGGGGCGGTCGCGGCACCCACCGGGGCGGAGACCGGCGCGGACGCGGCCATGCCGGCCAGGTCGACGCCGGCGACCTCGGCGGCCTCGGCCTGCACCTGGGCGGCGCGCTCCTTGGCCGTGAAGATGCCCAGCTCGGCGCGGGTGTCGTAGGGCAGGAAGTCCAGCGCCAGGCGACGGAAGATGTAGTCCATCACCGAGGAGGCCATGCGGACGTCCGGGTCGTCGGTCATGCCGGCCGGCTCGAAGCGCATGTTGGTGAACTTGCTGACGTACGTCTCCAGCGGGACGCCGTACTGCAGCCCTATCGAGATCGCGACGGAGAAGGCGTCCATGACGCCGGCCAGGGTCGAGCCCTGCTTCGACATCTTGAGGAAGACCTCGCCGAGGCCGTCGTCCGGGTAGGACGACGCGGTGAGGTAGCCCTCGGCGCCGGCGACCGAGAAGGACACCGTCTCCGACGGGCGCTTCTTCGGCAGGCGCTTGCGCACCGGGCGGTACTCGATGACCTTCTCGACGGCCTTCTCGGCCTGCTCCACCGGGGCGGGCTCGGCGGCCTTGTTCGGCTTGGCGGCCGACAGCGGCTGGCCGACCTTGCAGTTGTCGCGGTAGATCGCGAGCGCCTTGAGGCCCAGCTTCCAGCCCTGGAAGTGGACGTTCTCGATGTCCTCGACGGTCGCCGACTCCGGCATGTTGATCGTCTTGGAGATGGCGCCCGAGATGAACGGCTGCACCGCGGCCATCATGCGCACGTGGCCCATCGGCGCGATCGAGCGCTCGCCCATGGCGCAGTCGAAGACCGCGTAGTGCTCCGGCTTGAGACCCGGGGCGTCCTGCACGTTGCCGTGGTCGGCGATGTGCTCGACGATCGCCTCGACCTGCTCCTCGGGGTAGCCGAGGCTGCGCAGCGCGCGCGGGACCGTCTGGTTGACGATCTGCATCGAGCCGCCGCCGACGAGCTTCTTGAACTTGACCAGGGCCAGGTCGGGCTCGACGCCGGTGGTGTCGCAGTCCATCATCAGGCCGATGGTGCCGGTCGGCGCGAGGACCGAGGCCTGCGCGTTGCGCCAGCCGTTCTTCTCACCGATCTTGATGCCGTCCTGCCACTGCTTCGTGGCCTCCTTGACGAGCGCCGTGGCCACCGGGCCGTTCGGGCGGATCTCGTCGTTGGCCGCGGCGTGCTTGCGCATGACGCGCTTGTGCGCCTCGGCGTTGCGGGCATAGCCGTCGTACGGGCCGACGACGCCGGCGATCTCCGCGGAGCGACGGTAGGCGACACCGGTCATCAGCGAGGTGATGCCGGCGGCGACGCTGCGGCCGCCCTCCGAGTCGTACGGCAGGCCGCTGGCCATGAGCAGGGCGCCCAGGTTCGCGTACCCGATGCCGAGCTGGCGGTAGGCCCGCGTGGTCTCGCCGATCTTCGGGGTCGGGAAGTCGGCGAACGCGATCGAGATCTCCATGGCGGTGATCACGAACTCGACGCTCTTGACGAACTTCTCGACCTGGAAGCTGCCGTCGGCGTTGAGGAACTTCAGCAGGTTGAGCGAGGCGAGGTTGCAGGACGAGTCGTCCAGCGACATGTACTCCGAGCAGGGGTTGGACGCGGTGATGCGGCCGGTCTCGGGGTTGGTGTGCCAGTCGTTGATCGTGTCGTCGTACTGCAGGCCGGGGTCGGCGCACTCCCACGCGGCCTTGGCGATCTCGGTGAAGAGGTGCCGCGCGTCGATGGTCTCGATGACCTCGCCGTGCAGGCGGCCGCGCAGGTCGAAGGTGGTGCCCTCCTCGACCGCGCGCATGAACTCGTCGCTGACGCGCACCGAGTTGTTGGCGTTCTGGTACTGCACCGACACGATGTCGCTGCCGCCCAGGTCCATGTCGAAGCCGGCGTCGCGGAGGGCGCGGATCTTGTCCTCTTCGCGGGCCTTGGTGGTGACGAACTCCTCGATGTCGGGGTGGTCGACGTCAAGGATGACCATCTTCGCCGCGCGGCGGGTCGCGCCACCGGACTTGATCGTCCCGGCGCTCGCGTCGGCGCCGCGCATGAAGCTGACCGGGCCGCTGGCGGTGCCGCCGGAGGAGAGCAGCTCCTTGGAGGAGCGGATGCGGGAGAGGTTGACCCCGGAGCCGGAGCCGCCCTTGAAGATCAGGCCCTCTTCCTTGTACCAGTCCAGGATCGAGTCCATCGAGTCGTCCACGGACAGGATGAAGCACGCGCTGACCTGCTGCGGCGACTTCGTGCCGACGTTGAACCACACCGGCGAGTTGAAGCTGAACACCTGATGCAGCAGCATCCAGGTCAGCTCGTGCTCGAACAGCTCGGCGTCGGCGGGCGTCGCGAAGTAGTTGTGCTCCTCGCCGGCCTTGCGGTAGGTGTGCACGACCCGGTCGATGAGCTGCTTGAGCGAGCGCTCCCGCTCGGGCGAGCCGACCGCACCACGGAAGTACTTCGTGGTGACGATGTTGGCGGCGTTGACGCTCCAGAACGACGGGTACTCGACACCGCGCTGCTCGAAGTTGATCGAGCCGTCCCGCCAGTTCGTCATGACGACGTCGCGGGACTCCCACTCGACCTCGTCGTACGGGTGGACGCCCTCGGTCGTCCAGACCCGCTCGACCCGCAGCCCCCCGACTGCCGAGCCGTTGTTCGCGGCCGCGCGGTTCCGCTGCCGTCCTGCTGTCACGCCGTCTCCGGCCATGTTGTGTGCTCCCCCTCGACGATCACGGCTTCCCCACCGCGATCCCAATCCATTCCAGCCGTTTGTCTCGCCCGGCGCGCGTTCTCCCGCCCGGCAGAGCGGAAGACGTGCCCGAACGGCGCGGCGCCCCGTGGCGGCGGTGCAGTACACGCGCTGGTGATGCAGGTGTTGCCTGCCGGGATCGGGCAGCCCACGGTCGTCCTGACCCGCGGTGCGCTCCCGGCGCTGGTGTTTCACGGCCCGTGTCCCGTGCTTGTCACGGCCCGCTCCCGGCCGGTGCGCCTCCGCCCGGCCGGCTCGCCCGGTCAGGGCGCCCGGTCGGTGACCCTGGGCGCCCGGCTGCCCCCGGACCTGGTGCTGACGATGTGCCTCTCGGCCGGCTGGTCGGCCGACCTGCTGCCGGCGTCTCTGCTGGCTGCCTCTTTGTGCTCTTTGCCGGCGGCCTCGTGCTGCGCTTTGCCGGCGGCCTCCTGCTGCGCTTTGCCGGCGGCGTCGTTGTGTGCTTTGCCGGCGGCCTCGTGCGGCGTGGCCTCGCTCCGGCCGCTGCGGGCCGCGCGGAGCTCGGTGATCTCGCGCTCGAACTCGTCGAGCGAGTCGAACGACTTGTAGACGCTGGCGAACCGGAGATAGGCGACCTGGTCGAGCTCGCGCAGCGGCACGAGGATGGCCAGGCCGACCTCGTGGCTGGGGATCTCGGCGGCGCCCTTGGCCCGGACCGTCTCCTCGACCTTCTGCGCGAGCAGCGCGATCGAGTCCTCGTCCACGGGCCGCCCCTGGCACGCCTTGCGCACGCCACTCATGATCTTGGTGCGGCTGAAGGGCTCGGTGACGCCGCTGCGCTTGACAACGGCGAGCACGGCCTCCTCGACCGTCGTGAACCGCTTGCCACACTCGGGGCAGGACCGGCGGCGGCGGATCAGCTGGCCGTCGTCGGCTTCGCGCGAGTCGACCACACGCGAATCCGCATGCCGGCAGTACGGACACCGCACCGCAATCCCCCTGTCCCCCGGACGTCACGAGAGCGCCGCCCGGGCGGGGTGAAACACGGTCTGCCTCCGTGATCCGGGCACGCCGAACAGCAGTCCGAGGTGATCGTTTTCCGCCTCGGAACTGTGGACGAGCCTGTGGATGACGAAGGGCCGCGACCCCAACCTGTGGACGACTTACACCCTTGTAACTACTAGATGTTGGGGTCGACGTTAGGCCGATGCGTACGCCGACGCAAGTTCACCGGCATGTCGGCGCGCCGGATTTTCCTCCTCAATACGACGGGTGCCACGGCCGTCACGGGCAGCACCCGAAGTCCTTGATCCACGTCACGTTTACGGGCACGAAAGCATGATCGCCATGGATGAACCGGTCGCCGCCGGACGAACGGCGCGGGACCCTGCGACGAGGACGTGGGGATGATCACCAGCGTCGGGCATCGGGGGCGCGCCGGGGGGCCGGCCCGGCGGAACTCCTCCACAAAGGGGACACCAGCCACCCGTAAGTGATCAATCACCCCAGCGCCGTCGGCGGCTTCGGCTGAACGTTTCGGGGGTCGCATCGGCTTCCTCGGAGACTTTCGAGGTGATCGGCTCCGCTTCCTCGTGGGCGCTTCGACTTCCCCAGAGAGCGTCAGGCTTCGCAACGGCGGTCAACCCCGCGGCGGCGACGCGGCAGCACGCCACGGCGACACGCCACGCGCAGTAGCCTACGGCGACAGGCGACTCAGCAGCACGCCACGGCGACACGCGACTCAGCGGCATCGGGAGCAGCACCGCCACGGAGACATGCGATCAGCAGCACCATCCGCAGCACGCCACGGCGACATGCGACTCGGAGCCCGTCACATCGCGCACGCGGGCGCCGGCCGGGATGGTGAGTCGGGGAGCCGGCATGGTCAGCCGGGGAGGACGAGGGTCTGGCCCGGCCGGAGGAGCGGGCCGGTCAAGCCGTTGAGCCGCTCGATGTCGCCGACCACCTCGCTCGCGGGGCGGCCGGGCGCGACCCGCTCGGCGATGGACCACAGCGAGTCGCCCTCGTGCACCACAACGGCCGGGCCGGGACGCGGCGCCTCGTCGGCACGGGAGGCAGTGGCCCACAACACGGCGCTGGCCGAGCACCATGCCGCGAGGAAGAGACTCAGGAGCACGACGCGGCCGCGCCGGGTCAGCCGCAACGGGGCGGGCCGGGGACGCACACCGGTGGCTACCACGGCATTCACCTTCTCCGGGACTGCGGATAGGACACGCGTTCGATCGAACGCCTGTCCGATGGTTTATCAGAACAGGCGTACGGAAGTCGAGCACTTCCGAGCGACACGCCGCAGGAAAGTCGTACAGATGTTTGAAAATGTCGCACCGCGCCTATACGGTCGTGCACGAGGGTTTTCGGGGGCGGCAGCACCATCGCGGAGCCGCAGACCGCGTCGTGGTCCCCGCCGCGCCGGAAGATCCTCGTCAAGAGGGGTCAGCCGGGCATGCGTCATCCCCACGGCGACTGTCCGGCTCCGCGAGAGCACCACGTGCCCACAAGGCACTGGCCGACAGGAAGGGCCGCGACGTGTCGACCGACGATCGGACAAGCCGGCACCAGCAGGATGCCACGATGGAAGCCGCCGGCGCGAAAGCGGCCGTGCGCCGGCGCACCCCCGCCCGGGCGCGCAGTGCCGACGCGCCGCAGCTGCGCTCGGTCACCCCGGTGGTCAGCCAGTTCCCCGACCTCGTCAGCGCCGACCTGACCGCCCGGCAGCGGCGCATCCTGGAGTTCATCAAGGACTGGGTGGAGCGCTACGGCTACCCGCCGAGCGTCCGCGAGATCGGCGAGGCGGTGGGCCTGGTCTCCCCGTCCAGCGTGGCCTACCAGCTCAAGGAGCTGGAGAAGAAGGGCTTCCTCCGCCGCGACCCCAACCGGCCGCGCGCGGTCGACGTCCGCTCCCCCAGCGACCTGGTCGACGACGAGGCACTGCGCTCGGCCCGCCCCGCCCCGGCCTACGTGCCGCTGGTCGGCCGGATCGCCGCCGGCGGCCCGATCCTCGCCGAGCAGGCCGTGGAGGACTTCTTCCCGCTGCCCCGCGAGCTCGTGGGCGAGGGCGAGGTCTTCATGCTCGAGGTCAAGGGCGACTCGATGATCGACGCCGCCATCTGCAACGGCGACTGGGTCGTCGTCCGCCAGCAGCCCACCGCCAACGTCGGCGACATCGTGGCCGCCATGATCGACGGCGAGGCCACCGTCAAGAGCTACCGCCAGCGCGACGGCCACGTCTGGCTGATGCCGGCCAACCCCGCCTTCGACCCCATCCCCGGCGACGACGCCGTCGTGATGGGCCGCGTGGTCGCCGTCCTCCGCCGCGTCTGACCCCGCAAGCGGAGCCCCGCCCCGCGCGGGGTTCCGCCACGCACGAGGTTCCGCCACGCACGGGACTCCGCCACGCGCGGCACTCCGCCACGCGCGGCACCCCATCACGCGCGGCACCCCATCACGCGCGGCACCCCATCACGCGCGGCACTCCACCACGCACGGCTCTCCGCGACGGTGCGGGGCTCCGCTCGGACGAGTGTGGGCTGCTGGCTCTCACAAGGGCGGGGCTGCGCGCGTGCGGGGCAGCGCGTGCGGGCTTCAGCGGATGCGGGCGGCGCGAGCGCGGGGTTGTGAGGGCGCGGGCTGCACGCCGGGATTCGGGCGGATCGGAAACGATGACGGGCGCTGCCGGAGAGGCAGCGCCCGTCATGTCTGTGGCCCGACCGGCCGAGGTCTCCGCCGGTGCCGGGCGAGGTGCCACCGGCGCCGGGCGAGATCCCCGCGTGTGCAGGGT
>NZ_JAUQWH010000179.1 GCF_030757795.1 Actinoplanes oryzae
TCCGTCCTGCCCCAAGCTGCCGATCATGCGGAAGACGTCGTCGCTGAGCAGAGCATGGTTGGGGAGGTCACCACGTACGAGGAGATGCGGTCGTCGAACTCGCAGGTTTCGACGATCTCGGTGAGTTCGTCCGCGTCCATCGTGGCTTACATCCCGGCAGCTATCCTGCCTCTCCAAAGGGTTAGCAAGTGCGTAGGCCTCCGTCCAGCTGCGGTGCTGAAGCCACCATCGGTCAGCCGACGTGGCGCGTGCCGGTCGGACGGAGCTCCGAGTCTGACCAGCCGGCGCGCCGAACGGCGGTAGGAAGCAGCTGGCCAGGGTCGGCACGCCCCGTCTGGCAAGGGCTGCCGGCCAGCCCCTTCAACTTCGTCGATACCCCCGGTCGACCATGCGGGTCCGTCGAATATCAACTGTCAGATATCTTACTTTAAGTGACAGTTCGGACACAGAACGTGATCGATTGAAGTCAATCTCTGCTTGTTGCCCCTGGGCTGGGGGGCCTGACGGGAGGTTGTCGTCGTGTCCGATGGCTACAAAAGAAAGCTTATCGAGGTTTCCCTGCCTCTCGAGGCGATAAATAGGGAATCCGCGCGCGAAAAATCAATTCGCCATGGACACCCGTCAACAGTTCACCCTTGGTGGGCCCGTCGTCCCTTGGCGGCATGTCGTGCGGTGTTGTTTGCGCAACTTGTTGATGATCCATCATCGAAGCCCGAGCTTTTTCCCACGCTAGAAGAGCAGGCTGTGGAGCGTAAGCGGCTGCACGATCTGATCGAGCAGTTAGTGGTCTGGGAGAACGCCAGCGATTCCGATATTATCGCCAGGGCTCGGCGTGAGGTAGCTAGGAGCCTGGGGGATTTCCCTCCCTCGATCATGGATCCTTTTGCGGGTGGTGGTTCAATCCCGCTGGAGGCCCAACGTCTTGGCCTGGCTGCGTTCGCTTCAGATCTGAATCCGGTGGCCGTCTTGATTAACAAGGCCATTCTGGAGATTCCGCCGAGATGGTCAAACAGGCCTCCGGTATCGTTAGGTACTTCCGAAAGAAAGCGCTCCTGGGTTGGTTCGCTGGGGCTTGCCGAAGATGTGCGGCATTACAGCGGTTGGGTCCGCGATAGAGTCCATGAAGCTTTGAATGCGCTGTACCCGCAAGCTACCTTGCCCGATCGGTCGCGGGTGCCAGTGGTTGCCTGGATTTGGGCGAGAACCGTCCGATGTTCAAACCCTGCCTGCGGAATACGCACGCCTTTGATGCGTTCTTGGTGGCTTGCCAAGAAGCCGGGCAAGGAGGCGTATTTAACTCCGTCTGTAGATGCTAGAAATGTTCGCTTCTCGGTTTCCAGTGACATGACCAGAAGTCCTGCTAAAGAGAATGATGGGACGATGCGTCGCGGCGGTGCCGTTTGTGTCGGCTGCCGCGAATTCATATCCCTGTCACACATTCGCGCAGAGGGGGAAATGAAGCGAATCGGCGTGCAACTGGTGGCAATCGCTGCCAAAGGGGATCGGCGCCGGATCTATCTTGAGGCAGATGAAGAGCAGATTGCTTGCTCTCGGGTCGAGCCGCCGGCCACAGCACCGGTTGAGCAGCTGACTTCTGATCCGCGGAACGTTTGGTGTGTGAATTATGGTCTCAAGCTTATTTCCGATCTATTCACCAGCAGGCAGCTCGTGATGCTTACTACGTATTGTGAATCTATCCGTCAAGCGCGTGAGAAAATATACAGGGATGCCTTAGCTGCCGGATTTGGATCAGAAAGCAAACGCTCGGAGGCTCGTGCGTATAGCGACGCTGTTGCGGTCTATCTTGGGCTCGCCCTCAGTAGAGTGTCGTCGACAAACTCCAGCCTATGCCGTTGGAATCCGCATCCCTCTAAAGAAAGCGTTAGTGATGTTTTTGCGCGACAAGCAATACCGATGGTTTGGGACTTTGCAGAAGGAAATCCATTTTTCAGTGGACCCTCTGATTATAGGCAAAGCGCAGAGTGGATAGCGCGGGCTCTTGATACCTTAGTGGCAGGACAGCCTGGATTTGCTATTCAAGCCGACGCTGCCAAAGTGAAAAAGCCGCTAGGGGTCGTGCTTTCTACCGATCCACCCTATTACGACAACGTTGGCTATGCAGTCTTGTCGGATTTCTTCTACGCCTGGCTCCGGAAGACGGTTGGCGATCTTTACCCGGAAATGTTCCAGACGTCTTTGACGCCGAAGGCTGAGGAGCTCATAGCAGATCCCTCACGACATGGCGGCAAGGCCGAAGCTGCGCGGTTCTTCCGCCAAAAATATGAAGAAGTATTTACCTGGCTTCGTAACGGTGCGCCAGACGATCTTCCTGTGACGATATATTACGCCTACAAGCAATCCGAAGACGGTGATGTAGATCAGGTCTCAACCGGCTGGGAAGTATTCTTGGATGCGATGCTTCGCACGGGTTGGTCCATCCAAGCTACGTGGCCGATTCGGACAGAGCGAACCGGCCGAATGCGAGATATTGGCGCTAACGCCTTAGCTTCATCGATCATTCTGGCGTGTCGGCCGCGACCGGATACTGCGGGCACTACTGATCGTCGAGGCTTTATTAGAGAGTTGCGGGAAAGATTGCCAGATGCTTTGATAAGTCTGGAGCAGGGCAACATTGCTCCTGTCGATCTAGCTCAGGCGGCTATAGGACCCGGCATTGCGGCATTTAGCAATTATGCCCAAGTTGTTGAAGTCGACGGATCGCCGATGAGTGTCAGAACGGCCTTGGCATTAATAAATCAGGTGCTTGGTGAAACATTGGCGGAGCATGAAGGCGAGCTTGACGAGAATAGTCGTTTTGCTCTTAAGTGGTTTGCGGAATACGGCTGGAGTGAGGGAGAATTCGGCGACGCGGAAAGTATTTCCAAGGCCCTTAACACATCGATACGTCGACTGAGTCGTCTTGGCATTGTGTCGGCCAGAGCTGGTAAGGTGCGACTTGTTGCGCCGACTGAATATTTGGGAGTCGGCGGGTTTCCCAGTGATCAGGAAATGCCCGTGCTTTGGAGAATTTTGATGGAGTTGACCAGGCGGTTGGAGAGCGAGGGGTTGGAGTCAGCGTCGGAGTACCTTTCAGCGGCCGCAAGTGTTGTTCCGAGTGTCGATTCCATTAAAGATATGGCCTATTTGCTGTTTTCCGTCTGCGAGCGGCGACGATGGACCAAAGACGGCGTAGCTTTCAATCATCTGGTTACTTCGTGGGCGGATCTGCAGCAGCTTAGGTAGCCTCGACTAGACTCTTCGCCTATTCGTGCCTCGTCTTTGAGCGTTGGCGGTGTAATCAGTCGGTTCTGATCGCTGTCCTGCAGGCTGTTTCTCTCGCTGTTGGTGGGAGGTGATGCCGGGCGGGTCGACGCCCGAATACCTCCAAGGAAGTAGGCGGGAAGAGTTTGGGGAAGCGCTGCTGGGCGTACTGCTCAGCTCGGCCGTCGGGGCACCTTGAGCCGAGAGGTTCTTTCCTCCGGCATCTCAGGCGTCCACCACAAATTTCAGAGTGGCAATTCGGTCGTCGACGTCCTCATCGGCGAAATCGAGTGCCCAAAAGGCTCGCACGCTGCGCGTGGCAAGCCCTCCCAGCTCATTGCTCAGTGATTCATTAATGGTTTCAGTTCCGTGGGCAAGTACAGACTTGTTACGCGCCGTGAGTCGGCCCTTGAAATGCCTTAACGCCTTCTCGGAGGTCAAGCCGATCTTTCTGAGGAGGGAGTCGTTGAGAACGAAGAGTAGAAGAACGGCCTCCATCAAGCCGATCGGAGCTGGCAGGGCCGCTGCTTCCGTCCCATGGACGGCTTCAGTGGCGGCTCGGTACCGTGCTCGTAAGTCCCCCTGGTCCCTGCCGAGCAGTCGATAATCAGGAGTTGCGGTGCGGAAACCAGGGGCAAGGCGGGCGAGGCGCTGCGCGAAGCAGCTCTCGATGGTGCGGTAGTAGAGCAGGGCCGCGAAGTCGTGCCGGCCAAGGCCACGGTAGTGCTGGCCGAGTAGGTAGAAATTGAGTAGAAACGATGGGCTCTCGCGCTCGGTCCGTGGCGCGCCTGTGAGGGTGTCGAGGAACACCAGTTGGTCTCGCACTCTCTTGGCAACCGTAGGCGTGACGCTGTAGCCGGGATCGCTCAAGCGTTCTCGCATTACCTGCGCCCGTGATTGCAGAGTCTCCAGGTTCAGGTCACACCAAGACTCATAGACCGACGCGAGATCACGCAGAAAGCGCGCCCGAGCCGGTTCGTAGGCTGTCTCCGCGATCTCGGCAAATCGGGCCTGGGCGGCGGCGTAGGCGCCATGCCGGAAGGCGACCAGTGCAGCCTCCATCTCGCGGTCACCGAAGAGAGTAGTGGGGTTGGGAACGATGACCAGCCGCTCGGTACCCGGTATGGAAAGCCGCATCTCCGGGTCGAAGGTGCTGTTGATGTAGCAGAGTGCGAGGTCCAACTGCGCTGCGGCTAAAGCAGCACTGGCGCTCATCACCTTTTTGCCGCCGGTGATGTCGATGACCGCTTTGAGCTCCTCGGCTTCCGGGAACGGCTGGGCCGCTTCTTTGATGAACTGGTAGATCCTTCGAGGGTCGACCGGATCGGTATAGCGAACGTCGAGCCGCGACAGTGGTAGCCGCAACGCTCGCTGGATGATGTCGACACTCGTCCGGGCTTCCTCGGAGGCAATGATCATCAGACGTTGAGGTCGTAGCAGCTCAAAGGCGAGGATCGTGGTCTCGGGGGAGAAGCCGGATAGGCTAACCAAAAGATCGATCGGTTCGCGAGGGATGTCCGCGGAGTTGCGCTTCGCCTGTTCGACGGTGGGTTCGAGCAGGCGCTCGAGCCGGAAGCGGCGGGCTTGCTCTGCAGGCGGACCAGCGCCGTATTGCTCTTGACCGCGGAAGATCCGTTGAAGTTGGGCGCTCAACTCAACCAGGGAAGTCATCGATGATAAACAATAGTTGTTCCTGGCGGTCGGCGCAGCCATCTTTGTGGGTCTACTTATCGGCCGATCTCAGGCCGCTCCCGGTTGCCGCACCCCGTCCTCGGGTGGTCCGGGTCGTTGGACTGCACGAGGGTCGATAGCTGAGCAGCGGCCGCTGAACGAGTACTGACCTCAATCGATCATCCGGTGTTCCGCCTCCTGTTCTGGCGTGCTTGTCTGCTGTGTACTGGTGCCAGCGGGAAGGATGCCGCACGTCGAGGTCGAGCCCGACCGACCAAGCCGAGGGGTGACCAAGGCTGCCCGCATGGTCGAGAAGCCAGTTGATCTGTTCCTCGGCGGCTGCGCGAGCGGAGCGTAGGCCACGAAGTACGCCCCAGCCGAAGAGCAGGCTGTCGGCCGTTTCGAGCGCCTCGGTCAGCCTGGACCGGGAGCCTTCCCACAAGTCGGGACTTTCGCCGAGCTCGACCACGTGCTCCAGATTTCGGGTAGGAACGTCGAGGAGGTTCGCGATTCTCAGGTTGGAGAACCCAAGGAGAGCAGCTGCTCGCCGGACAGCGTTGGTTGTTCGAGTTCCGGAGGTCAACGGAGGGCTCAGAAGGACGATGCAGATTGTTGGATCGGTCATTGTCTTGCTCTCGTGAAGGCCCGGAGGGGTCTGGGCCAAGGGTCAGCGGAAGTTGGCAGTGGGTAGATGATCTCCGACATACCCTACATAAACCTGTCCGGACCTGCCGCCGGCATCATCGTGGAAGTGAATGCGGGGACACGGCGAACCACCCTGCTGGATCTTGACATGGGCCGGCATGTAGAGGCGTCCACCCGGGTCAACGACCGGAGGCACGGGGAAGGTCCGTGCCTCCCGCAGCTTCGGCGTGGTGTTGGTCGTTTCCGACTCGCTCAGAGCGGTCCAAGTCGCAGGCACAGCGAGACCGCCGGACAACGGCTCCTGACACCACGCCAAGAAGGAGTTGGACCAGGCTCCTATCGTACGGGCCTCGGCGTACGAGTTGAGAGCAGCCAGAGCCTGCCAGACTTTAAGGGCCCACCGCTCCGCCTGTGGGTGTACGTCCAGCCCGGCCGCAGCGTCAGACGTCTGGCCGATGACGAGAAGAGGCAAATGAGTGGCAGCCAGTTCCAGGGCTTCCACGACGCTGGTCGGTAGCGGGATCTGGTCGGGCGTCGCCCGGCCGGCCACGTGCACGTAATGAACGGAGAGTTCGGATTCAAGCCAGCGGATCCGGGCGCGCAGCCGTTCGTTGTCCCGCTCCAGGTCAGCCAGGTCCAGCTCGCCGAGGTCTCGTTCGTACCGTAGGTCCTCGATCTCTGCCCGGACTTTTCGTTCCTCACCGAGTTGGGCGGTGAGTTCTTCGACCTCCGCATACAGCAGAGAGATTTCCTCGGTGGCCTCCGCCAGCTTCGCTGTGCCGGCAACCTCCGAGCGTGTCGCCAGCAGCAGCTGTTGCAGCGCGCGCCGTTCCGCTTCCAGCGATGCGGGGTCGGCGGGATCGTCCACCAACTCGACAGGGCTTGGGTCGATGCCGGCCAGCGTGAGAGTGGCGCGTAGCAGCCGGTTGCCCTCGGCGCTTTCGGCGACCACCGGCTGTGCCGGCTGGGTATCGGAATCACCTATCGGCGGAGCTGGGTCCAAGCCGGGCAGTACGACAGGCTCGTTCGGGGCAGGGAACAGTTGCGTCTGGGCCGTCGGCAGCCGACGTTCGGGCGCCGTGCGTTCCACGGAGGTCCGGGACAGGGCCCGGCGTACCAGAGCAGACGAGGCCGGCGGGGTTCGTCGGGTGGACAGACCGAGAACCTGATCGCGTACGGCGTTAGCGGACCGTTGGCCGAGGGCTCGCATGGTTGCTGCGGACAACACGCGGTGGCGCCTTGGAAACGGCTCGTTCGGCATCAGCCCGGGCAGGTAGGTGCGCATCGCGCCGCCGTTGACCTGCAGGTGAGGCCCGACGCGGCGGGAGAAGGCCCCGGCGGCTGTCGTGCTGTGCAGCCGAACCACGACCGCTACACCGGTTACATCCCTGGCAAGTCGGTCGGCGAAACGCTTCTGCTTCTCCTCGGTCTCCGGGTCCGGGCTGAAGACGATCACGGGGACTCGGCGATCCGAATCGAACAACCAACCACACAGCTCGCCAACGTGGCTTTCGGTGATGTCGAGGACATCGGACGTCAGCGGAAGAGAGGCGTCTGTTCCCTCCACTGCGGCGAGTAGGTCGCGGATCAGGCGCGGGCTGCCCGGGCGAACCGGCGCGCTGCCCTCGGCTCGGTCGTGCTCCAGGTCGAGCCAGACCCAGGGCCGGCTCGGCCAGTGCCCGTCGACACGGAGGAGGGCCTCGTTCTGTTTGTCGGCCTCCGGGAGGAGGCTGTGTTGTTCGGCTTCGTAGGGGACAGCGACGCGTAGGGACGTGGTCCAGGTAGTGCCGTCGGGAAGAAACTCCTGAAGCCGGAACAGGGCCGCATGGAGTTTCCGTCCAGTCGCCTTCTCGACATGGGATCCGGCGGCGCCGTGAGCGACTCGGCGGACACCTTCGGCCCAGCCCTCGGCGTTCGTGCCCTTCAGCAGCGCGGCCGAAGTGACCGGAACACCCTTCCCGCTGGCCCACGCTGCGAACAGTTCCGCCGCCTGGTGCCGCAGGTCCGGTGCAGCCGATGTGAACAGGCTCCGATAGACGAGGTCGGTCGCCACCTCGGGACGCGCCTGCCAGGGGCTAGTCACTGGCCGTCACCGGAAACCGCCGACGGGGCCCGTCCCACGCCGGAATGTCAAGCAGCGCGGGTGCCTGGGAGAGCGGTTGGACGTCTGCACGTTCCCGTTCCAGAACGGCCTTCCAATCCGCTGCCGTCCCGGTGACCAGGAAAGGTCCGAGTTCGATCTCGAGGACGTCGTTGTCGCTGCGGACGGCCACCTGCTGGCCGGAGACGTCCAGGTCCGTGGAGATGTTGGCTTCCGCGTCGGCGACCGCGTTGTCCAAGGCGTTGGCCGAGAGCAGAGCCTTCCACTCAACACCGTGATCCTGGGCGTGAACGTAGAGTTTGGGATCATCCCAGGAGCTCTCGAATCGCACGAACTCCAGCGCGCACCCTTCGAGATCATCGCCGGTGGATACCGTAACGTGGTCGAGCCACTTCGGGCGGAACTGGTTGATGAGGTCCGTCATCGAGGTAGCAAGCATCTCCCGGCGTGCGGCGAGGAATCTCCGGTAGGCGTCAGCGATGCGCAGGTTCTTGTCCAAGGGGACGAAGTGTGCCGCGAACTCGGCTGGATCCAGGGTGGGGAAGTAGACGGACGGCGACCGGTCACTGATCTTGCGGTTCGCGCTGGCCGAGATGAACGCCAGGTTCGCAAGGTCATTAATCTCGGCTTTGGTATATGTGTCCTTCAGAGTGGCACGCGGGTGAATGTGGTGGTATTCGATCTTGTGCCCGTCATCGCCGTCAGGATCGATGACTGTTCCGTAGAACCAGTCCTTCGCTCCGGCGCGCTTGGCCACCAGGAAGCTGAGGAAGAAGTACGGGCTTCCGGTCGAGCGCCCCACCAGGGCTCGCGGTGTCACGTCCACACGTGTTCCGACCAGCCCGAGGTTGGCGAGCATTGTGCGTACCGGCTCATCTTCCCGCGCGGCGGGGATGTCCTGGCCGAGAAGAGTGTCCGTGCTGCCGCTGTAGCGGTTGCCGATCGTGGCTGCCAGGAACCAATAGAGAATTCCGTTTGCGGTGTCGGCGTCCATCGGCTCGTTTTGTCGCTCGCCAAGGAGAACCACCAGGGGCAACAGCACCGCCATTGACGGCAGCAGGGAGCTGTGGGTGACACCGAGGTTGTTCTTTAGTAGCGGCACCAGTTCACGCAGACCGCGCTGCACTGTTGCCCAGCCGTGCGCCAATTCCTCGTCGGTGGCGGCCGCGAGCCTGGTGTGCGACCACGCGGAGAGGCCACGGCCGAGCACCGCTCCGGTCAAGGCGCGGGTGAGGAAGGTGACATCGAGATCGCCATAGGAGCGGGCATGCCAGTACTTGGCTTCTGCCTCCAGCTTGGCGAGCACGCCCGGCCAGCGCGCCGAGAGCGTCGCCATGGCGAGATCGCTGGTCTTCAGCGCTCGGCCACCGCTGTTCACCCGTACGAAGATTTGCGCGACCTCCTCGTACGCTAGGTCGGTGATGATCTCCATGTGGTAGCCGTACTTCGGCACGTTCATCAAGCGCTGCAGCCGCTTCCCGACCTGCTGCCGCGGTAACTCGACGATGCTGTAGTCGATGCTCTCCATGACGTCGAGCAGATCAGCGTCGTCCCGGAACAGGTCGTAGACCTTGACCCAGCGGACATCCTTGCTGGTGGCCGCGCTCTGGTTCTGGAACGTCTCAGTCTCCACGTTGAAGACGATCTGCGCCTGCGGGTGGTCGGTCATCACCCGGTGCAGGGAGGTGAGTCGCTGCTGACCGTCTAGCAGGTAAAGCGGAAGCACCGCAGGCGCGGCGGTGGGGGCGTTCGCCGCCACCGCCCGCGTCTCCGGTGTCTCCGAGGTCCGCCAGAACAGCAGCGAGCCCGAGGGATAGCCCCGGTAGAGAGACTCGATCAAGCGGGCGACCTGGGTAGGTTTCCACACGTAGGCTCGCTGGATCTCCGGTAGCCGGATCTCTCCGTTGGAGACCTGTTTGACCAGCGAGGCGATATCCTTTTCAGTCTTCTCGACCGGCATGCCGACTATTCCTTCTCGAACCCGAAATCGGTGAACTTGAGGGTGCTGGCGTTCTCCGTGACGGTCCGGACCTTGTCGTCGGGGAAACCTTCCGGCTTGGTCGCGGTGATCTCGACGCGGACCTCGAGCTGAACCCCTTCGGCGGCAAGGTGCTGCAGAATCTCCTGCGCCACCCGGGTGAGGTCACGGCTGTAACGCTCCGGGTTCACCTGCATGACGCCGAAGAAGCGCGTGTTCTGTGGGGTAGGCGAGGGCGGGGGCGTTCCGCCTGATCCTCCGCGTGTGGTCGGTGGGGTGGGTTGCCCGATGCCGCCACCATCACCGGGCTGAGGTCCGTCCCCGCCCGGAGCCGGCGGGGGCTTTGGCCGCTCCTCCTCCTGCTGCTTCCGTGCGAGCCGGGGCAGCACCAGCAGGGTGGCATCGGTGATCTGCCCGAAGCCGCTGTTCTCGTGCGGGATATCGAGGCCGACATAGCGGGCCTTCGCCTCGTCGAAGCCTTCGGCGAGCGCGAACCCCTCCACCTCCCACGAGATCTCGTTCAGCACAGACCGAATGGCGTCATCGAGCACCGAGCGATCCCGTAGCCGGGTCAGATAGGGATACTTGCGGTAGTACGACCACAAGTCGCCGACGGAAACGTGCCCCCGGCTCCACACCGGCTGCAACGGGCCGTCCAGGTCCATCCGAATATTGCGTGCGCCGTAGCTGGTGGCAAGCAGGCCGCCCTGGCGGAGCTTGACAGTCACGCGTTCAGCCAGTCTCGGCTGGGCACCTTCCGACTTAAGAACCTCCCACCCCGCTGGTCGGCTCGGCTCCGGTTGGTCGGGCACGATCGCCCAGATATATGCACCAGCTAGACGCAGATCTACGGTGTCGTCGGCGGTCTTGCGTCGATTCTTTGCCATGGTCTGCTGCTGAACGGTCAGGTTAAGCTCATCGATGCGCTCGCAGACGTTCCTCCAAGCCAAGTAGTCACGAGTAGCCTCCGCCAGCTCTTCCATGCGCTTCTCATCGGCGGCGAGGAACACCACGGCGTTGCGGTTCACCCGTTGTCCCGAGCCTCGCGTGTCGAGACAACGCTGCGCGAAGGCGAGAGCCGTAGAGTCCTTGCTGCCGCGGGTATGCGTTTCCCGCGGGTGCAGGATGACGAGCTTCGCTTCCTCGGTGTCCGGAACAGCACCGCTGTCGTCCGGGCACGGGTGTACAGCGGCGAAGTCGCCTCGAGCCGACCGCTCTTTTGCCAGTCGGAGGACGAGTTCCGCCCAGACCTCCTCGGGATGTTCTCGCAGCCGGTCGGCGAAATCCTGGGCCGTGCGGGTCACCGAGGCCTGGGTGTCGTACCAGTAGCGGGCGCCGTCGACATAGAGGTACGTGGCACGTTGGCTGAGCACCTCCAAGGCTGATCCGAAGTTGCCGACGGTGTCGCCTGGAACAGCCACGCCCAGCCAGAGGTGCTGCCGTTCGATGCCTTTGTGCGCGGTTTGCAGGGTGGGAGCGGAACCCACGAAGGCGGTGCGGGCGATCCGCCTGGTCAGCGCCCGTGCGCCGAAGGTGGGGCGGTCCGCGTCAATATGAACTGGCGTAGAGGCCTCACCGTCGATGTCAGCATCGATGATCGGTTTCCACGCGTCAGGCAGGTACTGGGTCAGCTCATTGCCGACCTTTGCAGCGTCCAATGGGATCGAGCCGGCCATGATGAGCGGTCCTTGGTCCTGGTTGCGCCACAGTTCATGGACCACGGCGCTCATCAGCCGCAGCACTCCGCGGGTGCGCTGGAACCGATCTAGCGTTGACCAGTCCTCGTAGAGCCGATCGAACAATTCAGGGTGGATCGGGTACGCCCGGCGAATGCGGCGCTCGTACTCCAACTCGCTGCACTCCCGGGGGAACTCGCCCTTGTGTTCGGCGTAGAACTGCACGAATTGGCGGGCGACTGCCGAGATGTGTCCCTGCGCGTCGGCGTTGGTCGGTTCAAACAGCCGCCGACGGACAATCTCGAACGATTCGTTCGCTGAGGCCGGCCGCCAGGGGTGGGCAATGCGTCGTACTACGTTCTGCAGCCTCTCTAGGGCCTTTCGACCGTTCGGGCCGCCAACCTCGAGGTCGGTGCCTCCGCTGCCATCGTCCTCCCCTGAAGCGGTGTCCGAGGCAGGAATGGAGATGACGAGCAGGGCTCCAGGAACCGACTTGACCACTTCAGTAAGCGTCTGGGCGAACGTGAACTGGGTATCGAACGTTCCAGCTGGCAAGTCGTCACGACCGTAGAGCTGCCGTGCGTAGGCCACCCACTCGTCGATCAGGATGAGGCACGGCGAATATGCCGCGAGTAGCTCGGAGAGAGCTGAACCAGGGTTGGTGGAATTTCGGTCTGCCTCGGCGACCATGTCGTAGGCGGTTCGGCCGCCGAGCTGCCAAGCAAGCTCGCCCCACAGGGTACGCACCTGCGTGCCGTCTGGCTTGACGCTGCTCTTTTCCGGCGTCACGCTGAGGTGGGTGCCCACCAGCGCAACACGTTTGACCGGCTCCTCGATAGGCAGCTTGGCGCTGCCGACGGCGTCCTGGACCTCCTGCGGGTAATCAGTGATGGGGGTACCCGAGCAGAGGTGATAGAGGGCCAGCATCGAGTGGGTCTTGCCACCGCCGAAGTTTGTTTGCAAGTTGATGATCGGACTTGCGTTCTGGTCACCGCTGATCCGTCGTGCGGCTCGATCGAGTAGGTCACGCAGGCCTTCGGTGACGTAAGTCCGCTGGAAGAACTCCTTCGGGTCGCTGTACTCAGGGCTCACGCTGGAGTTCTTGGTGGCAACCATGTGTAGGTCGGCGGCGAACTCGGCGGCGTTGTACTGGCCGGTAGCCACATCGCGGTGCGGTGTGATTACCTCTCGCCAAGGCTTGAGCCCGGTGCCCGGGACGTTCGGCGATGACGCCGCCTTGACAGCCTTCCGAGTTTCGGTCTCGTAGACGGCTCGCTGATGATCCATACGAATCTTGCGGACTTCTTCCGCCTGCGACACAGCCCCGACGGCGGTGAGCAGACGTTCCATTGAGTCCAGGGTTCGGTAGGTGTCGTCGGACGTGAAACCAGCGTTGTGGGCCCACCGGTTACGGGCATCCCGCAGTTCTGAAGCGAACGACTGGTCGACTCGGGAAAGACTGTCCTTGAAGAGCCTCCAGTCCTCGGTGAGTACTTTGAGTTGTACCTGGGGGTCATTCTTGGCGTACGTCTTCGCTGAGCCATGCTTCGCCGAGTCACGGGCTTCCAATAACTTGGCCCAATCTTGTCCGCCAGGCGTTGCCGCGGTCATAATGTTCTCGACGAAAGGCGCAAGCCCTTCCGCCAAGATCTCAAATCCTCGGCCGACTCGTTCGCGGTTGTTGATAGCCATATCTGTCACTCCTCAATGCTCGCGAAGTCAAATTCGCCCTGAGAAGGGGACGGCGTGAGTGTCCCGCCGACGCGGGCGGCTGCGGACAGATCGGACCACGAGGTGCCTAGTCCGTTAAAGAGAAGAGCAGTTTGTGTCCACCTGCGCTTTTCGCAGATGGAGAAGAGGAGATACGCTAGCTCCTTGGCGGCGTCGAGATCGATGCGTTCGCCAGTAGCAGCCATTAGCTGGACCGTCTCGTCGACGCCATTCTCGTTGAGTGCCTTCGCCAATCGCAGCACAACTTCCCATATGCTGATGCGGTCGTCGGTTGCAGGATCCCAAGTGTCCGACAGATTATTTGGTTCGACTAGGTGAGCTTTTCCTGCCCGTTGCCAAAAGATTCCGCCACGGACCAGCCCATCTACCGAAGTATTGACAGCCCGAGACAATGTGTCGGCGGTGCCGGAGGCTGCATCATCCCAGCCGTACTGGCTAAACCATTTAACGCAGAAGCGGGTGTCGGCGTCGAAGTCGCCTTCCTGTTCGGCAAGTACCTCGTCGAGAGCCCTGTTGATTTCAGTTAGGGCGGCTCGGACGGGCATTGACGACCCGTCAGGTTCTACTATTTTTTTATAGCGAGAGAATATCGCCATTCCTGGTCCAATTGCCGCCTGCGCCAAATCTACGGGGGCGATGCTGCTTTGCTGTAAATCCTTAAGTGCCTGAGGTAGCTCGGATTTCAGCATGGATAAGAACGTGCGGCGGTTCACCGTTGCAGCATTGTCCGGTCTTGGGCGGCAGGCCAGCACTACAGATGAGGCGAGAGCATTTGACTCTAAGGACCTCATTCGATTCCCAAGCTCAGTCCGAATAGGCCAAGTTGCCGTTATTTCCCAGCCGGAGCGGATCATGCCTTCGAGGAGAACCTCCCACCCTGTACTTGCGGTTCCGCTTGTGTCGTTCTCGGTTTGTTTAAATGCGTAGAATACAGTTATTGGTGTGGCCGCAGAAGATCCTTTCCTTACCTGTTCGAATACGTTGATGAAGCCATCTTCGAAGTATCTTTCTGCCGCTTGCTCTCCGCCGCGCCGGAATGGGTCGGCAACTAATTCCTGTGTTTTTGGCGTAAGCATCGTCCCAAGGAATTTTGGGAACACATCGCCGATTGATCGCCTAAGCCACACATAGAAGACATCTGATAGGTCGGCATACGCGACATTATCGTAATACGGAGGGTCGGTCGAAATCACTAGGTTGCTGTAGTCGCGACTGCTCGCGTCTGCCTGGTTCACTATCCCTGCTTGTTGGCCGGCAGGGATCGCCTTGGCTACGTTGTTGAGACTTACGGCAAAACCGCCAGCGTGTTTGGTGCTGAGAATGGGGGTTTCGCTGAAGTCCCAAAGCATGGGTATCGCTTGGCGAGTGAAAAGGTGAATTGCTTGGTCCATGCTGGGTTTCCAACTGACCAAAGCATTTCCTATATCGACAATCTTACTTATAGTCATTGCTAGATAGACGGCGACACTGTCCGCATACGCCGCAGCGCCCATGCCGCCGTCTTGAAGGCGGCTTCCTTCGCTGAGGCCAGCTCCGAGCGCATCGGCAAAAACTCTGTCGCGCGCTTCTTTTACCAGATTGCAGAAGAGGTTCAGTGCAACTAGCTGCCGAGGGGTGAATAGATCGGCGTGCTTAGTCATGCCATAGCCCTGGACTCGGAATCCTAATGCGGCCTCTGGTAGCTCAGTATCCGGCGTGTCTTCGGGTGCAGTGATGTCGGCAGCTTGCTCATGTTCCGCAGTGGGGGGAAGATAGATTCGGTGCCGGCTGCCTTCGGCAACTATGGCCATAAGCTGCTTACCGATGCGACGACTTTTTCCTTCAGATCTGATGTGGCTAAGCGGTACGGACGTGCGGCATCCAATGCAGGTCGCGCCGTTTCGGTTGACGGTGCCGTCATTCGTTTTATCTGGGGCGTGTTCGGGGTCTCTCCCGATCGAGAATTCGACCCGTTCTCCGCCAACCTTGGGGATTACGTACGCTTCTTTCCCCCTCTTCTTGCCCAGCCACCAGGATCGAACCAGCGGCATCTGTATGCCGCATGCCGGGTTCGGGCAAGTCACAGTCCGAGTCCAGATCCACGCAATGACATCGGCTAGGGTGCCATCCGGGAGTTTTGCCTGTGGATAGAGGTGGCCGATCCTTCGATTAGCTTCCTCTCGCATCCAAATTCCATACTTCCGGACGTCTTCGGCAAGTCCTGTAGAGCGTGGCCATGAGTTGGCTTGTTTTGAAGCTCCTGG
Organism: Actinoplanes oryzae; assembly: GCF_030757795.1. Taxonomy (GTDB): domain Bacteria; phylum Actinomycetota; class Actinomycetes; order Mycobacteriales; family Micromonosporaceae; genus Actinoplanes. The sequence goes on from NZ_JAUQWH010000179.1 coordinate 15,307, forward strand.
AAAAACCGGCGGATGACCAATCCATTTGGGGGGAATCTCGATCAACGCTTTGTTGATTAAGACCGGTACCGGGTTCAAGTCGCTGGCATGTGACTGCAGTCCCAACCGTTGTGCCTCCAGCGGGATGGAGCCGCCTCCAGCGAAAGGGTCTAGAATTGTGGGCGGGTTGCCGTCGTAGCAGCGGGAAATCTCCCGGTTTGCTGCGCTCAGTAACCGGTCATCGTTGATATTTTCCCAGGTAACCAGCTTTTCTATCATGTCGAAAAGTCGGCGGCGCTCCAGGGCTCGGTCCTCGTCGGTAGGAAATTTGTCTGGGTGCGCTGAGGGGTCGTCGACGAGCTGTGCAAAAAGTACTGCTCGGCAGGCTGCCAGGGGACGACGTGCCCACCATAGATGCAACGTCGACGGATGACCATGCCGGATCGATTTTTCCCTCGCCGACTCCCGGTTGATTGCTTCCAAGGGCAGCGCTACCTCGATGAGCTTGCGTTTAATCGGCATCTCATTATCACTCATTGCGGTGCTTCTCCCTTGTTCCACATGTCGCGCCAATTGCCGCGTACGCCGTCGGCAATGAACGCTCCGAAATCGAATCCCTGGAAGGGGTTGAGGACGTAGCGGACTTGGTCGTGATCCGCTCCGTCTAGGTGGACGCTTACCAACGCTAGCCGGTAGCGTTCGGCGTTCTTGGCGTAGAGGACTTCGTTGCGGGTCACCATGAAGTCCTCGGCGCCCAGGATTCGGCCCTTGACCTCGATGAAGACGAGATGGCCGTCCGGAGTTAGAGACCTGATGTCGTACCCCTTGTTGTTGTGCGGCATCTCGAAGGGCTCGCGGCCGAGGCTTCGTTCGGCCGCCATGACCGCTGCGATGGCTCGCCTGTCGACCTCGGCGGTGTTCCGGGCGTAAGCCAGGGCCGGCTCGTCTCGTTTGCCGCAGAGCCGGTCCAGCAGTCCGGCAGGGATGACGAGCGCACCACCAGCTATGACCGGTGGCATGGGCCGCAGAGCCTCGTCTGCAGCCAGTTCGGCCAGTCGCTTCTCCAGCCGTCGTTCCAGATCACGGGCTCGCCGATCCGCCGTCTCTGGCTTGATCTTGAGAGCCTTGCCGGTGGCGGCTTGGTCGAGGAGGTCGGCGTGCCGGGCATCCCAGTAGTTGATTTCCTGGATGAGACGCTGCCTGACCTGCTGCCTGGTCCGTTGGACGGTGTGACGAACGCGGTCGCGCACCTCGACGAGGTGTTGGCTCATGCCGTGCTCGATGGCCCATGTCACCGCGACGTCTTCGGCGCCGCTGGCCATCCAGGAATCCGTCATCAGAGTTTCGACGCGGGGGAGTTCCTCCGCGGTCGCCGGCCGGTAGTCCAAGTAGGGAGCGGGCCCGGCGGACTCGGCGTTTCCGTCGCGGCGGATCTCGACGAACTCGAAGCGTTTCGAGACAGTGCGCGCAGGTTCGTGCCCGTCGGTGATCTGTTGCGTCAGGGCGACCAGGAGCCGAGGTCCCTCACTGGGATCGTTGGCGTCGATCAGCACCGCACCTTGCTTGAGGAGGGTTCCGTAGCGTTCGATGACCAAGTCGACAACCGCGTCGAGCAGCGGATGACCGGGAGCGATCAGATCTGCCTTTGGTTTGCCGTCTGCTCTCACGAAAGGTCGGTCGAAGCAGACACGTTCGTAGCGGCGCAGAACCGGAGCACCGATGCCGACCTGCCTATCCCTGTCCCGGATCACTCCTGGCACGTGAGTGACCTCGAACCGGCCAGCTTCGCGAGGGCTCATCATCCCGCCGAGGAGACGGAAAGCTTCAGCGAAGAAGGCCTGCACGTAGTGAGGTTGGAGTCGCCGAGCCTGAGCTTCCTCAAGGCGGAGTCGCAGTTCCTGGACGTCGGTGTCGGCCAGCGAGTCGTGATGCAGGGCTCGCTCCGCCATCAGCTTGTCCAGCCCCGCGCTGACTTCAGCGTCGATGACCCGGTTGAGGCGAGCCCGGACCTCCGGCTGGTCGCCGTACCGGATCGCCTCGACGAGCAGCTCGCGGAGCGGTTTGCCTTCGAACGCCTCCCCGAGCACGTCAAAGACCTTGCCCTCGTAGGCGCGGCGCTGTTCTTCAATCTTGTCGAGCAGGCGGAGGAAGACAGCGCCTTCGCGGGTGTCGTCAGCGATGAGGTTCCACAGCCGGCACACTTCGGTCTGGCCGATGCGGTGGATGCGGCCGAAGCGCTGTTCGAGGCGGTTCGGGTTCCACGGCAGGTCATAGTTGACCATCAGGTGAGCTCGCTGCAGGTTGAGGCCCTCGCCGGCCGCATCTGTGGCGACTAAGACCACGGTGTCCTTGTCCTGAGTGAAGAGCTCCTGGACCGAACGCCGGACTTCCCGTCGTACGCCACCGTGGATGGCCA
>NZ_JAUQWH010000018.1 GCF_030757795.1 Actinoplanes oryzae
GGCTGAGCGGCCCCTGCGCAAGTCCGTCCGGCTCGCACCGCTCCGATCCGTCCACTCCTCAGCGACATTGCTCGACGGCGGGCGGGTTCCCTTGTACCGTGCCACTCATCCCGGGACACCGCGCTCGCCAGGAGGCCGGCCGTGGGACAGGTTCTTCCGATGTATCTGGCAGTCGACATCTCGTCGTCGATGGCCGGGGACCGGATCGCCGCGGTTGAGCAGGCGATCGCCCGGCTCAGCACCGAGCTGTTGTCGAACCCGCTCCTCGGGGAGCGGGTTCGGGTCGGCATAGTCGCATTCCACGAGACCGCAGAGGTCGTCGTACCACTGAGCGACCTCACTGAGTTACGCAGGCTGCCGCGGATCCGAGCCCGGGGAGTGGCTCGCTACGGGCCGCTGTTTCAGTTGCTCGCCCGGGTCCTCGAGCGGGACCGCCGGGTGCTGCTCGCCGCCGACAACCGCGTCAGCTCGCCGTTCGTCTTCCTCATCACCGACGGTGTGCCGGTCGACAGCGGCTGGTACCACTCCTACGCGGAGTACCGGGACCGGACCCGGGCCCGGCTGATCCTGGTGGCGATCGGCGTCGCACCCGACGACGAAGGTCTGCGTGAGCTGCGACCCGTGCGAGCCCTGCACTGGCAGGACGCCCACGACATGGGGCTGTCCGAGTGGCTCTTCGACGTCATGGACGAGTACGCCCACGAGCTGACCACCTCGGTCGTCGTCAGGCGCCCGGAGAGCAGAGTCTTCGATCCTCCGCCCGCCGACCCGGACTTCCCGTGACGCCCGATGGATGAGCAGCGTCAGGCGATACCGTGGCCACATCTGCCGGCGCGGACCCTCGAGTCGTCGCTCCAGGTGGACGGCCGCGGTCGTCGTGGCGGGTCGGCAGTGGTGTTCCAGCTCGTCGGACAGCTGGACCTGCTGTACAAGAGGTACACGGGCACGGGGACGGTCAGTCGCTCGGAGACCCACCTCGCTCAGCTCGTCGCGATCGGATCGGCTGCCGGCGACCCGGAGCTGAGCTTCTTGCGCCGCCACTTCGCCTGGCCGAGATCCGTGGTGATCGGCAGGGACGGCAACGTGACCGGACTGCTCGTCCCCCGCGTGCCGCCGGCTTTCGAGGCTGCGCTGGTCACCAACCGGGTCCGGGTGCGGGACCTGAACGACCTGTTGTTCGAGACGCGGGCGGCCAGGGCCGGGATCTCGCCCGCCACTCGCCGCCAGAAGCTGGAGATGCTCAGTGACCTGATCGAGGCTCTCGACTGGCTGCATCGCCACGACCTGGTGCACGAGGATCTGGCGGCCCAGAACGTGCTGTGGCGGACGGAGGGTGGCGCCGGGGTGTTGCTGCTCGACTGCGATTCGTTGCGTCCACTCGGGAGAACGGCGGACGACCCGCTACTGACCAGCGTCGACTGGACGGATCCGAGGGTGTTGGCCGGTGACGTGCGGCGCCCCGACCACGCTTCCATGATCTATGGACTCGGCCTGCTCACCGCCCGGGTGCTGGCCGACCCGGACTGGCGCCCGCCCGACAACGGCCGGGAGGGCTTCCCCGCCGATCGGATGTCCGAGGCCCTCGCGGCGGTGGTCGTTGACTCCGTCCGCCCTGGGCTTCCGCGGCCGTCCCTCGTGCAGTGGCGGAAAGCGGTCACCGTGGCAACGGCCACACTTCGCCCGGATACGGCAACCGACGTGGACCGTCCCGAGGTCACCACGGCGGCACCTCCGCCGATCGAGTACGAGGGACCGGGCAGCGACGCGGCCCGGCGCATATCGCTGGCTGTGGGCGTCGTGCTCGGTGCGGCGCTCGCTGCGATTCTCGTCCTGGGGCTGCTGTGACGCCGGAAAGTCCCAGCGCCGCGGCCGTCTCCGGCACCCTGAGTCAGTTGTCGCTCTGGGCGGCCGACGCCACCCAGGTCGTCACCGGTGTCGCGGGCTTCTCGTACGCGTTCGGGTGGGTCCTCACCGCGCGCTTCTACGGCGAGTTCGGGGTCGACCCCGAGTCCGCCGGCGTGACGTTCGGCTGGCTGGCGATCCGCGCGTTCCTCGTCGGGCTGGCGAGTCTGGGGATCTTCCTGGTCGCCCGGGGGGTCGCCCGCTTCGCCACCGCTGTCCCGGACCGCCCGGCCAGGCTGGCCGGTCCCAGGCTCGCCGCCGTCACGGTGGGCGGCTGCCTGGCGGTGGCGGTCGTGGTGCTCCTTGTCCGCGGCACTCTGGGCAGCCCGGTGTCCCCCGGCGAGATCATCACCGCGGTCGCGGTCGCCCTCGTCACCGCCTTCGCGGTGCTCTTCGGCCTGCGGCCCGAGCTGATCGAGGCCCGGCCACGGCTGGGTCAGATCATCAGCGGCCTGGCCGGCTTCCTGATCGGATTCGCTGTCGTGGCGTTGCTGCTGACGCCCTACCGGCTCGGCGCCCATCTGGCCGACGACATCCGTGCCGGGCGGCCCGTGAGCCTGCCGATCGTGCCCGGGGTGCCCGCGTTGCAGGCACCCCGCACGCGTCTGAGCCTGGTCGAACCAGGCGTGGTCGCCCCGGAGGTCCGCCCCTTCCTGGGCTGCGTGATCCGGCTCGGTGGCGCCAACGGCGTCTCGCTGTACTACGCGGACGGACGAGTGCTCCGCGTCGCGGACGAGATCGTTCACTCCGTGAGCTCCTGTTGAGGGGGCGCGTCAGGGGCGGCGGGGACGGGGTGCGGCAGCGTGCCGGGCAGCCCGAGCCGGCGCGCCGCGGACCAGGGAGGCCTGCTCGGCGGCGAGGGCGGGGGCGGGATCTGCATCGGGCATGACGCCCTCCCCCATGAATCGTCGCCGCCGAAGCCACCCACCAGGATCAAGGCGAAAAACTTCCCCGGCGTTGTCGATCCGGCGCGGGGGTCGTTCGACCTGAGAGTGTGAGGGGCCGGAGGACGGCCCCCGGCACCGAGGGAGCGGAACCATGGCGAAGTACATGCTGATCATGCGGAACACCGACGCGTCGCTGAAGACGATGATGGAGACGCCGTTCGAGGAGATGCTGGACCGGGTGGGGCGGTTCAACGACGAGCTCATCCGGGCCGGCGTGCTGCTCGCCGCGGAGGGGCTCGAGGATCCGGCCGACGGCGTGGTCGTGGCCTATGACGGGGAGACGCCGGTGGTGACCGACGGCCCGTACGGGGAGACCAAGGAGCTGTTCGGCGGCTTCTACCTGCTCGAGGTGGCGTCGCGGGACGAGGCGGTGGAGTGGGCGAAGAGGATGCCGGCGATCCCGGGGTCGCGCACGGAGATCCGGCGGGTGCCCGGGATCGACGAGTTCCCGCAGGACAACGAGTGGGTGGCGATCGAGCGGGCCTGGCGCGAGCGCACCGGCCAGCTGTGAGTGCCCAGGCCCTCGAGGCGGTCTGGCGGATCGAGTCGGCGCGCATCGTCGCGTCGCTCGCCCGCTGGACCGGGGACTTCGCGCTGGCGGAGGACGTGGCGCAGGAGGCGCTGGCCGAGGCGCTCGTGGCGTGGGAGCGGGACGGCACGCCGGCGAACCCGGCCGGGTGGCTGCTGGCGACCGCGCGGCGCCGGGCGATCGACGCGTTCCGGCGCCGGGAGACCCTGGAGCGCAAGTACGCCCTGCTGGCCCGGGAGTGGGAGACGGCCGGGGACAGGGGCGACGACCTGCTCGCGCTCATGTTCGTCGCGTGCCATCCGGTGCTGGCGCCGGAGGCGAAGGTCGCGCTGACCCTGCGTACGGTCGGCGGCCTCACCAGCGAGGAGATCGCCCGCGCCTTCCTCGTGCCGGTGCCGACCGTGCAGGCCCGGATCACGCGCGCGAAGAAGACGATCGCCGCGGCGGGCGTACGTTTCGAGCTGCCCCCCGCCGAGCAGCGCAAGGAGCGGCTCGGGGCGGTGCTCAGCGTGCTCTACGTCATCTTCACCGAGGGGTCGACGGCGACGGCGGGCGACCGGCTCGTGCGCACGGATCTCGCGGCCGAGGCGATCCGGCTCACCCGGGTGCTCGCCGCGCTGGTGCCGGACGAGCCGGAGGTGTCGGGGCTGCTGGCGCTGTGCGAGCTGACCGCGGCGCGGTTCCCGGCGCGGACCGGGCCGGACGGCGAGGCGGTGCTGCTCGAGGACCAGGACCGGCGGTTGTGGGACCGGGCCGCGATCCGGCGCGGGCTGGCTGCCCTGGCCAGGTCCACCACCGGCCCGTACGGGCTGCAGGCCGCGATCGCCGCCTGCCACGCCCGCGCCGCCTCCGTGGCGGAGACGGACTGGGAGCGGATCGTGCTGCTCTACGAGGCGCTGGGCCGCGTCGCGCCCTCGCCGATCGTCGAACTGAACCGGGCCGTGGCCGTCGCCATGGCCCACGGTCCGGATCAAGCCCTGCCGATCGTCGACGGGGTGGCCGCGCGCCTGACGAGCTATCTCGTGCCCAGCGTGCGGGGCGAGCTGTTCCGCCGGCTGGGCCGCGACGCCGAGGCCCGGGCGGAGCTGGAACGGGCGGCGGCCATGTGCCGCAACGACAAGGAGCGCGCAGTGCTGCTGCGCAAGGCAGCAGCACTGCGCTGAGCCGGCGTCAGAGCGCCAGGCGCTGACCCGGGAAGATCAGGTTCGGGTCGTTCAGGATGCCGGTGTTCAGGCTGTAGAGCGCCCGCCACCCGCCCTTGACGTGCTGCGCGGCGGCGATCTTCGCCAGCGTGTCGCCGGACTTGACCACGTAGGTCCGGCCGGTCGCCTTGGCGCTGACCGTGGTGCGCGAGGTCGACTTCTTCGAAGAGGACGAGGAGGACGACTTGGTCGACTTCTTCGCAGACGACGAGGAGGACGACTTGGTCGACTTCTTCGCGGAGGACGAGGACGACGACTTCGCACCCGACGTGTTCGTGCCGGAGTACGACTTCGTCGAGCCGGCCTTCTTGCCGCACACCGGCCAGGCGCCGATGCCCTGGCCGTCGAGGACCTTCTCGGCGATGCGGATCTGCTCCGAGCGGCTGGCCTTGTTGGCCGTCGACGCGTACTTGCCGCCGCCGTAGGCCTTCCAGGTGCTGCGGCTGAACTGCAGGCCGCCGTAGTAGCCGTTGCCCGTGTTGATGGACCAGTTGCCACCGGACTCGCACTGCGCGACGGCGTCCCAGTTGACGCTGGACTTGGCCTGCGCGGCCCCGCCGGAGCCGAGCAGGACGGCGCCGCCGGCGGCTCCCGCCACCATCAGGCCGAGGGCGCGCAGGGACGAGCTCTTGCGAAGGTGCTTTGCCATGGAAAACAAACCTCCACGCCTGCGAGGTCAGCTGTCGGGTTCGGGCGAGGAGCCCGGCTGCGCGAAGGCAGCTTCACCCCGAGGCGCACTCGCCGGTGCGCCGGAGGAACGTGTGGGTCCCCCGCTCCTTGCCATATCGGTTGAGGTCCCGGCCCGGTCGGCGGCAAGGACTCGGCGTTACCGACCGCGGGGCCCGCGTCAGCGGACCGGCCGACGTTAACCACCGCGGAAGGGCCCGGGGCAAACTTTCGCGGCCGAAGGTGAGCTTGTTTACATCTCGAAGATCGCCCCGTGAATCACCACGAAACGGGGCGTAACGCCGCGCTCGGCGACCCGGAACGCACGGCGGGGACCTGCGCGGACGCGCGTGTACCAGAAGCGGCCGGGTCGCGGGGCGCCGCCGGCGGGTTCCTCACCACACCGCCGACGGCGCCGCGCCACCCGGCCGCCACCCGGCAACGCCCTCCGGCGCGGCCCACAGACCCCTTCCGCTGCGGCACCGATCGGGGCAAAGCGCCCGGAATCAGGCCGGTAGCGTCGGCAGCAGCGCCACCCGCAGCCCGAGCCGCAGCGCCGCCAGCGTGAGCGCGGTCGAGTCCGCCCCGGTGTCCAGGTCCGACGCGTGCGCCGGCTCGCGCAGCCCGAAGGCGTACCAGCCGCCGTCGGTCGTCGCCCCGATGACGACGTCGAAGTTGCGCAGCAGGTCGTAGGCGTCCCGGAGCAGCTGGGGGGTCAGATCCGGGGTCTCCATGGTGATCATGAGGTGGTCGGTGCGGCGAGCGACGGTCGCCGGCGCGGCGCAGCGGAAGTACCGGGTCATGCCCTCCTGTGTCCACACGGGCCGGAAAGGTTGCCCGCGTTCACGCGGAAATCCATTCTGTGGCGACCGTCACATCATCCAGCACCGCGGGGACGGGCGACACCCCCAGACCAGGCCCCGCCGGTACGGCCAGAGTGCCCTCCTGGAGCACGAACGGCTCGGTGAGATCCGTCGCGAAGTAGCGCCCGGACGCCGACGTGTCGCCGGGCAGCGTGAAGCCGGGCAGCGCGGCCAGCGCCACGTTCGCGGCCCGGCCCAGCCCGGTCTCCAACATCCCGCCGCACCAGACCGGGATCCCGTGCGCCGCGCACAGGTCGTGGATGCGCCGCGCCTCGAGATAGCCGCCCACCCGGCCCGGCTTGATGTTGACCACCGAGCAGGCGCCGAGGGTGATCGCCGCGGCGGCGGTCCGGGCGGAGGTGATCGACTCGTCGAGGCACACCGGCGTGGTGATCTGCCGCGCGAGCGTGGCGTGGCCCAGCACGTCCTCCTCGTCCAGCGGCTGCTCGATCAGCAGCAGGCCGAAGGGGTCGAGGCGGGCGAGATGCCGGGCGTCGGCGAGGGTGTACGCGGTGTTGGCGTCCACCTGCAGCAGCACGTCGTCGCCGAAGCGCTCGCGGACCGCGCGGACCGGCTCGACGTCCCAGCCCGGCTCGATCTTCAGCTTGATCCGCACGTAGCCCTCGGCCAGGTAGCCGTCGACCGCGTCGAGCAGCTGCGGGATCGAGTCCATGATGCCGACGGACACGCCGCACGGGACGCGGTCGCGCACCGCGCCCAGCTCCCGCGCGAAGGACCGGCCGGCGGCCCGCAGCTCGGCGTCGAGCACGGCGGTCTCCAGGGCGGCCTTGGCCATCCGGTGGCCCTTGACCGGGGCGAGGACCTCGGCGACCTGGGAGGCGTCCAGGTGCGGTGCCGCGGCGAGCATCGGCACGAGGAAGCGGCGCAGCACGTCGGCCGCCGCGTCCGCGTACTCCGGGGAGTAGAGCGGCTCGGCCATCGCCACGCACTCGCCCCAGCCCTCGGCGTCGCCCGTGTCGACCCGGACGAGCAGCACGTCCCGGGTCGTCTCGGTGCCGAACGAGGTGCGGAACGGCGCGACGAGCGGCATGGCGACGCGCCGCAGCTCGACTCCACGGATCTTCACAGCTGACCTCCCGGGCCACGGTCGGTGGTGAGCACGTACCAGCCGGCCTTGTCGAAGCCGGTGAACCGGGCGCCGGACGCCAGCAGACCGGTCAGCACCTCGCGGACGGCGCCACGCCAGCGGGCCGCCGCGGCGGGGTCCTCGGTGCGCAGCCGCTCGATGTCGTGGGGCACGGCGACGAGCAGCTTCTCCCCGTGCGCGGGACCGCGGCGCCCCTTCTCGTCGAGCACCACCGTGCCGCCGGTCAGATCGCTCTCCAGCGGCGCGCCGCCGGCGACCTCCCAGCGCACGAGCAGCCGGTCGGAGGGGTCCTTGCCGTTGCGGGTGTCGTCCATCGGGCCGTAGAAGTCGGGCAGGTACTCCACCGGGACCGCGCCGAGCTTGGCCAGGTTGAAGTAGGCGTTGCGGGCCACCAGCGGGTCGAAGGTCCACGTGATCGCGGTCGCCCCGCGCGACTGCGCCCAGCGGCGCTGGTGCTGCTTGAGGGCGTAGCCGACGCCGCGGCCGGCCGCACCGGGCACCACCCCGGCGACGTGGCTGTGCAGCTCACGGACGTCCGGCGGGCCGAAGAACCCGAAACAGCCGCCGACCAGCTCGGCGCCCGCGTAGGCGCCGGCCACGTAGTTGCCGGCCTTGGCGAGCGCGCGCAGCATCTCCCCGCCGACCATCGGCCGGCCGGGGCTCCAGATGCCGCCGAGCAGCGCGTCGAGCGCCGCCAGCTCGCCGGGCTGCGACACCACACGCACCTCGATGCCGGGCTCCATGCCGACACTCTAACCACGTAAAGTGCGTCGGCGTGAGTCGTCCATTGCTGGCCACCGATCCCCGCCGCCTCGGCGGATACGAGCTGGTGGGGCGTCTCGGCGAGGGCGGCATGGGCGCCGTCTTCCTGGGGCGCGACCCCGCCGGCCGGTACGCCGCCGTCAAGGTCATCCGCGCCGAGTACGCCGCCGACCCCGAGTTCCGCGGCCGGTTCCGCAGCGAGGTCAACCGCGCCCGGCAGGTGCCGCCCTTCTGCACCGCCGAGGTGCTCGACGCCGACCCCGAGCACGAGACGCCCTACCTGGTCGTCGAGTACGTGGACGGCCCGAACCTCACCCAGGTCGTCTCCGAGCAGGGCCCGCTGAGCGGCGGCGCCCTGCACAGCGTCGCCGTCGGGGTGGCCACCGCGATCGCCGCCATCCACGGCGCCGGGGTCATCCACCGCGACCTCAAGCCCGGCAACGTGCTGTTCTCCCTGGGCAGCCCGAAGGTCATCGACTTCGGCATCGCCCGCGCGGTCGAGGTCACCAGCGTGCACACCAGGACCGATCAGATGGTCGGCACGGTCGCGTACATGGCGCCGGAGCGCTTCGAGAACGACAGCACCCTCACCGGCCCGGCCGCCGACGTGTTCGCGTGGGGCGCCGTGGTCACGTACGCGGGAACCGGCCGCACGCCCTTCGCCGGCGACTCCCCCGCGGTGACGGCCGCCAAGATCCTCACCCAGCCGCCGGAGCTGTCCGGGCTGCCCGACCCGTTGCGCGGGATCGTGGCGCGCACGCTCGCCAAGGATCCGCGCGAGCGCCCCACCGCCCACGAGCTGCTCGACCTGCTGCTGTCGTCGGGCGCCGAGGAGGAGACCTTCGTACGGCAGCCCGAGCTGCGGCGCGCCGCGGAGGCCGTACAGAAATCGGGTCGCCCGAGGCGCCGCGGCCTGCTCGTCGCCGCAGCGGCCGCCGCCACCGCCGTGGCCGCGCTGATCGGCACCGGCCTGGGCCTGCACTACGCCAACGCGGGCGGCGGGGACGGCGCCGACGTGCTGACCGTGGCCGCGCCCGCCAGCCGGCAGGTGCGCGGCCTGTCCGTGGTGGACCCGCTCACCCGGCCCGGCCAGTGGAAGCAGGCGCGCCGCGACGGCCTGTCCTGCGTGTTCGGCGACGACGGCCTGACGATGACCGTCGACGCGTTCTCCGCCGACGAGTGCCCGGGGCCGGACGACACCTTCGAGGGCGACCAGACGATCGCCGCCGACGTCGCCGTCCTGAACCCGGGCAGCTGCGCCACGCTGCGCTACCGCTGGATCCGCGAGACCGGCTACCTGCTGTCGGTGTGCCGCGACAAGCTGCAGCTGGACTTCTCCGACGACGGCTCGGCGAGCACGCTGACCACGGTGGCCACCTCGGCCTTCGCCCGGGGCGCCGCCACCCGCGTACGCCTGGAGCTGCGCGGCACGGTCGCCACCGTCCTGATCGGCGACAAGCCCCTCTTCCAGGCGCCCCCGATGGCCACCGGGCTGACCTCCGGACGGGTCACGCTCGGCGTGGACAGCGAGTCCGAGACCGAGCCGGGCAAGGTCCGCTTCGCCGATGTGGAGATCCTGTCAGTATGAGAATCCTCCTCGCCCTCGCCGCCGCCGGCGCGCTGGCGGCGTGTTCGAGCGCGCCCGCGCCGTCGTCCGCGACCGCGTCCCCGTCCCCCGCCCCGGCGGTCCCGACCTTCGCGGACGTGTCGCGCGGGGACAGCACGTCGGTGGTCAAGCTCATCTCGTTCGACGCGAAGGCCCGCTCGGCCGTCGCGGAGCCGACCATCTTCCTGCTGGGCCCCGACTTCTGCGAGGCGTTCCACCTGCCGTCGAGCGACCCCCGCTGCGAACGCGACTGGAACACCGAGGACAGCAACACCCGGGTGACCCTCCCGGTCGCCGGGGACGCCGAGCTCCTCACCATCCATGGTGGTGACCCTGAGTGTTTCGGCGACGACACCCTGATCGTCGGCACGTGTGAGCTGACGCCCGCCAAGTTCGCCGCGCTCGCCGAGGACAGCGGCGAGATGCTGGCCCAGCTGACCGTCGTGGACGGTACGGCGACGAGAATCGCCGAAGTGTACACCCCGTGATGATCTTTTCTTGATCGATGCGCGTATGGTGCCGTACCGGAGAAACTGGCTCGGCCGAGGCGGGAGCGCACGATGACGGACAAGCGGGACTTCGACGAACCGGCGGAGCCGGTGCTGGTCCGGCCGTACATCGCGCCCGTCTCCCCCGCCGTGCCGCCGCGCCTGGGCGAGAAATGGCCGGAGCGGGCGCCCGTCGAGCAGCCGACCGGCGAGCTGCCCGTCCAGCCCCCGCCCGCGCCCGCCGCCCGGCCCACCTCCTTCGGCCGCCAGCGCCTGCTCGTCCTCGCCGGCGTGACCGTGCTCGCCGCGGGCATCCTCGGCACGGTCCTCGTCACGGGCGGTGACGACGACGAGCCGGCGACCGTGCAGCCCACCTTCCCGCTGGCGTCCGCCACGGCCGACCTGGGCGGCGGCTCGGCCGGCCCGGCCCGTCAGTCGGCCGCCCCGGACCCGGGCGTCGCCGGCTCCGCGCGGGTCAGCCGCGGCCCCGGCCCCTCCGGCAGCGCCGGCACCAGCACGGGCCCCAGCGGCGCCCCGGCCTCCCAGGCGCCGGCCGCCCCCGGAGCCCCGGCAGCCCCGCCCGGGGCCACCTCCGCACCCGCCGCCGACCCGACCACCCCCGCCTCGACGCTGAGCCCGGCGCCGGGCACCGCGGTCACCGGCAAGGTCAAGGCCGCGTCGTCGGGCCGCTGCCTGGCGCTGGGCGGCCTGCTGGGCGTCGACGGCACCCCGATCGTGACGAACGGCTGCTCGAACATCAGCTACCAGTCGTTCACCTTCGCCACCGACGGCACCCTCCGCGTCGCCGGCCACTGCGCCGAGGCCACCAGCTCCGGCGAGGTCAAATCCACCACCTGCGGCGACGCGGCCACCTCCCAGTGGCGCGCGGGCGCCGCCGGCACCCTGGTCAACCTGGCCACCGGCGGCTGCCTCACCGACGGCGGCGGCACCGGCAAGACCTCCCGCGTCGAACCCTGCACCGGCGCCGCCAACCAGGGCTGGGCCCTCCCCTGACGACGTACCCGGCTGTCGGAAATCGGCAGCCGGCAGCGCGGGAGCCTTGCACCGGCGGACGATGCGACTACGGGCTGGTCCAACGGCGTTGGTCCCGGGCGCCCGGCTGCGGCCACCTGCCGGAGGTGCCGGCCGGTCTTCGCGGGCCGCCCTACTCGCAGACCACGCCGTCCTTGTCGCGGTCGCGGTACCAGCCGTATTCGATGTCGGCGCCACGGCGGTACGGGCCGTAGCCGGCGGCGTTCGCCTTGGCGCAGGTGCTGAACCGCGGATCCGACGCGCCGGCCGTGGTCGCTGCCGGCGCCGGCCTGCCGGCGACCGGATCCTTGGTGGCCGGCTTCTTCGTCGCCGGCTTCCTGGTAGCGGGCTTCGTGGTCGCCGGTTTCGGTGCCGGTGATCCGGTGGCCACGACCGCTCCCGCCGGCCGTCCCCGCACCGGTGCGGGCGACGGCACATCGGCTGCGGCTCGGTCGCTACCCGGCCGGCCGCTCCGGTCGTCCTCGGTGAGGGCACCGATCGTGATGACGACCGCGAGAACCACCCCGGCACCGCCGAGAATTGTCAGATTCCTGCGCCTGAGTCGCTCCTCCTCCGCCTTGCGGCGAGCCTGTTCCGCTCTGCGGCGGGCCAGCGCGCCCTCCCACGGCATGGTCAGGCGCATCGCTGCCCCGCCGGAACGAGCACGATGGACGGATCACCGGCTGACTTCTGCGACATGGGCAGCAGTGTGCCGTGCGTGATCACGTCACCGTGACAGCCGAATGGGCCATCGTTCCCGGAGAATGCCCGGTACTGGTGGGTGGGTCAGGTGAGGTATCCCTGGTCGCCGGCGGTGTAGCAGGTGCCGGGGCGCGGGGGCAGCCCGGTGCGGAAGCGGTCGAGGAGGGGCGTCATGCCGGCGATGGTAAGACCTGACGCTGACGTCAGAGGCAAGGGTTTCGCGGCGTCAGGCGGTGCGGCCGTTGGCGTAGACGACGCGGAAGCCGAGGTGGTCGGCGAGGGCGGTCCAGCGGGAGGAGCGGACCAGGCGCTCGACGCTGTCGATGCGGCCGCCGTTGACCAGGGCGTTGAGGACGACGGTTTCGAAGGCGGCGGACTCGACCCAGTCGACGGCCTTGGTGAAGCCGCAGAGCATGGCGGCCTTGGTCTCGTGGAGGAACTCCTTGAGGATGCGGTCGGAGGCGCGCAGGATCGAGCAGCTGCCGAAGTAGAGGGTGCGGCCGGCGCAGCGGCCCGACATCCAGGCGGCGATCTCGTCGAGCTCGACCGTGTTCTTCTCGGTGAGGCAGAGCTGGGTGGGCTGGCCGTGCAGGGCGAAGAAGCCGACCTTGTAGTCCTGGTACTTCCGGGAGAGCCAGGTGTCCAGGTAGTAGTGCAGCTCCTCGACGGTGGCCGTGTCGCGGTGGATGAAGCGGATGCTGCCCAGCCGCTCGAGCAGCTCCAGGGTGGGCAGGACCGAGGTGCGCTCGATCAGGTCCTCCTCCCACTGGCCCTCGACACAGAAGACTCCCCCCGGCTTCCGCAAGACCCCACCCCCGTACGACCGATCTTCGACGCGACGTCGACGCTAGCTCACCCGGCGGGCCGCCGCCCGGAGCAGCGCGGGGGGACGAAGGTCACAGCAGGCCGGAGCGCCGCCACAGGGCCAGGCCGGGGCCGGCGATCAGGTCGAGGTCGCGCAGGAAGGCGACGACCTTCTCCCCGGCCCAGCGCAGGGTGGCTCGATAGTGCGGGTTCGCCCAGGCCACGCGCGCACCCAGGCGCGGGTCCAACCCCACAGCCTTGTACACGGAAGGGGACACCAGGCGCCGGCCGGTCAGGTACGCCGCCCGGGCGATGATCATCCGGTCGTACGCGAGCCGCTGCCGCCCCGCCGCGCGCACCGCCGAGGCGAGCTCGTCGCGGGCGTACCGGACGTGCCGGGCCTCCTCGATCACGTGGATGCGCGAGACCATCCGGACCAGGGGCTGGACGGTCTCGTCGGCGGCCGCCTCGCGCTGGAGGGCGTCGAGGATCTCCTCGGCGATGAGGATGGCC
The DNA here is from genome assembly GCF_030757795.1 of Actinoplanes oryzae. GTDB lineage: Bacteria > Actinomycetota > Actinomycetes > Mycobacteriales > Micromonosporaceae > Actinoplanes. The sequence continues at coordinate 13,125 of NZ_JAUQWH010000018.1, forward strand.
GCGTACATGCGGGGGCCGGTGGCCGTGGCCGCGATGAACTTGCCGAGGCCCAGGTCGAAGGGCCCGGGCCGGTAGACCGGGCAGCCGAGCTTCGCGATCATCCGGCCGAACATCACCGAGTGGCGGCACTCGTCGGCGATCTCGGTCAGCGCGTACTGGGCGCGGGGGTCGGTCGGGTCCTGCTTGTAGTACTCGCGGACGAGCAGCTGCATGAGGATCGTCTCGAACCAGACGCCGAGGCCGGCGATGCTGGCCACCTCGTGCCGGGTCAGCGTCCGCCGCTGCTCGGCCGACAGGGTCTCCCACAGCGGCGTGCCCCACAGCGACGAGCGCCGCTCGGGGACATACCAATGAGTGGGGGAAAGCGCGGCGTCCCAGTCGATCTCGACGTCGGGGTCGTACGTGTGCTGGGCGGACGAGACGAGCAGCCGGTCGGACAGCGAAGTCACGCGGGCCTCCGAGAACGTTGACGTTACCGGAAGTAACAGGTACTTCTCGTACTATGAACTCCGGCGGGGACACGGTCAAGGAGGACGGTCGCAGCCAGCGCTGGACCGGCCATCGGGAGCAGCGGCGCGAGGAGCTGGTCGACGCCGTCGTCGCCGCCGTCCGCGACCTCGGCCCCGAGCCGGGCATCGACGCCCTCGCCGCGCACGCCGGGGTCAGCAAGCCGGTGCTCTACCGCTACTTCACCGACAAGTCGGGCCTGTGGGAGGCGGTGGCGCGCCGGGCCGCGGCCGCACTGGTCGAGGCGATCGCCCCGGCGGTGGCCGCCGTGCGCGAGGAGCGCGAGGTGGTGACGGCGGCGGTGGACGCGTACCTGGCGTTCATCGAGGCGGATCCGCACCTGTACCGGTTCGTCGCCAAGCAGAACGGGAACGACGTGGTCGGCGACGCGATCGACACGGTCGCCGGCGCGCTCGCCCGGATCGTCGGCGACCGGCTGCGGGCGCTGGGGCTCGACTCCGGGGCGGCGCTGCCCTGGGCGTACGGCATCGTCGGGTTCGTCCAGACGGTAGGTGACTGGTGGCTGCGGCAGCGCCAGCCGATCAGCCGGGCGGCCCTGACCGAGTACCTGGCGACCTTCCTGTGGAGCGGGGTCGCCGGCGTGGCACCGACGGAGGAATCATGACGGATTACCAGGGTCCCGCCACGATCGACGGCATCACCGTCGAGGTGCGCCTGTCGGCCCGCTTCGAGCCGGTCGAGGGGCGTTACCGCTGGGCGGGCCGCGCCGGCCCCCACGACGGCCTGACCGAAAGCCTGAGAAGGGGACAGAGCGCCACCATCACCATCGGACAGAACTCCCGGACCGTCAAACTGGGCGAGCCCGATCCGTGGGGCCGGGTCAGGATCAGCGGGACCGGCCGTCCGCCCTGGCCCGCAGCTCCCGCGGACTGACCCCGAACCACCGTCGCGCGGCCCGGCTCAGAGCGCTCTGCTCGGCCAGGCCGACCATAGCCGTGACCTGCGTGAACGGGAGATCCGTCGCGGTGATCAGCCGATGGGCGGCCGCCCGCCGCACCACGTCCAGCAGCCGCTCGAACGTCGTCCCCTCCGCGGCGAGCCGCCGCTGCAGCGTCCGCGGATGCATCCCCAGCCGGCGCGCCACCGCGGCGACGGAAACGGGCGCGGTCCCCAGAGCCTGGGTGAGCAGCACCCGGGCCCGGTCGGCGGTGCTGCGCTGCGGCTCCGGGAAGTGCCCGGCCAGGTAGTCGACCGCGAGGTCGCGCAGGACCTCACTGCCGCCGGGCACGGGCATGGAGCGCAGCCCGGCGGGCACCCGCAGCAGGGCGTCCGGCTGGGCGAAGCGGACCTCGGCGGCGAAGAACCCGGTGTACGCCGCCACGGGCGCCAGCGCGTCGTGCGTCAGATGCACCGACCGCAGCCCGTACGGCCCGCCGTGCAGCAGCGTGGTGATCCGGTGCAGCAGCCCCAGCCCCAGATCGACGGACTGGGGCGGCAGGGGCTGGGCGGCCGTGCCCGCGTAGCGCAGCCCGGCGACGCCGGGGCGCCCGGCCGGGTCCGGCACCTGCCCGACGGTGAGCGCCGGGCTGTGCACGAAGAGGAACCGCCGGCTGATCTCCAGGGCCTCGCCGAAGGTCGCGGCGTTCTCGATGGCCAGCGCGAGCGGGCCCAGCACGGAGGCGTTCTGCGTCCCGGCCAGCCGGAGCCCCAGATCGGGACAGTCCTGCTCGGCGGCGGCGGTCTCCAGGATCAGCGCGGCCGTCTGCGCCGGGATGAGGGCGTCGTCGGAGTCGAGGTCCCCGGCCGACACCCCGAACCGCTCCAGCAGGCCGTCGCCGGTCAGCAGCGCCGGCAACCCGCGCAGCCCCGCGGCACGCACCATGGCCTCCATGTCGCACCAGGGTAAATTCTTGTCGCGTCAAGGCAAGTCCCCAGCCGTCACATGGCGAACACTGTCGGTATGGCCGACCACTTCGACGTGCTCATCATCGGCGCGGGGCTGTCCGGCATCGGGGCGGCGTGGCGCCTGCAGCAGCTGCGCCCCGGCACCACGTACGCCATCCTGGAGTCCCGCGAGACGCTCGGCGGCACGTGGGACCTCTTCCGCTACCCCGGGGTGCGCTCCGACTCGGACATGTTCACGCTCAGCTACCCGTTCCGGCCGTGGAGCAGCGACCAGTCCCTGGCGTCGGGGCCGGCGATCCTCGAGTACCTGCGGGACACCGCCCGCGAGGGGGGCATCCTGCCGCACATCCGCTTCGGCACGCGCGTCGAGTCGGCGAGCTGGTCGGCGCCACACTGGACGGTCCACACCGGCAAGGGCACCTTCACCTGCAATTTCCTGTACGCCTGCGCGGGCTACTACGACTACTCCCGCGGCTACCAGCCCGAGTTCGCCGGCGTCGCCGACTTCCGCGGCGAGCTGGTGCACCCGCAGTTCTGGCCGGCGGACCTGGACACGACCGGCAAGCGCGTCGTGGTGATCGGCAGCGGGGCGACCGCCGTGACGCTGGTGCCCGCGCTCGCCCCGGCGGCGGCGCACGTGACGATGCTGCAGCGCTCCCCCACGTACATGACGGTCCTGCCGGACCGCGACCCGCTCGCCGCGCGCCTGACCCGCCTGCCCCCCGCCCTCCGTCACCGCCTGGTGCGCGCCAAGAACCTGCTGGTCACGCAGGCGTTCTACCAGGCGGCGCGGCGCCGGCCGGAGCGCGTCAGACGCTTCCTGCGGCGGTTCCCGGCGCACTACTTCCCGGATCCCGCGTACGTCGACGAGCACTTCACCCCCGCCTACGACCCCTGGGACCAGCGGCTCTGCGTCGTCCCGCGCGGCGACCTGTTCAAGGCCGTCCGCCGCGGGGACGCCGACGTGGTGACCGCGCACATCGACCGGTTCGTGCCTGAGGGCATCCGCCTCACCGACGGCCGGGTGCTCCGGGCCGACGTGGTGGTCAGCGCCACCGGCCTCGAACTGCAGGCGATCGGCGGCGTCCGGCTGAGCGTGGACGGCCGGGAGATCAAGCCCGGCGACACGGTGTCGTACCGGGGGCTGATGCTCAGCGGGGTGCCGAACTTCGCGTACTGCATCGGCTACACCAACGCGTCGTGGACGCTTCGGGCGGATCTTTCCCACCGGTACGTGTGCCGGCTGCTCGCGTACATGGCCAAGCACGGCCACACCAGCGCCGAGCCCGCCGCCTGGACCGGCGCCCGGCTGCCGCTGCTCGGGCTGACCTCCGGGTACGTGCAGCGGGCCCTGGACCGCTTCCCGAGCCAGGGCGACCGCGACCCGTGGTCCGTCCGGCAGAACTATCTGACCGACCTGCTGCGCTTCGGCCGGGCCGACGTGACGCGGGACATGCACTTCGAGGGGGCCGCATGAGCAAGCTGGGACCGTACCGATTCGCCGGGCGCACGGCCGTCGTCACCGGCGCGGCGAGCGGCATCGGCGAACAGCTCGCGCACGGGCTCGCCCGCCGGGGCAGCGACCTGGTCCTGATCGACCGTGACGCCGGCCGGCTCGGCGACGTCGCCGCCGCGGTGCAGAAGGAGCATCCCGGCCGTACGGTCGACGTGCTCGTCGCCGATCTCGCCGAGCGCGCCGAGGTCCTCGCCGCGGCCGCCCAGGTCCGGGAGCAGCATCCGGAGATCGGCCTGCTCGTCAACAACGCCGGCGTCGCCCTGGGCGGCCGCTTCGACCAGGTCAGCCTCGGGCAGTTCGAGCACGTCATGGCGGTCAACTTCACCGCGCCGCTGCTGCTGACCCACCACCTGCTCGGCAGGCTGCCCGCGGGCGGCCACCTGGTCAACGTGTCGAGCCTGTTCGGGCTGGTCGCGCCGCCCGGCCAGGCGGCGTACGCGGCCAGCAAGTTCGCCCTGCGCGGGCTCAGCGAGTCGCTGCGCTGGGAGCTGCGGGAGAACGGCATCGGGGTCACGACGGTGCATCCGGGCGGCGTGCGGACCCGGATCGCGCAGAGCGCCCAGATCGGCGCCGGCGTGCCGCGCGACGACGTCGAGAAGCACCGCAAGCTCTTCGCGGCCCTGCTCAGCTATCCCGCGGAGAAGGCGGCCGAGGACATCCTGCGCGCGGTGCGCCGGCGCCAGGCCCGGCTGCTCGTCGCCACCAGCGCCAAGGTGCCCGACGCCTTCGCCCGCCTCTTCCCCGCCTCGCACATGAGCCTGGTCGCGCGGCTCACCCGGGCCCGGTCGAGATGATCAGGACCGTGACGGTACGCGGCGCCGCCCTGCGCGTGCGCGACGAGGGCGACGCGGCGAACCCGCCGGTCCTGCTCCTGCACGGCATCGCGCGCAGCCTCGAGGACTGGGCTCCCGTGCAGGAGCGGCTGTCCTCGTCCTGGCGCACGATCGCGGTGGACCTCCCCGGCTACGGGCTGTCCGACCGCCTGCCCGGACGGGCCGGCCTGCCCTCCCTCGCCGACGGCGTGCTCGCCACCCTGGACGCCCTCGGCGAGCACCGCCCCCTGCACGTGATGGGCAACTCCCTCGGCGGCGCGGTCGCCATGCGCCTGCTCTGCGACGCCCCCGGCCGGGTCGCCACGCTCACCCTGGTCGCGAGCGCCGGCTTCGGCAAGGAGGTGATCGTCAACCTGCGCGCCCTGGCCGTCCCGCTGCTCGGCAGGCGGCTGCTGCGCCGCTTCGACGAGCGCGCGGCCCGGCGCGTCGAGCGCAGCCTCTTCCACGACCGCTCCCACGCGACGCCCGAGCGGGTCGCCTTCGCCGTGCGGGCGTTCGGGCGGGCGGACTTCGTGTCGGTCTTCCTGGAGACGGCCAAGGAGCTGGGCACCGTACGCGGGGTCCGCCCGGCCTGGCGCCGCGACCTGCTCGCCGCGGTGGCCGCCCACCCGCGCCCGACGCTGCTCGTCTGGGGCGAGCGCGACCTCATCCTGCCGTCCGCACACCTCGCCGCGGCCCGCACCGCCTTTCCGGACGCGCGGTGGCACCTCTTCCCGGCGACCGGCCACATGCCGCAGATCGAGCGCGCCGACGAGTTCGCCGAGCTGGCCTCGGACTTCCTGACCGCTCACCCCGTGGCGCGCGACCGCACGTAGGCCAGTGCGGCGTTCAGCGACGCGCGCATCGGCTCGGCCGTGCGCAGGGTCTGGCTGAGCAGCGTGCCGCCCTGCAGGGCCGTGAGCAGGGCCAGCGCCAGCTCGTCCAGGTCGGCCTCCGGGCGCAGGTCGCCGCGGTCGCGCATCGCCCGCAGGCCGTCGTGCAGCAGGGAGCGCCAGCGCAGGAAGCCGTGCGAGAGGTCCTCGCGGGCCTGCTCGTCGGCGCTCACCAGCTCGCCCGCCAGCGAGGCCAGCGTGCACTCGCCGCGGCCGCCGGTGCGCTCCTGGTGCTCGACCGCGGCGTCGGCCCAGGCCTGCAGCGCGTCCAGGCTGTCCAGCGCGCCCATGATCGGCTGCCCGGGCACCAGGGGCGCCTCGGCCTGGCGGGTGATGACCGCCCGGATCAGCGCCTGCTTGCTGTCGAAGTAGTGATAGAGCTGCGAGCCACTGATGCCGGCCGCCTTGCGCACGTCCTCGGTGCTGGTGCCGGCCACGCCGCGCTGGGCGATGACCTCGGTCGCCGCCTCGAGGATGCGCTCCCGGGTCGCCAGCCCCTTCCGCGTCAGTGCCACGACCCCAGCCTAGCGAAATGGGTTGCGCAACCCAAACATGGGCGCTAGAAATGGGTTGGCCAACCCAGAAAAGAGGACGACATGAACGAGCTGACCGGAAGAACCGCCCTGGTGACCGGCGCGACGGCGGGCATCGGCCGGGCCGTGGCGGAGCGGCTGGCCGACGCCGGCGCCGAGGTCGTGGCGCACGGTCGCGACGCGGACCGCGGCGCGGAGCTGGTGGCGGCGATCACCGCGCGCGGCGGCCGGGCGCGCTTCGCCGCCGCCGACCTCGCGGACGCCGCCGACGTCGAACGCCTCGCGAAGGACGCCGGCGAGATCGACATCCTGGTGAACAACGCCGGGATCTACGAGTTCTCCACCACCCCGGCCACCACCGCGACCGCCTTCGACCGGCACCTGGCCATCAACACCCGCGCGCCCTTCCAGCTGGTCGCGGCCCTCGCCCCCGGCATGGCCGCGCGCGGCCGCGGCGCGATCGTCAACATCAGCTCGACCGCCGCCACCTCGGTCGCCCCGGTGGGCGCCGCCTACGGCGCCTCCAAGGCCGCCCTCGAGACCCTGACCCGCTACTGGGCCACCGAGTTCGGCGGCGCGGGGCTGCGGGTCAACGGCGTCTCCTCCGGCCCGGTGCGCACGCGGGGCACCGAGCCGATGCTGGCGGCGGCCGGCGACGCGATGGACCAGGTGACCGCGCGTGGCCGGATCGGCGACCCGGCGGAGATCGCGGCCGTGGTGCTCTTCCTGGTCGGCGACGGCAGCAGCTATGTGAACGGCACCGTCGTCGCCGTCCACGGCGGCGAGCGCAGCCTCCTGCCGGGCTGAGCACCCGCGTCACAGAAAGCACCGCCCGGCCCTTGCCCCTGACGTCAGTGTCAGGTCTTACCGTCGTCCGCATGACACCCCTCCTCGAGCCCTACCGGCTCGGCCCGCTGCACCTGCCCAACCGCGTGGTCATGGCCCCGATGACCCGCGTACGCGCCACCGCGGACGGCCTGGCGGGCCCGAGCACCGCCACCTACTACGCCCAGCGGGCCACCGCCGGCCTGATCGTCACCGAGGGCGCCCAGCCCAGCCGGCAGGGCCAGTCCAACCCGCACAGTCCCGGCCTGCACACCGAGGCGGCCGTCGCGGCGTGGCGCCCGGTCACCGCGGCGGTGCACGCCAACGGCGGGCGGATCTTCGCGCAGCTCATGCACGGCGGGCGGGTGGGCCACCACGAGACCACCGGGCTCGCCCCCGTGGCGCCCTCGGCGGTCCGGCTGCCGGACGAGGTGTTCACGCCGTCGGGGCCGCGGCCCGCCCCCGAGCCGCGCGCCCTGAGCACCCGCGAGGTCCGGGCCGAGGTCGAGGTCTACGCCGCCGCCGCCCGCCGTGCCGTCGACGCCGGCTTCGACGGCGTGGAGCTGCACGGGGCGAACGGCTACCTCATCCAGCAGTTCCTCTCCTCCAACGTGAACCTGCGCACCGACGAGTACGGCGCCTCGACCGCCGGGCGGGTGCGCTTCGTGGCCGAGGTGGCCGAGGCGGCCGCCGACGCGATCGGCGCCGAGCGGGTCGGCCTGCGCCTCTACCCGGGCGGCACGATCTGGCACGTGACGGAGGACGACCCGGCCACGCTCTACTCCGAGCTCTACCGCGCCCTCGCCCCGCTCGGCCTCGCCTACGTACACACGCTGACGAACGGCGACGACGCCCTCTTCGACCTGCTCCGCAAGCAATGGCCGGGCACCTACATCGTGAACCCCTCGGCCGGCATCGTGGGCCGGCCGGCCGGCCGCACCGACGGTGAGCACTGGCTCGCCCGCGGCGCCGACCTCGTCTCCTTCGGACGCGCCTACCTGGCCAACCCCGACCTGGTCGAGCGCTTCCGCACCGGGCTGCCCCTGCGCGAGGCCGACCCCGGTACCTACTACGCCGGGGGCGACCAGGGATACATCACCTGGCCCACCCACCAGTACTGACCCGCCCGCGCGGCGGGGCAGCACCCGGGCACCGCCACGGGAGAGTCCACTGTGGTGGGCCGCTACACTCCCGCGATGAGCTCCGCACTGGCCGCACGCATCGATGATCTTCTGTCCGCGACGGACGCGGACGCGTTCAGTGCCGCGCTGGGCGGGGCCGCCGCGGCGGGCGGGACGGCCGGCCCCGAGGAGGTGCGCGACGCGCTCGCGCGGCTGGAGCAGCCGTTGCGCCGGCTGGCCTTCGCGTTCGGCAGCGAGGTGGCCCTGCTCGCCGGCAGCCTCGCCGAGCGCAGCGCCGAGCCCACCGCCCTGCTGCCCGTCCTCGCCGACCGCGCGGCCGAGGCGATGGAGACGGCGGCGGCGTTCGCGGAGATGTACCGGGCGGAGTTCGGGGAGCCGCCGGACCCGCAGGAGCAGGAGCACGTCACCGAGGTGCTGCAGCGCGCCGGCGAGCTGGCGGCCGCGCGCGGGATCGGGCCGGAGCGCGCCGAGCTCTTCGTCCAGGCGTGGTACTCGACCGACGACTGGGTCCAGCCCGTTCTGTACCTGGCGCAGCGCTCGGACGTGCGGGCGGCCCTGCCGCAGCGGGACCGGCTCGCGGCGGCGATCGAGCCCCTGGCCGACACGTTCGGGGCGGCGGCGTGGCTGGGCGGGCTGCTCGACGTGCTGGACGACGAGCCGCTGATCGTGCTGGACCGGGGCTTCGCCGGCACCGGGCGGGGCTGGCGGGCCACGATCGGCGGGATCGGCGACAACTTTCAGCTGCACACCCTGCTGGCGGACGCGCTGATCGGCACCCTGCCCGGGCGCCGGCCCACGGCGGCGGAGGTCGCGGCGGCCCGGGACGGCGACCCCGAGCCGGCCGGCGGGATCCGGGGCAGTTTCAACCTCGCCGACGCGTACGGCGGGTGGATCTGGAACGAGGGCAAGCCGGCCGACATCCCGCACCTCGACGGGGTGCGCGTGGTCGTGCTGGATGCCGAGCCCTACGAGCGGTCGTGGAACGCGGGCCGCCTCTACCCCGCGATGGTGCCCACGCTGGAGGTCACCCCGCTGCCGGCGGACGAGGCGGCCAGGTGGCTCGGCAGCGTCAAGCCGGCGGCACGCTAGCGGCAGGTCAGCGTGCCGGCGGCCACGTCGATCGTGGCTCGCGTACCCAGGGGAACCGTCAGCTGCCCCACGCCGTGACCGACCCGCAGGCCGCCGAGCACCGGGACGCCCAGGTCGCCGACCCGGTCCTGCACCGCCTGCGCCGCCGTCCACTGCCCGGCCGTGACCGGCGCGTTGGTGAACTGGCCGATCGCGATGCCCGCGACGTGCCGCAGCACCCCGGCGCGGCGCAGGTGGGTGAGCATGCGGTCGTAGCTGTACGGCGCCTCGTCGGTGTCCTCGAACAGCAGGATCGCCCCGCGCAGGCCGGGGAGGTCGGGCGTGTCCAGCGACGCCTGCAGCATGGTGAGGTTGCCGCCCAGCAGCGTGCCCGTCGCCCGCCCGGGCACCGCCACGGCCGAGCTCGGCTCCGCCGGGTCCCGCGTGAGCACGACCGGCTCCGTGGTCATCACCGCCGACCGCAGCGACTCGATCTCCACCGGGCCGGTCCGCGTGTCGGTCCACGCCATCATCGGCCCGTAGAAGCTGATCAGCCGCGCCGCGTGCCACAGCCGCCCGATCAGCACCGTGAGATCGCTGAAACCCACGAAGACCTTGGGATCGGAGCGTACGGCCGGCAGGTCCAGCCCGTCGATGATCCGCTGCGTCCCGTAGCCGCCCCGGGCCGCGAACACCCCGCGCACGCCCCGGTCCCGGAACGCGGCGTTGAGGTCGGCCAGGCGTGCCTCGTCGGTGCCCGCGAGGTAGCCGTACCGGTCGTGGACGTGCTCGCCCAGCTCCACGACCAGCCCGAAGCCCTGCAGGATCTGCACGCCCCGGGCCAGACGCGCGGGGTCTGGGATCCCGGCGGGCGCGACGATCCGCACCCGGTCCCCCGGCCGCAGGACCGGCGGCCGCACCGCCCGCCGCCCGGCAGCGTCGGCCGGCTCGCCCAGCGCCGCCACCGCGCCCCCGGCCGCGGCCGCCCCGATCACCGTACGTCGTGTGAGAGTCACTCAAACAGGCTCCCCGGTCGGGAGCTATCTGTCCACTGCGGAGAGATGGTCCCGCCACAGGTCCTCGAGATCCCGGTCGTGCGGCGGGCGGACCTGGACCCCGGATCCCTGCAGGTGGTTCCACGCGACGCCGGGCACCTCGGCCCGCAGCAGCTCCACGGGCAGCCGGTCCGCCACGGCCACGACCTCGTCGAACGCGACGTCGGCGTAGGTGGTCACCCGGCCCGAGCCGTCCCAGTGCTCGTCCGCGTAGATCCCGCCGGTGAAGCGGCCGGCGGCCACGAGCCCCCGCTGCCGGTGCTGGCGCAGGAGGAAGGCCCGGTCGCCGGGCGCGATCCCGGTCCGGCGGATGCCCACGCCCCACCGGCCGCGCAGGCCCGGCACCAGGCCGGACTCGGACATGCCCCGGCCGCCGGGGTTCCAGGTGAGCAGGAACGTCGCCATGGCGCCCATTCTTGCGGCGGGCTTGAGGACGGGTTGCGGGGGGCCTGAGGCGGGCGGCCGACAGTAGGGGGGCAACGAACGACGACCCGCGAGGAGCCCCCCATGCCGCACAACGACTCCGACGTCTACGGCCTGTCCCGCCCCACCATCGACGACACCCGCGCCGCCCTGGCCGCCGTCTCCGGGCACGGCGAGACCGCCCCGTGGCAGCGGCTGCTCGACGCCAGCGGCCTCACCGGCACCGAGACCGACGTGGCCTCGCTCGAGACGCTGCTGGCCACGATGACCGCCACCGGCGGCGTGACGGCGCAGTGCGCGCGGGCCCAGACGATCCGGCTGGTGTGCCACACCCGGCTGAGCGCCGTCCGGGAGATGGTCAGCGCCGGAAGCCGCTGACCACGTCGGTGAGCTCGCTTGCCAGCCGGGTCAGGTCGGCGGCGGCGCGCTGGGTGGCCCGGGCGCCGTCGGAGGTGGCCGTGGCGACCTCGGCGACCCCGGAGACGGTACGGGCGACGTCGCCGCTGCTCGTGGCGGCCTCCGCGACCGAGCGGCTCATCTCCCCGGTGGTCGCCGTCTGCTCCTCGACCGCCGAGGCGATCGTGGTCGTGTAGTCGCCGATCTGCTGGATGACCTGGAAGATCTCCCCGATCGCGGCGGCCGCCGAGCCGCTGGAGCCCTGGATGGCGGCGATCCGCGCGGTGATCTGCTCGGTGGCCTGGGAGGTCTGCTGGGCCAGCTCCTTGACCTCGCCGGCCACGACGGCGAAGCCCTTGCCCAGCTCGCCGGCGCGCGCCGCCTCGATCGTGGCGTTGAGGGCCAGCAGGTTCGTCTGCTCGGCGATGCTGGTGATCAGCTTGACCACGTCGCCGATCTCGGCGCTGGCCGAACCCAGCTCGGCGACCTGCCCGTTGGTGCGCTCCGCCACGCTCATGCCCGAGCCGGCCACCTCGGCGGCCTGGGAGGCGTTCGTGGCGATCTCGGTGATCGACGCGGTCATCTGCTCGGCGCCGGCCGCGATCGCCTGCACGCCCGCGTTGACCTCCTCGGTGGCCGTAGTCGCCGCGGTGGCCTTCTCCGCCACGTCGGCGGCGCCGGTCTGCAGCTGCGCGCTGACGGCCGACAGCTCCTCCGAGGCGCGGGCCAGGGTCTCCGCCGAGCCGCCGATGACGCCCACCGTCGCGCGCAGCTGGTCCACGGCGGCGTCCAGGGAGCGGCCCATCTGGCCGAGCTCGTCCCGGGTGGTGATGCCGCTGCTGCGGGTCAGATCCCCGGTCGCGAGCCCGTCGCAGACGTCCTTCACCCGGCGCAGCGACCCGACGATCGACCGGGCCACCACGAGCCCGAGGCCCAGGGCGATCAGCGCGCCGGCCACCAGGAGCACGATCGAGAGCAGGCGGCTGGAGGTGTAGCGGGACTCGGCGCTCGCGGCCGACGCGGCGGCGTCCGCCCGTTCCGCCTCGCGGAGCTTGGCGACGTTGTCGCTGACCTGCTGCAGCAGCGGCGCGATCTCGGTGTCCCGGGTCTGCTGCCAGGCCGCCATGTCGTTCTCGCGGCCGCTCGGGATCTGCTTGTCGAGCGCGATCTGCCGATACTGCTGCCAGCCCTGCTGCACGGCGTCGATGACCGAGGCCTCGCCCGCGGGGCTGCTGCTGCGGTAGGCCGCGATGGCGGCGTCCACGGCGGTGAGATCGTCGGTGAAGGCGTTCTCGTACTTGGTGTTGGTGGCCTGATCCTGCGAGATGGCCTGGTTGGCCAGGTCGAGCCGGGCCTTGGCCATGGCGGCCTGGATGTCGCCGATCGCGCCCACGCTGGCGACGTTGCTCGCGTAGATGCGCTGGGCGGCATCGCTCACCCTGCTCAGGGCGAGCAGTCCGACGATCCCGACCACGATCGCCAGGGCGACCGCGGTGCTGACCGTGATCAAGATTTTCGCGTTCACGCCAAGGTCGGCCGGCGAGGGCCGGGACCGGGCCGGTTCGATCGACACACCCGGAGGATATGACGGCCGGGCGCCGCTTTATCCCCTTTCGGGGGAAGAAGCCAGGTGCTGGTCCACGGCCGCGGCCAGCATGGGCCAGAGTGGCAGCCGGGGCACCAGGGTCGCCTGGAACGCGTGGTAGAGATCCGCCTTGCCCGGCCACACGGTGTCGGTCGGCACGTTCGCGGGGTCGAGCTGGTGGAACCACGAGCCGTTCTCGTGGTCGAGCAGGTGCGCCGCCGCGTAGTCCCACCAGGTGCGGTAGTGGTCGGCGTACGCCCGGTCGCGGGTGTGGGCGTGCAGGGCGGCCGCGGCGGCGATGCCCTCGGCGGCGACCCAGTGCATGCGGTCGCGGACGACCGGGCGGCCGGTCCAGTCGGTGGTGTAGACGAAGCCGTCGGCGCCGTCGACCGCCCAGCCGTCGGCCACCGCCCGGTCGAAGAGGGCGCGGGCGGCGTCGATCAGCCAGGCCGAGGCGGTGGCCCCGGGGGCGTACGCGGCGTGCATCAGCAGCCGGGACCACTCCAGCCCGTGGCCGATCGTGGCGCCGTAGGGCTTGAACTGGTGGTCGGGCTTGTCGCTGTTGTAGTCGGGCAGCGGCTGCCACTGCGCGTCGTAGTGCTCGGGGATGCGCCACTCGTGCGCCTCGGCGGTCGTGGTCACGAAGCGGCAGATGCGCAGCGCCCGCTCGATCCACGCGCGGTCGCCGGTGACGCTCGCCACGGACAGCATCGCCTCGACGCTGTGCATGTTGGCGTTGATGCCCCGGTAGTCGTCGAGCGTCGTGAACGCGGTGTCCCACGTGTCGACGCACATGCCGGCCTGCTCGTCCCAGAAGCGGGCGAGAAACGTCTCCTCGGCCTCCGCCAGCAGCTCGGCCGCGCCGGGCAGCCCGGCCTGCACCGCGGTCGAGGCGGCGAGCAGCACGAACGCGTGGTCGTAGCAGCTCTTCCCCTCCTGCCCCAGCTCGGAGAACCACCCGCCGTGCCCGGTGTCGCGCAGCCGGCCGGTCAGCCCGGCGAGCGCCTGCCGGGCGACCAGGCCCGCGCCGGGGACGCCCAGCAGGGCGCCGATGCCGTACACGTGGGTCATGCGGGCGCTGATCAGGGCCGTGAGCGGGCGTCCGGGCACCGGGTCGCCGCGCCCGTCGAGCCACCGCGCCCCGCCCTCGGGGTCGGCGGTGCGCCGGCCGAAGGCCAGCAGGTCGCGGCTGTGCTGGTCGAGCCAGCGGTGATGAGCGGGACTGGTCGGCCACACGGACATGTCGATCACTTTAGGCAGTCCCCGGCGATCACTCTGCGCCGGGCCGGGAGACTGGCCCCATGACTGACTCCTATCCCGCCCTGCTCGCCCGGACCCGGGGCTTCTCGCTCGGCCGGCCGCGCGGCTTCACCGTGTCGCCCGACGGGTCCCGCGTGCTGTTCCTCCGATCGGGTGGCGGGCAGGACCCGGTGCAGGACCTCTGGGTGTACTCCCTGGAGACGGCGGAGGAGCGCATGCTGGTGCGCGCGTCCGCCCTGGGCACCGAGGGCACCCTGTCCGAGCGCGAGAAGGCACGGCGGGAGCGGGCCCGCGACACGTCGGCCGGCATCGGCTCGTACGCCACCGACGCGGACGTGCGTACGGCGGTCTTCGTGGTGTCGGGCCGGCTCTACGCCGTCGATGTGGCCGGCGGCGAGGTCACCACGCTCGGCGCGAAGGAACCCGCGGCGGAGGCGCGCATCGATCCGTCCGGGACCACCATCGCGTACGTCTGCGAGGACGAGCTGCGCGTGATCGGCCGCGACGGCCGCGACGACCGCCCGCTCGCCGCCCCGGACGGCCCGGAGGTGACCTGGGGCCTGCCCGAGCACGAGGCGTCGGAGTCGATGGACCGCTTCGAGGGCTACTGGTGGGCGCCCGGCGGCCGCAGCCTGATCGCCGCGCGGGTCGACAACTCGCCCGTCCAGGTCTGGTACGTGTCCGACCCCTCCCGCCCGGAGCAGCCGCCCACCGCGCTGCGCTACCCGTCCGCGGGCACGCCCAACGCCGACGTCAGCCTGCACGTGCTCGGCCTGGACGGCACCCGCACGCCGGTCGGCTGGGACAGGACCGGATTCGAGTACGTCACCCGCGTCGTCTGGGACCACGCCGGCCTGCACGTCGTGGTGCAGAACCGGCGCCAGACCGTCATGCGCGTCCTCGCCGTGGACCCGGCGACCGGCGCCACCTCGGTACGGCACGAGAGCACCGACCCCGACTGGACCACGATCGTGCCGGGCGTGCCCGCGCACACGGCGTCCGGCGCGCTGGTCTGGACCGTCGACGAGGGCGACACGCGCCGCCTGACCGTCGACGGGGTGGCCGTCACCCCGCCGGGGCTGCAGATGGAGGAGGTGCTGTCGGTGGACGGGGACACTGTGCTCTTCTCCGGCCGGACCGAGCCCTCGTCGCTGCACCTGTGGACGTGGTCCCCCGCCGGTGTGAACCGCGTGACCTCCTCCCCCGGCGTGCACGACGGCCGGCGGGCGGGCGGCGTCACGGTGGTGCACGCCTCCACCCTGGAGGACGTTCGCGTGACGGTGGACGGGCGGCTACTCTCGGACTATTCGGAAATCTCGCCCGTGCGGCCGGCGGTGCGGCTGGCGGCCCTCGGCGAGCGGTCGTTGCAGACGGCGGTGCTCTTCCCGACCGGGTGGGAGCCCGGATCCGGCACGCTGCCGGTGCTGATGGACCCGTACGGGGGCTCCGCGGCCCAGCGTGCCGTGGCCGCACGCGATCGGTACTACATGTCCCAGTGGTTCGCCGACCAGGGCTTCGCCGTCGTGGTGGCCGACGGCCGCGGCACGCCGGGCCGGGGACCCCGCTGGGAACGCGCCCGCCACGGCGACCATGCCGGCCCCCGCCTGCAGGACCAGGTCGACGCCCTGCACGCCGCCGCCGAGCGCCACCCCGGCCTGGACCTCGACCGGGTCGCCATCCGGGGCTGGTCGGCCGGCGGCTACCTCGCGGCGCTGGCCGTGCTCCGCCGCCCGGACGTCTTCCACGCCGCCGTCGCCGGGGCGCCCGTCACCGACCAGCTGCTCTACAGCTCGCACTGGCAGGAGCGCACGCTGGGCCTGCCGGACGAGAACCCGGCCGGATACGCCGCCGGGTCCCTGATCGCCGACGCCCCGAACCTGCGGCGCCCGCTGCTGCTCATCCACGGCATGGTCGACGACAACGTCCTGCCGGTGCACACCATGAAGCTCTCGGCCGCCCTGCTGGCCGCGGGCCGCCCGCACGAGGTGCTGCCGCTGCCCGGCGCCACGCACATGGGCGGGGCGGTAGCGAACCTCCTCGAGTTCCAGCTCGGCTTCCTCCGAAAGTCGCTTGGCGTGACCCACTAGGGTTCCATGCATGAAACTCGATATCCACGGGGGATCGCCGGCACGCCGGGTCGCCGCGGCCTGTGCCGCGGCGGCCCTGGCCCTGCTGCCGGGCACGGCCGCCCACGCCGCCGGCCCGGCCACCGGATCCATCACCGGCACCCTCACCACCGCCCACGGCGACCCGCTGCCGGGCGTGTTCGTCGGCGTCACGTCCGTCACCACCGGCGCGCCGGTCTACACGTACGACCACACCGCCGCCGACGGCACCTACAGCCTGCCCGACCTGCCGGCCGGCACCTACAAGGTGGAGTTCACCGTCTCGGGCGACCACACTCAGTGGACGCAGTGGGCCCACCGGACGGTCCTGGAGTCGAGCGCCAAGCAGTACCAGCTCGCCGCGGGCGAGCAGCTGGTCGTGGACGAGGTCCGCTTCCCCCTCGGCTCGCTGGCGCTGAGCTTCGTGGACAAGGCCGGCCAGCCGATCCTCTCCTTCTGCGGCGAGGTGATCGGGAACCGCTTCCTCAAGGACGGCTGCACGGACACCGGCACGCTGACCCTGGACGAGCTCCCGGCCGGGCAGTCCGCGATCCGCATCTTCGACCCCACCACCCAGGCCACCCGCGGCATCGGCATGCCCACCGTCGTCGCCGACACCGTCACCGCCTTCACCTCCCGCCTCCGCTGACCACCCGCGCCGGGCCGCCCGCGCGGCCCGGCGTGGCGCGGCGCGGCTTTTCAGGCGGTCTTGTCGAAGTCGCGGCGGCGGTAGACCGCCCATGTGACCACGACGCACAGGGCGTAGAAGGCGATGAACGCGATGTAGGCCGCGTCGGCCGTCTTCCAGGTCAGGAAGGACTGACGGAAGGCGAGGTTGACCAGGACGCCGCCGAACGCCCCGATCGCGCCCGCGATCCCGATGACCGCGCCGGACAGCCGCCGGGCCTCGTGGTGGTCGTGCGGGTGCTTGAGCAGGAAGATCCGCGGGATCATCTTGTAGGTCGACCCGTTGCCCAGGCCGCTCAGCACGAACAGGGCGATGAAGCCGACCAGGTAAAGACCGAGCGAGTGACGCTGCGAGGCTACCAGCACGATCGTCGCCCCGGCGGCCATGGCGATGAACGTCCAGAAGGTGACGCGGGCGCCGCCGAGCCGGTCGGCCAGCGCACCGCCGACGGGCCGGACGAGCGAGCCGAGCAGCGGCCCGAGGAAGGTCAGCCAGGCCGCCTCGACCGGCGTGCTGAACACGTCGGCGAACTGCACCTGCAGCACCTGGCCGAACGCGAACCCGAAGCCGATGAACGACCCGAACGTCCCGATGTAGAGCAGCGACATGATCCAGGTGTGCGGCTCGCGGGCGGCGTCGCGCATGCCGCGCTTCTCGTTGCGCGCCTGCGAGAGGTTGTCCATGTACAGCGCGGATCCGAGCGCGGCGAGCACGATCAGCGGCAGGTAGATGCCGGCGACCAGACCGGGGTGGCCCGCGCCCGACACGGCGAGCACGAAGAGCCCGACGAGCTGCACCGCGGCGACGCCCAGGTTGCCGCCGCCGGCGTTGATGCCGAGCGCCCACCCCTTGAGCCGGTCCGGGTAGTACGCGTTGATGTTCGCCATGGACGACGCGAAGTTGCCGCCGCCGACGCCCGCGAGCGCCGCCAGCACCAGCAGCGTGCCGTAGGACACCCCCGGCTCGATCAGGAACGCGGCCGCCCCCGCCGGGATCAGCAGCAGCGAGGCGCTCACGATCGTCCAGTTGCGCCCGCCGAAGCGCGCCACCGCGAAGGTGTACGGAATCCGCAGCACCGATCCGACCAGCGCCGGCACCGCCGTGAGCAGGAACTTGCCGGCCGGATCGATCCCGTACGCGGGCCCGAGGAACAGCACGAGCACCGACCACAGCGTCCACACCGAGAAGCCGATGTGCTCGCTGAAGATGGAGAAGATCAGGTTGCGCCGGGCGACCCGGGCCCCGCCCCGCGCCCAGAACTCCGGGTCCTCCGGCCGCCAGTCGTCGATCCACCGGCCGCGCAGGCGGGTGCCGCTCGTGGTGGTCGTTGCCAGGCCTGCGGTGGATTCGGTAGCGGTGCTCATGCGGAGACCTCCGAGAGAAGAACGATGTACTGGTCCGCGTCCACGCCGACGGGATAGGTCCTGAGATCGGGCAGCCCGCTGTCCCCGAGCGCACACCCGGTGGCCAGATCGAAGGCGTTCAGATGCAGCGGGCAGACGACGATCCGTGCGTCGATCTGCCCGTCGGCGAGCGGCCCGCCCCGGTGCGGGCACACCGCCGACACGGCCCGCAGCGAGCCGTCGCGCAGCCGGAACACGGCGATCGCCTCGCCGTCGAGCACGAACGCACGCCCCTCGCCCAGCGGGATGTCGGCGAGCGGTCCCAGGCGCGCGCTCATCGGACCGGCACCTGGGGCAGGACCGTCAGCGGCAGCGACGTGCGGAACTGCCCCGGCGTCGCCGGCTGGGCGCGTTCCTTCCACGGATCGCGGTACGCCGCGACGGAGGCCGCCATCGCCGCGTCGAGCTCCGCCGCGATGCCCTCGGCGTCGTCCACCACGACACCGCGGATGTGCTCGATGCCGACCCGGGGCACCCACGCGTACGTGCGCTCCAGCCAGTTGGCGTTCTCCCGGTAGTACTGCAGGAAACGCCCGGTCAGCGTGATGACCTCGGCAGCCGAACCGACCGTCGCGAGCAGATCGCCCTTGCGCACATGCGCGCCCGCGGCGCCACCGACGTAGATCTCCCAGCGACCGCCGTCGATGGCCACCACGCCGAGATCCTTCACGTACGCCTCGGCGCAGTTGCGCGGGCACCCGGTGACCGCGAGCTTCATCTTGCCCGGGCCCTCGATGCCCTGGAAGCGCTCCTCGATCGCGATGCCCAGCGCCGTCGAGTCCCCCACCCCGAACCGGCAGAAGTCCGAGCCGACGCAGGTCTTCACCGTGCGGAAGCTCTTGCCGTACGCCCAGCCCGACGGCATGTCGAGCTCCGCCCACAGCTCCGGCAGCTTCTCCTTGGGCACCCCGAGCAGGTCGATGCGCTGGCCGCCGGTGAGCTTCACCATGGGGACCTGGTGCTTCTCGGCGACCTCCGCGATCCGCTTGAGCTGCGCCGGGGTGGTGACGCCGCCCTTCATCTGCGGTACGACCGAGAACGTGCCGTCGCGCTGGATGTTCGCGTGCACGCGGTCGTTGATGAAACGCGCATCGCGCTCGTCGACGTACTCGTCGCCCCACATCATCTTGAGCAGCGACGCGAGGCCCATCTTGCTCTTCGCGTCCTCCTCGCCGCCGGGGACGAGCGTGGCGAACACCGACGACACGGACTTGAGCGAATGCGCACGGATCGCGCGCATCAGCTCCGGCTTGGGCATCGGGACGCCGGGCACGTACCAGTCGGCCTTGGGGTCCTTCTCCACCTCGCCGCCGGCCGCCCACTCGACGATCTGCTGCACCAGGCTCTTGCACGTGCCGCAGCCCTTGCCCGCGCGCGTCTTGTCCATGACGCCGGTGACGGTTTTGCAGCCGCCCTGCACGCTTTGCACGATGGCGTGCTTGCTGACCCCGTTGCAGTTGCACACTTGCGCGTCGTCGGCCATGTCCGCGGCGCTCACCTCCGCGGGCGGGCCGCCGAGGTCGAACATCAGCTCGGCGCGCTCCTCGGGCAGCGGCAGACCACGATCAAAGGCCTGCAGCAGGTACGCGTACTTGCGCACATCGCCGACGAGGGTGGCACCGATCAGCCGGCCGTCACGGATGACCAGGCTCTTGTAGACGCCCTTGCGCGGTTCGCTGAACACCAGCGTCTCGTCGTCGTCCCGCTCCGCCGCGGTCACTCCCATGGCGGCGACGCCGACGCCCGCGACCTTGAGCTTCGTGGCGACCCGGGAGCCGTGGTAGGCGGCGTCCGGGTCGGCGCCGGTCAGGTGCCCGGCGAGCACCTTGGCCTGGTCCCACAGGGGCGCGACCAGCCCGTACGTCGCCCCGCGGTGCTGCGCGCACTCCCCCACCGCGTAGATGTCCGGGGCCACGCGCATCTGGTCGTCCACGACGATGCCCCGCTCGACGGGCAGCCCGCTGGCCTCGGCGACGTCGGCGTTGGCCCGGATGCCCGCGGCGACGACCACGACGTCGCACGGGATCGTGCGCCCGTCCTTCAGCCGCACGCCCTCGACCGCGCGCTTGCCGAGAATCTCGGTCGTGTGCGCGCCGGTGACCACCTCGATCCCCAGCTGCTCGACCGCGCGTCTGAGCGTCTCGCCGCCCTTTGCGTCGAGCTGCGCGTTCATGAGGTGCCCGGCCGCGTGCACGAGCGTCACGTGACCGAGATGGTTCTGCAGCCCGCGCGCCGCCTCGAGCCCGAGCAGCCCGCCGCCGATGACGACCGCGCGTTCGTGCATCCGCGCGTAGCGCATCATGGCGCGGGTGTCGTCCAGCGTCCGGAAGGCGAAGACGCCCTGGTGGTAGCCGCGCCCCGGCCGGTGGATGCCCGGGATCGGCGGCACGAAGGCCCGGCTCCCCGTGGCGATGATCAGCTTGTCGTAGCCGGTGGCGGTGCCGTCGGCGGCGTACACCAGCTTGGCGGCGGGGTCGACGTGCGTGACCCGCGTGCCGGTGTGCAGGGTGATGCCGTGCTCGGCGTACCAGGCAAGATCGTTGAGGAAGATGCCGCTCTCGTCCTCCACGCCGGCGAGGACGTTCGAGAGCATGATCCGGTTGTAGTTGCCGTACGGCTCGTCGCCGAACATCGTGATGGCGAAGTCCCCGCCCCGGGCGAGAATCTCCTCCACCGTCCGGGCACCGGCCATGCCGTTGCCGATGACGACCAGGCGAGTTCGTGACATCTCAGGCCCCTTCACGGGTACGGTCCACATCCACCAACGCACTCCTCCACACACCGGCGCCGTCATTTCGCTCAGCGGCGTTCTGCTCGTTCGCGCACCTCGCACCGCCGCGGGCACTGCCTTCGGGCGGCCCGGCGGGGACCGCTGTGGCCACGCCTCGCACGCCACGATCGCGGGCACTGCCTTCGGGACGCCCGGCAGCGCCGACCGTGACGGTCGCCCCTCGGCCGCGACCACTTCGCTGCCCGGCGTTCTCATCACTCGCTTCGTCCCCGGGGGCGCCGGCACCGCCCCTTCCGGCGCCGGCCATGCGCTCGGTGGCGTTTTGCGCCGCATCAACGTCGATCCGCCCGGCGGCGACCGCTGTGGCCACGCCTGGCACGCCACCATCGCGAGCGTCGCCTTCGGTCCGCACGGCGGCGCCGGCCGCTGTCGCCACGCCCCGCACGCCACCATCGCGAGCGTCGCCTTCGGTGGGCCCGGCGGCGCCGGCCGCTGTCGTCATGCTCCGCACGCCACCGCCAATTCGCTCACCGGCGGTTTGTTCGTTCGCGCAGTTCTCGGCGGGAGCCGTGGGGCCGGCGACGCGGGTGATGGCGACCGCGCACGCCTTGAAGGCCGGCATGCGCGAGTGCGGGTCGAGCGCCGGGTCGGTGAGCACATTGGTGCCGTACCAGTGAAAGGGCGCGAAGATCGTGTCCGGCCGCACGCCGGGATCGCACCGGGCGCGCATCCGGGCGGCGCCGCGCCGGGTGCGCAGCTCGACCCAGTCGCCGTTCGCGATGCCGTGCCGCCGGGCCAGGTCGGGGTGCAGCTCCGCCACGGGCTCCGGCGCGGCGGCGTCGAGCTCCTTGACCCGGCGCGTCTGCGTCCCGCTCTGGTACTGCCGCATGAGGCGCCCGGTCGTCAGCACGTACGGGAACCGGCGGTCGGGCGTCTCGTGCGGGTCGCGGTGCTCGGCCCGGTGGAAGCGCGCCCGCCCGTCGGGGGTCGGGAAGCCGTCCGCGAACAGCCGCGGCGTCCCGGGGTGGTCCTCCGCCGGGCACGGCCAGAAAACGCCGTTCTCGCTGTCGATCCGCTCATACGTGATGCCGGCGTAGTCCGCGATGCCCCCGGCGCTGGCCCGCCGCAGCTCCTCGAACACCTCGCGCGGCCGGTCGCTGAAGTACTGCCCGCGCCCGAGCCGGTCCGCCAGCCCCTTCAGGACCTGCAGATCCGTGCGCACGTCGCCGGGCGGCGGCAGCGCCCTCCTGCGCCTGATCACGCGGCCTTCGAGGTTCGTCATCGTGCCCTCTTCCTCGGCCCACTGGGCGGTCGGCAGCACGACGTCGGCGAGCGCGGCCGTCTCGGAGAGGAAGATGTCGGAGACCACGAGCAGATCGAGCGAACGCAACCGATCGAGCATGCGCGAACTGTGCGGGGCGGACACCGCGATGTTGCTCGCGAGCACCAGCAGCACGCGGACGCCGCCGGGGGTGCCGAGCCGGTCGAGCATCTCGTACGCGGACAGCCCCGGCCGGGGCAGCTCCCCGGCGTCGATGCCCCACACCCCAGCGACGTGCGCGCGGGCCGCCGGGTCGTCGAGCCGCCGGTAGCCCGGGAGCTGGTCGGCCTTCTGCCCGTGCTCCCGGCCGCCCTGCCCGTTGCCCTGCCCGGTGATCGTGCCGTAGCCCTCGTTCGGCCGGCCCACGAGCCCGAGCGCGAGCGCGAGGTTGAGCCACGCCTGCGCGGTGTCCGTACCGTTGCTGTGCTGTTCCGCTCCCCGGGCGGTGAGGATCATCGACGGCCGCGCCGAAGCGAGCAGACGCACACATTCGCGCATGTCCGTTTCGCTCACGCCGGTCATCCGCTCGACGCGCTGCGGCCAGTAGCGGGTGACCGCCGCGCGCACGGCGTCGAAGCCGGTCGTCCGCTCGCGGATGAACGCCTCGTCGATCAGCCCCTCCCGGACCGCGATGTGCAGCAGGCCGTTGGCCAGCGCCAGGTCCGTGCCGGGCAGCGGTTGCAGGTGGAGGTACGCGTCCCGGGCCGTCGCCGTCCGCCGCGGATCCACCACGATGTGCCGCGACCCGGCCGTCCGCCCCGCGTCCAGGTACTGCATCGACGGCGGCATCGCGTCCGCCGGATTGGCGCCGACGAGCATGAGCGTCTGCGCGCGGGCGACATCCTCGAGCGGGAACGGCAGCCCCCGGTCGACGCCGAACGACCTGTTCGCGGCCGTCGCCGCCGACGACATGCAGAAGCGTCCGTTGTAGTCGATCGCCGACGACCGCAGCGCGACCCGCACGAACTTCCCGAGCGTGTACGCCTTCTCGTTCGTCAGCCCGCCGCCCCCGAACGCGCCGACGCTGTCCCGCCCGTACTCCCGCTGGCTGCGCCGGATCGCCTCGGCGATCACGCCGAGCGCCTCGTCCCACGACGCCGGCCGCAACGGGCCGCCCTTGCGATCGCGCACCAGCGGCGTGAGCAGCCGATCCTCGTGCCCGAGCAGCTCGCCGGCGGTCCAGCCCTTGGCGCAGAGCCCGCCGCGGTTCACGGGGAAGTCCGCCGGCTCCAGCTGCACGAGCTGCCTGCGGTCCTCGACCTGCAGGGTCATGCCGCACTGCAACGCGCAGTACGGGCAATGCGTCTCGGTCACCGTCACAGGAACGATGCTCGTCACTGCGCGTTTCGTTCATTCGCGCAGAACAGTTGCCACCCTGTTCGGAAGTTCCTACAACGCGCCGGAGATCATTGTGAGGTCGCGGTAGCGGGCGAGCACCAGCTCCTCGACGGCCGGCTCCGCGCACAGCGGCGGCGTCACGACGTCGGCCCCGGCGCGGTGCAGGGAGCGGTAGAACAACCCCTCGGCCAGCAGGTACGCCGCCACGGTGATCTTCCGCGCCCCGGCTGCCCGCAGCTCGGCCACCACGTCGGGGACCCGCCGCTCGTCACCCGACGCGTAGGCGACCGTGGCCCCGAGCTCGGCGGCGACGCTGTCCACCGAGGCCCGCCAACCGGGATCCGACGAGCCGGCCGCGGCGAGCACGATCGCCTCGGCTGCCGCCGCGCGCTGATCAGCGACACGTCCGCGCATGGGCTGGTCGGCGACACGGCCGCGCGTGCGCTGAGCGGCGACACGGCCGCGCATGGGCTGAACGGCGACACGGCCGCGCATGGGCTGAGCGGCGACACGGCCGCGCATGGGCTGGTCGGCGACACGTCCGCGCGTGTGCTGGGCGAGCAGCCCGGTCAGCACGGGATCGGGTCCGAGCGGCGGGGCGACGAGCGCGCCGGCCCGCTCGGCGGCGCGGGCGATGTCCACCCGTACGTGATAGCCGGCCGACAGCAGCAACGGGACGATCACCGTGCCGGGCCGGGGGATCGCCTCCCCCACGTACGGCTGCTGCACGTCCACGTAGGCCAGCCGCACGTCCACGTCCGGGGCGCGGCACGCCACCCGGTCGACCAGGGCGCGGATCTGCTCCTGCCCCGCCGCGGACCGCGTACCGTGGGCCACGGCGAGCAGCACGGGCGCGCTCATGCCGGCTCGTCCACGCGCAGCCGGTAGCCCCGCTTGACGACCGTCTCGATGTGGCCGCCGCTGCCGAGCGCCGTCCGCAGCCGGGCGATGGCGACGTCGACGGCGTGCCCGTCGGTGCCCCGGGGCAGCGCCGCCGCCAGCCGGTCCTTCGGCACCACCGCGCCGGGGCGCTCGGCCAGGGACGACAGGATGGCCATGGCGGCGGGCGCCAGCGTCTGCAGGCGGTTGTCGACGACGACGGCGTGGCCGCGGATCTCCAGCTGCTCCCCGGCGACCGAGAGCCGGGCGGCCCGCCGCGGCAGCTCGTCGGTGACGATCTTGACAAGCGCGCCCAGCCGGGAGCGCTGCGGGACGACGACGGGTACGTCCTCCCGCACGAGCGGCGCCGCGGTGACCGGCCCGACGCACGCCGCCATCGTCGCGCCCCGGAACTGCGCGAGCACCCCGGCGGCCTCGTCCCCGGCGATGTCGAGCAGCGCCTGCACCGCCGGTGAGCTGGTGAAGGTCACGGCGTCGATCTGGCCGGCAGTCACCTGGCCGACGAGCCGCTTGACCGGCGTGACGTCCGCCGGGCGCGTCCATCGGTACACGGGGATCTCCACCACGGCAGCCCCGGCCGCCCGCAACGCGCCCGTGAACTCCGCCTGCGGCCCGCCGTGCAGCTGCACCGCGATCCGCCGGCCGGCGATGCCCTGGGCCAGCAGCCGTTCCAGGATCTCCTCCGACGACTCGGTCGCCGCCGACCACTCCTCGCTCAGGGCGGCCGCCCGGATCGCCCCGCACGGTTTCGCCCCGCGCGCAATCAGTCGTGCGCGCCTGAGCGCCACGCGCAACGTGTCCCCCATCCCCCAGCCCTCGGCCGCCTCCAGCCAGCCCCGGAACCCGATCCCGGTGGTGGCGACGACAATGTCCGGAGCCAGCCCGACGCAGGCCACGGTCGCAGCGTGCAGCGCCTCGTCGTCGCCGAGCGGCACGATGGTGAGCGCGGGCGCGACGACAACCCGGGCGCCGCGCCGCTCCAGCAGCGCGGCCAGCTCCTCCCGCCGCCGCTCCGCGGTCACCGCCACGGTGAAGCCCGCGAGCGGCCCGGGCCCGGCGGCGATCTGTTCGGAGGTCACCGCACGATGCTCGCCACCAGCTATTTCGCCCGCGGTGCCACCCTGTTTCCCCACTGTCAACGCGGTGTCACAACCCGACGTCCCCCGATGTGAGGACTCGATCAACCCGCCCGGCCCCGCCCGCCCACGGCGCCGGAACCGCCGCCGGCCCGCCACCCGCCGCACCCAACCCCGACACCCGGTCCGCCTCACGCCACGCCCGGATCCGCCACACGTCCGCCTCACGCTACGCAGGCCGGGGCAGGGTAGTCCCGGGCCGGCCAGCAGCACGGCAGCACGGCAAACCACCCCGACGACCCGAGCACCCGAAATCCGGCGACGCGGACGCACATCCACCGCGACGACCCGAGCGCACGACAACCCGGCAACGCGAACGCGCGTCACCGCGACGACCCGGGCACGACGGCCCGGGCGCGCGACGGCACGGCGGCGCGAACGCGCGTCACCGCGACGACCCGGGCACGACGGCTCGGGCGCGCGACGGCACGACGGCACGACGGCTCGGACGCGCGACGGCACGACGGCCCGGACGCGCGACGGCACGACGGCACGACGGCCCGGACGCGCGACGGCACGACGGCACGACGGCTCGGACGCGCGACGGCACGACGGCTCGGGCGCGCGACGGCACGACGGCTCGGGCGCGCGACGGCACGACGGCTCGGGCGCGCGACGGCACGGCGGCGCGGGCGCTCGGACGGGTGATGCCGGCGCCGGGTGCTGGCAGGATGCTCGCATGGATCTGGTTCTCGTGCTGCGGTACCGGAAGGCGGTCACCTACGGCTTCCACGTCCTGCTCGGCGCGCTCGAGACGCACGACACCGCGACGCGCTACGACGTGCGGTTCGCGAATACTCCCGAGGAGACCGCGGCGGAGATCCGGGCCGGGGTGGCCGCCGGTGCGCGAGTGCTGGTGCTGTGGTCGTTCTATTCGCCTGATGCGGACACGCTCGCACAAGAACTGCGCGACATTCGCTCAATCGCGGACGCCCCCTCGGTCCTGCGCTCGGCCCAGGGACCCTCGGTCACGCACCTCGCCGGTGGGGTGCACGCGACCGCCGAGCCGGTGCAGACGCTCGACGCGGGGTGGGACGTCGCGGCGCTCGGCGAGGGCGAGACCACGCTGCTCAGCCTCGTCGACGCGGCCGGCGACCCGGCGGGGATCCCCGGTCTGGCCTATCGCGACGCCGCCGGCACCCTTGTCCGTACGGGCAAAGCGAAGCAGCGTCCCCTCGACGACTTCCGCGGTTTCTCGCCCCGGTGGAACCGCTACAACGCACTGGAGATCACGCGGGGCTGCGTCTACGCGTGCCGGTTCTGTCAGACGCCGTTCATGTTCTCGGCGCGGTTCCGGCATCGGAGCATCGGCAACGTACGCTGGCACGTGGACAAGATGCGCGAACGCTCATTGCGCGACGTTCGTTTCATCACGCCGACCGCCCTGTCGTACGGCAGCCAGACCGAGGACCCGAACCTGGACGCCGTCGAGGAGCTGCTCGCCACGTGCCGGGAGGGGATCGGGCCGCGCGGGCGGGTGTTCTTCGGGTCGTTCCCGAGCGAGATCCGGCCCGAGCACGTGAGCCGGGAGGCACTGCGGCTGGTCCGCAAGTACTGCGACAACACCAACATCATCGTCGGCGCGCAGTCCGGCTCGGACCGGGTGCTCGGCGCGGCCAAGCGGGGGCACGGCACCGAGGAGGTACGCCGGGCGGTGCGCCTCGGCGTCGAGGAGGGCTTCCGGATCAACGTCGACATGATCTTCGGCATGCCGGGCGAGGACCGGGCGGACGTCGACGCCTCGCTCTCCCTCGCCCGCGACCTGGCCGACCTGGGCGCCCGCATCCACGCGCACACCTTCATGCCCCTGCCCGGCACCCCGTGGCGCGACGCCCCGCCCGGCGACGTCGACCCGGCGACCATCTCCGAGGTGGACCGTCTCTCCCGGCGCGGCGCCCTCTACGGACACTGGCAGAAGCAACGCGACCACGCCGCCCGCCTGGCCGCCGCCGCCGAGGCCTACCCCCGCCCGGGCCGCAGCCGCACGATCCTCCCCACGCTCCCGCCCGACCACCCCAAGCCCACCCGCGCGGAGTGAGCGCCCACGCGAGCGCCCGAAAACCCTCCCGCGCCAAGCGACCGCCCACATGAGCGAACACGCGAGTGTGCAACGTCCAGACGCGAGAAGTGCAGGCGCGGAGGGAGCGGAACGCGCAAATGCGCAAACCGCACCTGACGCGGTCTGCACGTTCGCTCAGCGGGCGGCGAGGAAGCGTCCCAACTCAGCGGGCCGCGAGGCGCGCCGCGAGGAAGGCGCCCCAACTCAGCGCGCGGCGAGGAGGCGCCCCAATCTCAGCGCGCCGTGAGGAGGCGCCTTCCTCAGCGGGCGGCGAGATGGCGCCCCATCTCAGCGGGCCGCGAGGAGGCGGCCCATCGTGTCGGCCGACTTGAGGGCCGTGCCGGTGAGGATCACCACGACGGTCTGCCCGGGGATCAGGTCGCCGCGCGCCGCGAAGTCGCGGAGGGCCGGCAGGACGATCGCGCTCGTCGGCTCGGCGTAGAGGCCGCGGCCGGCCAGCTCGAACGCCGCCGGGGCGATGGCCTCTTCCGGGACCGCGGACATGGCGCCCCCGGAGGTGCGGACGGCGGCGAGCACCTCTCGGTCGCGGATGGGGCGGGCGATGGACGTACCCTCCGCAATCGTGGGTGACCACTCCCCAGGGGTAACCGTGTCGCGGCCCGCAGCGAACGCCGAAGCGAGGGGGCTGCACCGGGCGGGCTGCGCGACGAGGAGCCGCGGCCGGCGGGTGATGGCGCCCGACGCGAGCAGCTCGCCGAAGCCCAGGTGCAGCCCGAGCACGAGGCTGCCCGCCCCGCACGGCAGGACGACCGCGTCGGGTGCGTCGAAGCCCAGGTCCTCCCAGATCTCGTACGCCAGCAGCTTGGTCCCCTGCAGGAAGAACGGATGCCAGTTGTGGCTCGCGTAGAAGACCCCGGCCGAGCGCCGCACCGCCTCGTCCGCCGTGGCCTGGCGGCTGCCCGGGATCAGCTCGACCGTGGCGCCGTGCACGCGGCTCTGCTGGATCTTCGCCGGTGACGTGGACTCCGGGGCGAGGATCGTCGCGCGGATGCCGGCCGCCGCCGCGTAGGCCGCGACCGACGAGCCGCCGTTGCCGCTGCTGTCCTCGAGCATCGCCGGCACGCCCTGCGCGCGCAGCAGCGACATCATCACCGAGGTGCCGCGGTCCTTGAAGCTGGCGGTCGGATTGAACCATTCCGGTTTGAGCGACACGTGCAGCCCGTCGAGGTCGAACGGCAGCAACGGCGTGCATCCCTCGCCGAGCGACACCGGCTGCGCGATCCCGTCCGGCAGGGCGGCGGCATAGCGCCACTGCGAGCGTACGTGCGGAGCGATGTCGTCCCGGGTGATCCCCCGCAGCGGAGTGACCATCAACGGGCTGCCGTCGTCGCCACGCCAGCGTGGTTCGTCGAGGGGGTAGTGGCGGCCGGCGCGGTCTACGAGGGAGGTCATGCGATCACCATATTTTTTCGGCGAGGGACTGGCACTCGCCGGGTCGTAGTGCTAAAAAATTACTTGTCGCTGCTGCTCAGGCCGTGGTGAGTGCACCTCCCCCGGGCTGTGCCGTGCGACTGCTTCGGCTCGATCGCCGAGCGCCACACGCCCGCCGGACAGGCCGGCGGGCCGCACGAGGAGGTGGACCCGTGGTGCTGACTTTCGACCCTTTCCGCGACTTCGACCGCCTGGCCGGTCAGATGTTCGGCGCCTCCGCCGGGGGCGCAGGGGCCGCCACGATGGCGATGCCCATGGACCTCTACCGCTCCGGTGACCACTTCGTCCTGCACTGCGACCTCGCGGGCGTCGACCCGGGCTCGGTCGAGGTGAACGTCGACGGCAAGGCGCTGACCATCCGCGCCGAGCGGTCCGCCCGCACCGACGCCGACGTGCAGTGGCTGCGCCGCGAGCGCCCGACCGGCACCTTCGAGCGCCGCCTCCAGCTCGGCGACGGCCTCGACCTGGACCGGGTGTCCGCCACCTGGCAGGACGGCGTGCTCACCCTGACCATCCCGGTCGCCGAGGCCGCGAAGCCGCGCCGCATCGAGATCGCCCGCGGCACGGACGCGTCGCCCGCCCTGGAGAGCCCGGTGTCCGGCAAGCCGGCCATCTCCCGCACCTGACCCGGATGTGACAGGTCCCGTCCGGCGAGCGATTCGCCGCCGGACGGGCCAGGAACACACCCGGCACGCACGATCACCGCTCCGGTCAGCAGGCTCCCGGCCGCCGGCGACGAAACTCCTCCACACACCGTCGGCATTCTCGCCCCTCCGGCGGCCGGGCCGCCCCGCGCTCGGTCCGGTCGAGACCGCGCCCGCCCCGCGCGCTCGCCCCCGATCAAAGCCGCGCGCCGGCCCGCGCGCTCGCTCCCAATTAAAGCCGCGCCTCGCTCTGGTCACGGCCGCGCCTCGCCCCGCGCTCGCTCGCCCGTCGAAGCCTTGCGCCGGCACTGCACCGCCTTGATCGGCCGTACCTGCCGCCGGACCCGGGCCGGACCCGGGCCGAAATGCTCAGAGTGGCAGCCCGGGTGCCGATGCTCGCGGTATGGACGCTGTCCCGCTGACCCTGGACTCCGTGATCGACGAGCTGGTCGTCAGCGTCTACGTCAGCCATGTCGGGCTGGCGGAGCGGGCCACCGCCGTGGCGGAGGGGGCGGACCGGGCGGGCGACTCACGGACGGCCGGCCTGGCCCGGCTGGTCGTCGCCGACCTGCACAACCGCGCGGGGCGGGCCGATGCCGGCATCGCGCAGGCCCGGGAGATCCTGGCGACGGCCGCCGACCGGGTGGTCGTGGCGCACGCGCACGCGGTCATCGCGGGCGGGCTGTGGCGGGTCGGGGACAACGGGCAGGCCGTCCGGCACGCGTACCCGGCGAACAGGATGCTCGGGCCCGGCGATCCCGCCGCACTACGGGTGGATCACGCGCTCATTCTCGCCTCGCTGGTGAACGACCGGCGCATCGGCGGCATCTCGCATCAGGAGTTCCGGGCGGCGCAGGAACTCGCCGACGCGTCCGGGGCGGCCGCGCTCATTCTGGCCAACCTGAACAACTGGGCGTGGTGCTCGTACACGCAGGGGGACCTTCGGACGGCCGCCGAGCTGGCCGGGGAGATGCGGGCCTACAGTGAGGCCGCGAACGAACCGCTCAACGCGTCCTGCGCGGACACCGTGGCGCGCATCCTGCTCGAGGCCGGGGAGCCGGGCGAGGCGCTGCGGGTCATCGAGCAGGCGATCGTGTCCGCGCAGCCCACGGACGCCGACGCGATCCCGAGCGCGCTGATCACGCTCGCGGACATCCAGCGGCACGAGGGCAATGTCGGAGCTGCCTTGCGTACGCTGCAAGCCTGTCGCGAGATGGCGGAGCGCGACCGGCTCCCGGACGTCGACGCCCTGGCCCTGCGCATGATCGCCGGATGTCACGCGGACCTGGGCGAGTTCGCGGCGGCGTACCAGGAGATGGTCGAGTTCCACGAGGCCTGGACCGTCCGGCGCGAGGAGCGAAGCGAGGTGATGGCCCGCGTGGCGCACGCCCAGTTCGCCGTCGACGAGGCGCGCCGCACCACCGAGCGCTTCCGCGACATGGCCGAACGCGACGCCCTCACCGGCCTGTGGAACCGCCGGCGCTCCGACGCCCAACTGGCCGCCCTCCTCGGCACCGACCAAGCCGATGGCGCCGCCCCGGCAAGCGCCGCCACCGACCACGCCCGTCGCGCCACCCCGATCGCAAGCGCCGGCAACAGCGCGAGTATCGGCGGCGGCAAAGGCAGCACCGGAAGCCACGGAAGCACCGGAAGCCCCGGGAGTCGTGGAAGCCACGGAGACGGTGGTGGCCACGGAAACGGCATTAGCCACGGGAACGGTGGAAGCCATGGGAACGGCAGGGGCGGGCACGGCCCCGTCGGCGTCGCGCTGCTCGATCTTGATCACTTCAAGGCGGTCAACGACACGTTCACGCATGCGACGGGCGACGAGGTCCTCTGCCGGGTGGCGGATCTGCTGCGGGCGTCGGGCGGGTACGCGGGGCGGCACGGCGGCGAGGAGTTCATCGTGCTGATCGAGGCGGACCCGGCGGCCGCGGCGGCGTGCTGCGAACGGCTGCGGGCGGCGATCGAGACGTACGACTGGGCGAGCCTCGCCCCGGGCCTCGCCGTCACCGCCAGCGTCGGCCTCACCGCGCTGCGCCCCGACGACACGGCCGAGTCGGTGGTCCGGCGTGCGGACGAGCACCTGTACGCCGCCAAGCGCGCCGGCCGCAACACCGTCGTCGCCGACCCGTCGGGCCCGCTCGGCCTCCTTTGACCATCCCGCAAAGCGACGAGACCCCCGCGACACGAGCAACGAAGGACTGCAGCGACAGCGCGAGCAACGAAGGACTGCAGCGACAGCGCGGACGACGAAGGACTGCAGCGGCCGCGCGAACGACGAAAGACCGTGACAGCACGAGCGACGATGAACCGCGACAGCACGAGCAACAGGAGGCCGCGACAGCGCGAGGGACGGGAGCGGCCTCAGCGGACGGCGAGCGAGAACAGCGAGATGCCGTACTTGTCCTGGTGGCGGCGGTCGTTGACGATGCGCACCCAGCGGGCCGGGACGTCGGCCAGGGCGGTGCCGACCTTGCCCTCCGCGCCGGCGACGCCGCTGACCGCGGTGCGCCAGGTGCGGCCGTCGGTGGAGACGTCGATGTGGTACTCCTCGGCGTACGAGCGCTCCCACAGCACCTCGACCCGCGACACCGCCCAGGTGTCGCCGAGGTCGACGGCGATCCAGGTGTCCTCGGACCAGTTGCTGCTCCACCGGGTGGCGTCGTCGCCGTCGACGGCTTTCGCGGCGGCGTAGGCGTCGCCCTCCAGGCCGGACACGGTCACCGGCCGGCGCAGGGCCAGGTCGGCGCCGGTCCCGGGACGTGCTGTCGCCCCCGGCCCGGGCGTGCCCGGCGAGGCCGGCTTGCTGGTCGCCGGCGCGGCGCCGGGCGTCTTGCCGGTCGCCGGCTTGCCCGGAGAGCTGGGCCGCGCGCCCGCCGAGGCCGACGGCGCCCCGGCCGCGGACGCCCCGGGCGCCGGCGCGGCAGCCAGGGGCGCGGCGGACGACGGCACGACGGGCCGCTCGGGCGTGCCTGCCGCGGCCCCGCCCCCGGTCAGCGGCACTCCGGCGGGATTCCCGCCGATCGGCGCCTCGGCCTGCAGCGCGAACCACACGGGCACCCCCACCGCAGCCGCCAGCACCACCGCGGCCGCGGGCCCGATCACCCACCACCGCCGCCCACGCCCCCCGGCCGAGCCCGCCGACGACCCGCCAGCGGCCGAAGCCACGCCACCACCGGACGACACGCCACCGCCCGGAACCGCGCCACCGCCCGGAAATGCGCCACCGCCCGCAGCCGCGCCACCGCGAGGGGACGCGCCGCCGCCTGGAGACGCGGATGCCCGCGACAATGACCCGGCATCGGCCGGAGAGGCAGCGGCCGGAGACGCTCCGGTGGCGGGAGAAGAGGGCGCGCCCCCGAAGGCGGAGCCCCGCCCCACGGCGCGGGACAGGTTGGACGGTCGCCGCCGGACCGGGCCGGACTCCTCGGGCGGTGACGCTTCGTTGCCGATCACGACGAAGAGGTCTACCAGTGCGCCGCCCGCCCGGTCCACTTCGCACTGATCATTTGCCTGTCACTTAGTAGTCACCAGCCCGGAAACCCGCCGCCAGGAAGAAGCGGACCAAGAAAGCAGCCGGCCGGCGGGGAAGCCGGCCGGCGAAGCGCCCGCGTCAACCCCGAGCCACCCGCCGCCGGGGGAAGAACGACCGCCCGTGCCGCAGCGCGTCCCCCACCCGGTTGAGGAGGCCGTCACTGGTGAGGAGGAGCTCCCCCACGTACGCGGAGGCCCGGTCCATCATCAGCTTCGCGCGCGCCAGATCGTCGTGGTCCTCGCGCAGCTCCCACAGCCGCCGCCCCTGGTCCCACGCGTGGGCCCGGGTGGCCGCGACGAGCACCCGCTGGCTCCAGTCGTCGAGGTCGCCGGCGAGCGCGTCGATGCGCAGCTGCCACCGCGTCGAGTAGCGCCGGCGCAGCGACGGGATCTCCTCGTAGAAGATCTGGTTGATCAGCAGATAGTCGGGGTGCTTGTGCTCCGGCGGCTCGACGCCGAGGCCGTCCCACGTGGCGACGAGCGCCAGCGCGAGATCGTGGTTGATGTGGGCGTTGACGCCGAGGATGGCCGCCGCGAGCTTGCTGACCTTCTCGTCCTGGGCGCGGCGGAAGAGGACCTCCCAGGCGTCCGGGGTGGCCAGATCCTCCTCGCCCCACAGCCGCAGCGCGTCGAAGTAGCGCTTGGCGAACTCGACGTCGAGCAGCTCCAGGAACTCGGGCTCGCGCACGCCCGGCCCGGTCAGCGCCTTGTCGACCCGGTCGGTGATCGTGAAGTAGAGCGAGTTGAAGGAGGCCACCCTGTTCTTGGCGGGCGGCGGGAGCAGCTCCATGATTTTCTGCGTACGCCGGAGCATGGCCAGCACCTCGCCGATGGTGCCCGGCGTCCCGGTGCACAGCTCGGCGATCTGCTCCGACGCGGGCTCCCAGCCGCGCCCGGGCGGCACGAGGCCCGGCTCGTCCTTCGCCAGCTTCTGGCGCTCGGTGCGGAGCAGGCTGGCACTGCTCTCGACGCCGTTCCGGTCGAATGCGACGGTTGCTGTCATCACGGCCCCCTGACCGAACCACGCGGCCCGGGCCGCGCTCGATGTCCGATGCCGACCCGCCGGTGGCCCCCTCAAGCCACCGCCGCGGCCGCCCTCACGCAGGGCAAGCGCCCGATTGCGCAACGAGCAGCCGCAAAACGCGGATCGACGAGAGCACAGTGCACATCCGTCGAATCAAAGTCCAGGGTGACGTTGGCTACCCGACAGTAAGGACTTCTGGACCTTGCCCATGGCGTTGCGCGGCAGGTCGCCGACGAGGTGGACGACCCGGGGACGCTTGTGGGCGGCGAGGCGCCCGGCCACGAAGGCGATCAGCTCGTCCGGGGAGACGCCGGACGCGACCACGTACGCGGTGATCTGCTGCCCGAGGTCGTCGTGCGGCGTCCCGACCACGGCGGCGGCGGTCACGGCCGGGTGCAGCAGCAGGGCGTCCTCGACCTCGCCGGCACCGACCCGGAAGCCGCCGGTCTTGATGAGGTCCGTGGACGCCCGCCCGACGATCCGGTGCCAGCCGTCGGGGCCGATCGTGGCGACGTCCCCGGTGCTGAACCAGCCGTCCGTCAGGGGCGCCGCGCCCCTCCCGATGTAGCCGTCCAGCAGCGTCGGGCCGGCCACCTGCAGCTGGCCGATGGTGCTGCCGTCGCGGGGCACCTCGGCGCCGGACTCGTCCACGAGCCGGGTGCGGACGCCGGCCAGCGGCAGCCCGACGTGCCCGGCGCGGCGGGGACCGTCGGCCCGGGCGCTGACCGTGATGAGCGTCTCGGTCATGCCGTACCGCTCGACGGGGGCCTGCCCGGTCAGCTCGGCGAGCCGCTCGAACACGGGCACGGGCAGCGGCGCGCTCCCCGACACGAGCAGCCGCGCGCCGCGGAGGGCGCGCGCGGTCTCCGGCTCGGCGACCACCCTGGACCACACGGTCGGGACGCCGAAGTAGAGGCTGCCGCGCGCTGCGGCGTACGCGGAAGGGGTGGGTCTGCCGGTGTGCACCAGGCGCGACCCGGTCCGGAGCGCGCCCAGCACGCCCAGCACGAGCCCGTGGACGTGGTAGAGCGGCAGGCCGTGCACGAGCGTGTCGTCGGCGGTCCACTGCCAGGCGCCGGCGAGCGCGTCGAGGTCGGCGGCGACGGCCGCGCGGGAGAGGACCACGCCCTTCGGCGGGCCGGTCGTGCCGCTGGTGTAGAGCACGAGCGCGGGCGCCGCCGGCGCGGGCTCGTCCGGGACGTCCGACGACGGCGGGACGCCGGTGATCGGCGAGCCGGGAACGGCGGGATCGTCGGAGAGGAACACCGCGGCCCCGGAGTCGCGCAGGATGTGCTCGCGCTCGACGTCGCCGGCGTCCGGCGGCACGGGGACGATCGGCACCCCGGCCAGCAGCCCGGCCGTGACGGCGGTGATCGTGGCGAGCCCGGGCGTGGCGTGGACCGCCGCGATGGGCTCTCCCCGCAGCCGCGCGGCGAGCCCGGCGGCCCGTTCGAGCAGCTCATGGCGCGACACCGCGGTGCCGTCTGAGATGATCATGGCGGAGCGGTCCTCGGGGGCGTGCAACGCTGTGAGCAGCCGCATGTCCCCGATCATCGCAGAAGCCGCCCTGACACACCGGAGGCCATCGACATGAGCATCGACGACGGCGTGGTCTGCGCGCTGACCGCCGGGGGCGTCAGCGTCCTCGTCGAGACGAGCGGGAACCGGCTGCCCGCGGTGACCTACTGGGGACCGGAGCTGCCCGGGCTCGACGCGGAGCTGGCCACCGCCCTGATCACCGCGGCGGCGCCGATGACCGGCTCCAACGACATCGAGCCGAGGCCCCGGCCGGCGCTGGTGCCCGAGCACAGCACCGGGTGGTCCGGGCGCCCCGGCCTGACCGGCGCGTTCGCCAACCCCTTCGCCGGGTCGTTCGCGGGCGAGGGCTGGTCGCCGGCGTTCACGGTCACGTCCGTCACCCTCGACGGCGCGCCGGTGACGGGGTTCACCGCCGCCGGTGCGGGCGTGCTCGAGGCGGTCGCGGTCGACGACACCGAGCGCCTGCAGCTGCGGGTCGTCCTGGAGCTGCGCGGCACCGGCCTGCTGCGCACGCGCGCCACGATCAAGAATCTGGCACCCCGCCCGTACGCCCTGCAGGGCCTCGCCGTCGCCCTGCCCGTCCCCGCGCAGGCCGCCGAGCTGCTCGACTTCGGCGGACGGCACAACCAGGAGCGCGTTCCCCAGCGGTCGCCGTTCTCGTTCGGCGTGCACGCGCGCGAGAACCGCAAGGGGCGCACGGGCGCCGACAGCGCGTACGTCCTGCACGCCGGCACGACCGGCTTCGACTTCGCGTCCGGCGACGTCTGGGCCGTGCACACCGCGTGGAGCGGCAACCACCTGCACTACGCCGAGCGCGCCCACACCGGCGAGCAGCTGCTGGGCGGCGGGGAGCTGCTGCTGCCGGGCGAGCTGTTCCTGCAGGGCGGGGACGCGTACGAGAGCCCCTGGCTCTACGGCTCGTACGGCCACGGCCTGGACGCCGTCGCCCACCGCTTCCACCGCCACCTGCGCGAGCGCGACCGCAAGGTCTCCCCCGACCGGCCCGTGACGATCAACGTGTGGGAGGCCGTGTACTTCGACCACGACCTCGACCGGCTCGTGGACCTCGCCGAGCGCGCCGCGGCCGCCGGCGTCGAGCGCTACGTCCTCGACGACGGCTGGTTCGGCTCCCGCCGCGACGACACGTCCGGCCTCGGCGACTGGACCGTCTCCCCCGACGTGTGGCCGGCCGGGCTGCACCCCCTGGTGGACCGGGTACGGGCGCTGGGCATGCAGTTCGGCCTCTGGTTCGAGCCGGAGATGGTCAACCCCGACTCCGACCTGGCCCGCGCGCACCCCGACTGGATCATGGCCGCGCGCCGGACCTGGCCGGTCGAGTCGCGTACCCAGCAGGTCCTCAACCTGTCGATCCCGGCCGCCTACGAGCACGTCAAGTCGCACCTGGTCGCGATCCTCCAGGAGTACGCGATCGACTACGTCAAGTGGGACCACAACCGCGACCTGACCGAGGCCGGCGACCAGACCCGGGGCGGCCGGGCCGCGGTCCACGCCCAGACGCAGGCCTTCTACCGGCTGCTCGACGAGCTGCGCGCCACGTTCCCCGACCTGGAGATCGAGTCCTGCTCGTCCGGGGGCGCCCGCGTGGACCTGGGCGTGCTGGAGCGTACGGACCGGGTGTGGGTCTCCGACAACATCGACCCGCACGACCGCCAGCGCATCCTCCGCTGGACCACCCAGCTCGTCCCCCCGGAGTACCTGGGCTCCCACATCGCCTCGCCCCGCTCCCACGTCACCGGCCGCCGCCACGACCTGGCCTACCGCGCCGGCACGGCGGTCTTCGGCCACCTGGGCATCGAATGGGACCTGGCCGGGGCGACGCCGGCGGAGCTGACCGAGCTGGCCTCGTGGATCACCTTCCACAAGGAGCACCGCGACCTCCTGCTGGGCGGCGACCTGGTCCGCATGGACGGCTACGACGACCGGATCGTCGTGCACGGCGTGCTGGCACCGGACCGCTCCCGGGCGATCCTCGCGATGGCGGTGACCGACAGCATCACCCCGGACCCGGCCCCCCGCCTGCGCCTGCGCGGCCTCCCCCCCGAGCGCCGCTACCGCATCCAGCCGGTCCTGCCAGGCACCGCACCCGCCGGCCTGCTCCCGCCGCCGTGGTGGAGCGAGGAGCTGATCCTCACCGGAGCAGCCCTCGAACACGCCGGCGTGGCGTCCCCGCGCCTCTTCCCGGACCAGGTCGTCCTCTACCGGGCGGACGCCGTGTAGCAGTCCAGGGGCGAGCGGCCGGGGTGCGCCGAGAGTGGCTGCGGCCTCCCAACAGGCGGCGGTGAGGAGCCGAAGGCCGCGCGGTCCACCACGGACCACGGTGGAAGCTCGCCGTGCTCAGAGGTCGAGCGGCTCGATGACCTGTTTGCGGGTGTGTTCGTAGATGATCGAGCTGCGGAAGCCCACGATCTCGCGCCGGCCGCTGAACTTGTCCATCAGGAAGGCGTGCAGGCTGTCCACGTCCGGCACCGCCACCTGCACGAGGAAGTCGTCGCCGCCGGCCAGGACGAAGACGGACAGGACTTCGGGGAGGGTCATGGCGTACGTCTTGAAGCCCTCGATCACCGTGCGGCTCAGCGGCCGCACTTGGACGTGCAGCAGGGCCTGGACGCCGCGGCCGAGCGCCGCCGGGCTGATCTCGGCGTGGTAGCCGGTGATGACGCCCCGCGAGCGCAGCGCGCGGACCCGGGCCAGGCAGCTGGACGGGGCGATGCCGATCGCCCGGGCGAGCTCCCGGTTGGTCTGCCGTGCGTCGTGCTGGAGCTGCTGGATGATCGCCGCATCAAGTTCGTCCACGGGAGGATTATGGCCCGAGTTGCCGAACGATGTTCGGGACGGCCGGGTGGCGGCCGATCATCTGGCTAGCGTTTCCCGGCATGACGCACGAGAAGATTCTCATCGAGCGCGGCGCCCGCTCCGGCGCGACGATCATCGTGGCGGTGCACTCGACCGCGCGGGGGCCGGCGATCGGCGGGTGCCGGGTCGCCGCCTATCCGGACTGGCGGGAGGGGCTCGAGGACGCCCTGCGACTGTCCGCCGCGATGACCGGGAAGGCGGCGCTCGCGGGTCTTCCGCACGGGGGCGGCAAGACGGTTGTCGTCGCCGGCCGGGCGAGCCGCGAGCTCCTGCACGATGTCGGTGACGTGATCGAGGGGCTCGGCGGCGCGTACGCGACCGGGCCCGACGTCGGCACCGGCCCCGGCGACATGGTCACCATCGGCGAGCGCACCGGCCACGTCTTCTGTCGGCCCGCCGGCGCCGGGGGCAGCGGCGACTCGTCGGTCCACACGGCCGAGGGCACCCTGGCCGCGCTGCGGGCGATCTGCGGCGACGACCTCGGCAGCCGCACTTTCGCCGTTCTCGGCGTCGGGCGCGTCGGATCGCACATCCTGCGCCTGCTCGCGGAGGAGGGCGCCACCCTGATCGCGAGCGACGTGGACGACCGCCGGAAGGCCCACGCCTCCGGGGCCCGCTGGACCGACCCGGACAGCTGCCTCACCGCCGAGGCCGACGTGCTCGTGCCCGCCGCGCTGGGCGGGCTGCTCACGCCGGAGTCGGTGCCCCGGCTGCGCTGTGCCGCCGTGGCGGGACCGGCCAACAACCAGCTCGACGCCCCGGACACCGCCCTGATGCTGCACGAGCGCGGCATCCTCTGGGCACCGGACATCGTGGTCGGTGCGGGCGGCATCATCCACGCGACCGCCGTCGAGCTGGGTCACGAGACGCCGGAGGCGGCGGCGGCCCGGGTGCGCGGCATCGGCGCCACGCTGACCGGGATCCTGGCCGCCGCCCGTACCCGGGGAACAAGCCCGGCCGAAGCGGCCCGGCAGCGGATTCAGGAGTCCTTGCCCCACCCGACCTGAGTGTTCGTCTCGGGTGTGGCGGCAGGCGCGAGATAGACGGCGGCGGCCCCGGCGGCGGCGATGATGATCTGCCCCCAGTCGCCGGCCGAGATGCCGCCGTCGAGGGCAAGCGTCGTGGCGACATTGAGCCCGGCCAGGATCACCGCGACGATGCTCTTGGCCGACTTCGCGCGCGGGGCGAGCGGCACCAGATAGACGCCGACGTTCGACACGACGGCAAGGGCGATCGACACGGCGCCGGCCGCACCGATCCGGCCCTGCTGCAGCAGCGGATAGACCGCGGTGGCGACGGTGACGGCGAAGGCGGCGATGGTCTTGCCGTGCGTCCGCAGGAAGCTGGTGGGTGGTGATTGGACGACCACAGGAACCTCCCCCATGAGGTGACCCTTCACAGAGCGCCCGCACTCGCCCCCAGATACGCGGCCCCCGTCTTCCTCAGCGGGCTCCCAGGTGGCCGGTCGCATGATGCCGGCATGAAGCCCTTGATGCGATGGACGGCAGCGTTGGTTGCCGCACTGACTGTGGTGGCCGGGCCGGCACCGGTCGCCGCCGATGCCGGCTCGGTCACGCTGCCGAGGCCCACCGGGCCGTACCCGGTCGGCCGTGACGATCTGCACCTGGTCGACGGCGACCGCACGGATCCGTGGGTGCCGGACGGGCCCCGGCACCTGATGGTCTCCGTCTGGTATCCGGCCGCGACCGGCCGCGGCCCGCATGTCGCGTACGCCTCGGCGCTCGAGTCGTCGATGTTCGTCGAGCTGTTCGACGTCCGGGGGGCGGAGCCGGACGCGCTGACCCGGGTCCGGACGCACGCGCGGGCCGGCGTGCCCGTGCTGCGCAGCGCCGGACGGCTGCCTCTCGTCCTGCTCTCGCCCGGCTTCGGCACGCCCCGCTGGTTGCAGACGGCGATCGCCGAGGACCTCGCCAGCCGCGGGTACGTGGTGGCCGGCGTCGACCACACCTACGAGGCGGCCGCGATCACCTTCCCGGACGGGCGCGTCATCGGATGCGTGCTCTGCGCGCGGGCGGACAAGGACCCGGCGGCGATCGTCCGGAGCCGGGCCGAGGACCTCTCGTTCGTCCTCGACCGGCTGCTCGGCTCGCCGCGCCGGTGGCCCGTCGATCCCGGCCGGGTCGCCGTCGCCGGCCATTCGCTCGGCGGGGCGGCGGCCGCCGCCGTCATGCTCGCCGACGCGCGCTTCGACGCCGGGATCAACATGGACGGGACCTTCCATCATGACGTCACGCGCGAGCTCGACCGGCCCTTCCTGATGATGGGTGCGGCCTCGCACGCCGATCCGTCCTGGCCGGCGACCTGGGCGCACCTGACCGGGTGGCGGCGCTGGCTCGAGGTGGCGCAGGTGGAGCACTTCTCGTTCAGCGACGCCGCGGCGTTCGGCCCGCTGATCGGCGAGCCGGTGCAGCCCCTGGCCGGCGACCGGGTCATCGAGATCATCCGGGCCTATGACCGGGCGTTCCTCGACCGGCACCTGCGCGCGCGGCCGCGGCCGCTGCTCGACGGGCCCTCGCCCCGCTATCCCGAGGTCTCCTTCGTCGGCCCGGCGCCGGGAACGCCGGCGTGACCCGGCGCCACGGGCGGCCGACGTCCCGCAGAGCTCCGGTTCTGCGGTGACGGGTACGCACAGCGGAGCCGCCCGGCCCGGACGGGCAGGGCGGCTCCGGCGAATCACGGTCAGTGCAGCATGACGGGCGCTGCCGCTGCTTCGCCCTCGGGGACGGCGGGGCCCTGCTGCTTGCGGCGCGGCAGGAAGTACGCCGGGATCAGCGTGATCAGGACCAGGCCGAACGCCACCCAGAACGTCGTGCCGAACGCGTCGGCGGCGAAGGACAGCCCGCGCTCCAGCAGCGACGGCTCGACCGGCATCCGCTGGGTGATCGACGGGTCCTGCTCGGCGGCGATGGCCAGCTGGGCCTCGGTGACGCCGGCGCCCGGGATCTCCGGGGAGCCGTTGAGGCGGCTGGTGAGGATGACCGACATCAGGGCCGAGCCGATCGAGCCCGCCACCTGCTGCAGGATGTTGAGCAGCGTGGAGCCGCGGGCGACCTCGTGGCTGGTCAGCGTCTTGAGCGCGGAGGTCATCAGCGGCATCATCGTGCCGCCCATGCCCAGGCCCATGACGAAGAGGGAGCCGCCGAGCAGCCAGTACGACGTGTCGGTCGACACCTGCGTGAAGCCGAAGAAGCCCACGGCCATGAGGAGCATCGCGAACGGCACCGTACGCCCCACGGGCACCCGGTCGGCCAGCGTGCCCGCGATCGGCATCGTGATCATCGCGCCGATGCCCTGCGGCGCCATGAGCAGCCCGGCGGCGAGCGTGGTCTCCCCGCGGATCTGCAGGAAGTAGCTCGGGAACAGCAGCCCGGCGCCCATGAACGCGATCGTGAACACCGCGAGGGTGATCGCGGCGACGGACAGGTTCCGGTTGGTGAGCAGGCGCAGGTCGAGCAGCGGGTGCCGGGGCTTGAACGAGTAGAACACGAAGCCCACGACCAGCAGCGCCCCGGCGAGCGCGGGCAGCCACACCTTGGTGGCGGTCGCCGTGCCGGTCTCGGGGAGCGACGAGACCCCGTACAGGAAGAGGGCCAGGCCCGGGGACAGCATGAGCATGCCGACGAAGTCGAAGCTCTCCGACGGCGACGGGTCGTCCTTGGGGAGCGCGAACTGCGCGTAGATCAGCGCGATCACGCCGATCGGCAGGTTGATCAGGAAGATCCAGTGCCAGCTGGCGGCGTCGATCAGCCAGCCGCCGAGGATCGGGCCGCCGATCGGGCCCAGCAGCATCGGGATGCCGAGGACGGCCATGAGCCGGCCGATGCGCTCCGGGCCCGCCGCCCGGGTCATGATGGTCATGCCGAGCGGCATCAGCATGCCGCCGCCCAGGCCCTGCAGCACCCGGTAGGCGATGAGCTGCCCGATGCCGTCCGCCGTCGCGCACAGGCCGGAGCCCAGCGTGAAGAGCAGGATCGCGGCCATGTAGAGCCGCTTGGTGCCGAACCGGTCGGCCGCCCAGCCGGTCAGCGGGATCACCGTGGCCAGGGCCAGGGTGTAGCCGGTCATGGTCCAGGCGACCTCGGCGTAGGAGGCGCCGAACTCGGTCTGGAACGTGGGCAGCGCCACGCTCACGACGGTCACGTCGAGGATCGACATGATGGCGCCGAGGACGACCACCCCGGCGATCTTCAGGACGGCGGCGTCGAGTTTCCCCGGCGCCGCCGCGCTCTGCGTACTCACTGTGTCGAATCCCCCCGGATCAAGACGGCGTGGCGGGCATCCTCCGCCACCAGGTCGGCATTGATGTGCGCCCCGGCGAGCGCGCCCGCCGCAGCGGCCGAGCCCACCTGCGCGGCCAGGTCGGTCACGTTGCCGGCGACCCAGACCCCGGGCACGTCGGTGCGCCCGGTCGCATCCCCCGGGTAGTGCTGCCCCGCACCCGACGGATGATCCACCGGGTGCAGCCCGAGATCGCTCAGGAACCCGGCGCGCGCCACCATGCGGGTCGCGACGGCCAAGGCCTCCCGGCTGATCACCGTACCGTCGGCGAGCCGTACCCCCGCAAGCCGATTACCGACGATTTCCAGACCCGTAACCGTGGCGCTCACCACACGGATCCCGAGCGCCTCGAACTTCTCGGCGTCCTCACCGGCCACAGCGCCGAAGTACACGAGGTCGTCGCTCAACTGCCGGAAGAGCAGAGCCTGGTGTACGGACATCGGCCCGCTCGCCAGCACCCCGATCGCCCGGTCCCGGACCTCCCACCCGTGGCAGTACGGGCAGTGGATCACGTCCTGCCCCCACAGCTCCCGCAGCCCCGGCACGTCCGGCAGCTCGTCGGCCAGCCCCGTCGCCACGAGCAGCCGCCGCGCCCGGGCAGTCCGGCCGTCCTGGAGGGTCACGACGAAGTCCTCCTTGCGGGCGACGCCACTGATCTCGCCGGTGACCACGTGCGCGCCGTAGCCGCGTACCTCGGCACGCCCGAGCGACAGCAGCTCGGCCGGCGGCATGCCCTCGCGCCCGAGCAGCCCGTGGATCCCGGCGGCGGGCGCGTTGCGCGGCGCCCCGGCGTCGATCACCGCCACCGAGCGGCGCGAGCGGGCCAGCATCAGGGCTCCGTTCAGGCCGGCGGCTCCCCCGCCGGCGACGATCACGTCGTACGCGTCCTGCAGCTCGTCAGTCATGCACCCACCATGCTTTTCCGCCGAGCGGGTGGCAAAGAAAGTTGCGGTTTCGGCAAAATCAGGGGATGACCGACGCCCTCGCCGCCACCGGCCCCCGCCTGCGCGCCCTCCGCAAGCAACGAGAGACGACCCTCACCGAGCTGTCGGCGGCCACCGGCATCTCCGTGAGCACCCTCTCCCGCCTCGAGTCCGGCGACCGCCGCCCGACACTGGAGCTGCTGCTGCCCCTCGCCAGGGTGCACGGCGTCACCCTCGACGAG
Organism: Actinoplanes oryzae; assembly: GCF_030757795.1. Classification (GTDB taxonomy): domain Bacteria; phylum Actinomycetota; class Actinomycetes; order Mycobacteriales; family Micromonosporaceae; genus Actinoplanes. Next base: position 57,221 of record NZ_JAUQWH010000018.1, read on the forward strand.
CTGGTCGGCGCCCCGCCCACCGGCGACCCGCGCATCCACCTGCGCCCGGTCACCCACCACGGCATGACGATGCTGCCGCTGTCCCGGCGCCCGGGCGGCATCCAGGCGTACAAGATCATCATCCCGCCGGGCACGGCCCGCCGGGACCCGGAACCCAAGACCCACGAGGGCTACGAATGGCTCTACGTCCTCAACGGCCGCCTCCGCGTGGTCCTCGGCGACCACAACCTGATCATGGTCCCGGGCGAGGCCGCCGAGTTCGACACCCGCACCCCCCACTGGTTCGGCGCCGCCGACCCGGAGGCCGTCGAGTTCCTGAGCCTCTTCGGCCGCCAGGGCGAGAAGGCCCACGTCCGCGCCCGCCCCCGCGGCGACCGATGAGCCACAGCCGGCCCGCCGCCCCGGTCCGCGACACCGCCCCGCCGACCTGACCGCCGTCACGAGCCGCGCGCCCGTTCGGCCGCCGTCACGAGCCGCGCGCCCGTTCGGCCGCGGTCACGAGCCGCGCGCCTGTTCGGCCGCCGCCGCGTGCAGGAAGTCCGAGGCGGTCCGCTGCGCCGCGCCCGCCCCCGGGCCCAGCCAGAAGCCCAGATGATCGTCGTCGGTCAGCCACAGATGCCGCGCGCCCCGGATCGCCCCCGCGGCATGCCGCCCGTCCGCGAACGGCACATCGCCGTCCCGGGTGCCGTGGACGATCAGCGCCGGCGCGCGGATCCGCTCGAAGGGAATGCTCAGCGTCCGCCGCTGCCGCGCGTCATTCGCCGTGCCGGGCAGCCGTTTCTCGTACGGGAAGGTCGTCGCGAAGCTGGCGGCGAAGAAGTCCCGCACCCCCGGCGTTCCGAGGATGTACGCCACCCGCTGCGCCTTCTGCTCCTCGGTGAACGTGCTCGTCTCGTCCAGCGTCCCGCGCACGATCGTCTCGAGCGACACCGTGGCGGTCAGCTTCGCGAGCTTCTGCCCGAACAGGTTCAGGAACAGGGTCCGTCCCCGCGAGCTCGGCGAGGCATCCGGATCCGCGAGGCTCACCCCGCCGACCGACACCAGTCCCCAGACGCGGTCGGGATGGCGTGCGGCAAGCATGTACGCGACCGGGCTCCCCGCCGACGCCGCGAACACCCCGGCCCGCTCGATGCCCAGCGCGTCCAGCAGCGCCACCAGCAGATCGGCCTGCTCCTCGACGGTGCGCCGCCCACTGCCCAGCGGTGTCCCGAGATAGCCGGGGCGCGACGGGCTGAGGATCCGGAAGCCCGTGAGCCGGCTCGCGAACAGCCGGCCCTGGTCGGCGCCGCCGAGCCCCGCGTGCACCGACAGCACCACCGGGCCGCCGGTGCCGGAGAGGTCGTACTCGATCGGGCCCCGCACGGTCTCGGCGGTCCGCAGGTCGAGGGCGATCCCGGGCAGCAGCTCACGCCGCGGGTCGAGATCGGGGCTGCCGTCCCAGACAGCCAAGCCGCCGACCAGCACGACGACGATGCCGAGCAGGACAGCGAGGACGCGGCGCACAGTCATGCCCACGACGATGCCGCCGGGCACGGGGTGCGGGCATCCGGCGGAGGATGGCATTCCCGCGGCCCGCCTACATCCGTTGGCGTAGCCGGATCTACGGTCAGGAGGGGACGTCCACACGCGACGGAAGCCGTAGGGTGTCTGCCATGGAAGAGCGCGCGCGCCGGACGTGGGCCGCCGCGATCGGCCTGACGATCCTGGTCGTCGCGGCCGCGGTGACGGCGCCACCCGGGCGGGTCCGGCTCGACCTGGTCAGCTCGTTCCTGCTCGTGGTCCCGGCGCTGGCGACCGCCGTCCGGCGCCGCGCGCCGCTGGCCGTGCTCGGCCTCGCGACCGCGTGCATGCTCGGCTACCAGCTGCGCGGCTATCCGGGCGTGGCGCCGGCCCTGGTCGTCATGGTCGCCCTGCACGCCGCGGTGCGCGCCCGGCACCGCTGGCCGGCCGGGGCGGCCGCCGGCCTGGTCCTGATCGGCGGCGTCGCCGGGGAGCTGGCCGGTCCCGGCGGCCGGCCCCAGGAGGCGCTGCAGCGCTGGCTGCTGCTCGCCGGCTGGCTGGTCGCCGCGGGCGTGGCCGGTGAGCTGTCCCGCCAGCGCGCCGCGCAGGTCGCCCGGCTCGAGCAGCGCGCCCGCGACGAGGAACGGCTGCGCATCGCCCGGGAGCTGCACGACTCGCTCACCCACAGCATCTCGCTGATCAAGGTGCGGGCGGGAGTCGCGGTGCACCTGGCCCGCAAGCGCGGCGAGCCCGTCCCGGAGTCGCTGCTCGCCATCGAGCAGGCCGGCCGGGAGGCGATGGCGAGCCTGCGCGCGGCGCTCGAGGTGCTGAGCGACCCGGGCGAGATCGACGAGCTGGTCGCGGCCGCCCGGGACGCCGGTGTGCCGGTCACGCTGACGGTCACCGGATCGCCGTGGGCCCTGCCGGGGCCGGTGCGGCACACCGCCTATCGGCTCGTGCAGGAGGCACTCACCAACGTCACCCGGCACGCCGGGGCGGCGACGGTGACCGTGCGGCTCGCGTACAAGCCCGGCGCCCTGGACGTGCACGTCGAGAACGACGGGCCCGGCGCGCCAGACCTGCCCGGCGAGGACGACGCGCCCGGCGCGCCGGACCTGCTCGGCGGGAACGACGCGCCCGGCCGGGGGCTGACCGGCATGCGCGACCGGGTCGCCGCCGTCGGGGGATCCCTGCGGATCGGGCACCGCACGGGCGGGGGCTACCGCGTCCACGCGACGCTGCCCCGCGAGGTGCCGGCGTGATCCGGGTGCTGCTCGCCGACGACCAGGCGCTCATCCGGGCCGGGTTCCGCGCCCTCGTCGACGCCGAGGACGACCTGACCGTGGTGGCCGAGGGCGGCACCGGCGCGGAGGCGGTCGAGCTCGCCGCGCGACACCGGCCCGACGTGGCCCTGCTCGACATCCGGATGCCCGGGCTCGACGGCATCGAGGCGACCCGCCGGATCAGCGCCGACCCGGCCCTGGCGGGGGTGCACGTCGTCATGCTCACCAACTTCGGGCTCGACGACCTCGTCTATGCCGCCCTGCGCGCCGGTGCCGCCGGCTTCCTCGTGAAGGACACCGAGCCCGCCGACCTGCTGCACGGCATCCGCGTCGCCGCGCGTGGTGACGCCCTGTTGTCGCCGGCGATCACCCGCAAGCTCATTTCCTCGTACGTGGCCCGGCCGCCCCGCCGCGCCCGCACGGCCATGCTGGAGGTGCTCACCAACCGCGAGCGGGAGGTCGTCGAGCTCGCCGCCCGGGGACTGTCCAACTCCGCGATCGCGGCCGCCATGGTGATCAGCCCGGCGACCGTCAAGACCCATGTGAGCCGGGCGATGACGAAACTCGCGGCGCGGGACCGGGCGCAGCTGGTCGTCCTCGCGTACGAGTCGGGGCTCGTCGCTCCGGCCTGATCACCCCCGGGTCGCCACCGCCTCGCCCAGGGTGCGGGGAAAGGCGGCCACCTCGGGCATCGTCGCCGGGACGATCACCAGCAGGCAGCCCGGCCGCCGGACGACCTCGGCGTTCACTCCGAGCAGGCGGGCCGCGCGGATCAGCACGGTGGCCAGGGTCTGGTCGCCCAGGCGGACCCACAGGGCCTCGTCGCGGCGGCGGCGGGAGCCGCAGGAGCGCAGCGCCGCCTGCCACGCCGCGCGGGCGAGGGTCATGCGCTGGGCGTGTCGTGGCGAGGTGGCGCCGAGCTGCTCGGTGGCCAGCAGCGCCTGCCGTCCCTGCCGCCAGGCCGTGGCCAGCGTACGGTCGATGATCGCCCGGTCCTGCGGCGCGACCAGAACACCGTGGACCAGGTAGCGGCGGCGGCCGCCTGCCTCCCGGACCGTGACCGCGGCGTCGTGGCCGAGCACCTGCAGGAGGCTGATGAGCCGGCCGGCCGCTGAGGGCTGGTTGAACTCCGCGAAGAGGGCCGGGTCCGTGCGCCCGGCCGGCGCCGGGGACAGCCGGGACAGGCGGGAGACGCCGGTGCACTCCACCAGGCAGGCGGCCTCGAAGGCGGCCGGGAGCGCGCCCGGCAGGACGACGGCGCGGATCGTGTCGTGGTTCATCGGCGGTCATCCTCCCGTTGGCTTGGAAGACACCGTGGCCGACCGGCCGTTCGGCGGGTAGCTCCGCGGCCCCGACTTGAGGAAAAATTGCGCGATCATGAGACGCCGTTCCCTGCTGGCCGGGCTCGCGCTGCCCGTCCTGGCCGCCTGCACGGCCCGCGAGCCCGAGCGGCGCCGCGTCCGCATCGCCACCGGCAGCCCGACCGGGGTCTATCACGCGGTCGGGACGGCCCTGGCCGGGCTGATCCGCCGGGAGCTGCCGAACACCGAGGCGACCGTCCTGACGACCGCCGCCTCCGCCGCGAACGTCCAGCTCGTGTCGACCGGCGGCGCGGAGGTCGGCTTCACGCAGGCCGACATCCTGACCGGCGAGCAGCCGTCGGCGCTGGCGCGGGTCTACGACGATCTGCTGCATCTGGTCGTACGGGCGGACAGCTCCGTCACCGCCCTCGGTGACCTGCGCGGCAAGCGGGTGTCGGTCGGGGCGCGCGGGTCGGGCACGGTGGTCACGGTCGACCGGCTGCTGGCCGTCGCGCGGATGGCCGGCACCGGGCTGATCCGGCGGCGCGAGCTGAGCCTCGACGACTCGCTGGCGGCGCTGACCGCACGGGAGATCGACGCGTTCTTCTTCTCCGGCGGGCTGCCCGTGACCGGTGTGCAGCAGCTGGGCAGCGACGCGCCGATCCGTCTCGTCGGGCTTGCCGAGTGGGCGCCCGCGCTGCGCCAGACCTACAGCGACGTGTACGAGGTCCGCGACGTCCCCACCTCGGCCTACCACGTGCCGGCGGTCGCCACGATCGCCGTGCCCAATCTGCTCGTCGTGCCGGGCTCCCTCCCGGAAGCCACCGCGTACGACCTCACCCGCCTGCTCCTCGAACGCCGGGCCGTGCTCGCGGCGGCCCACCCGGCCGCCGAGCGCCTGGACATCCGCTCGGCGATCGCCACGTCGCCCGTCCCGCTGCACCCGGGCGCCGCACGCTACTACCGCTCGGTCAAAGCGTGATCCTGGCGACGAGCCCCGGCCCGGGCACCAGCTCGAGCCGCCCGCCCGACGCCTCGGCCAGCACCGCCACGATGGGCAGCCCGAGCCCGGCGCCGTCGACGTTCTGCGTGTCGGGCGCCCGCCAGAAGCGCTCGGTCGCCAGCTTGCACTGCTCCGCCGTCATCCCCGGCCCGGTGTCGGCGACCTCGAGGAGGCCCTCGCGGGCGGTGATCGTCACGCGGCCGCCCGCCGGGGTGAACTTCAGCGCGTTGTCGATCAGCGCGTCCAGCACCTGATCGAGGCCCACACCTCTCGCGTACGCCGGCCCGTCCGCCGACAGCACCAGCGCGATGCCGCGCCGGGCGGCCAGGGGCTGCCAGGCCGCGTGCCGGTCCCGGGCCACGGCGGCCAGATCGGCCTCCCCGATCGGCTGCCGGCCCCGTTCCGCGCGGGCCAGGGCGAGCAGGCTGTCCAGGACGCCGGTCAGGCGGTCGATCTCCTCGAGAGCGTACCCGTGGTCCTGCTCGGCGCCCGGTCCCGCCAGCCGGTCGGCCAGGTCCTCGACGCGCAGGCGGACGACGGTGAGCGGGTTGCGCAGCTGATGACTCGCGTACGCGACGAAGGACCGCTGCCGCTCCATCGCCTCGGCCACCGCGTCGGCCATCTCGTTGAAGCTCGCGGACAGCCGCCGCAGCTCGGGCGGCCCCGCCCCGGGCACCACGCGCGCGTCGTCGGCCCCGGCGGTGATCTCGTGCACCACCGCGTCGAGCCGGGTCACCGGGCGCAGCACCCACGTCGCCAGCCGCAGCGCCGCCACGACACAGGCGACGACGGCGAGCAGCCCGCCCAGGCCCAGCTCCGCCCACGACACGACGATCGCGTCCCGGCTGCGCGTGGTCGGCGACGCGGTGACCAGGCCCCCGAGTACCGCGCCGCCGTCGCTGACCGGGACGGCCACCATCAGCGGATCGTCGCGCCACGGCCACAGCGTCGCCGGGGTGCTGACCTGACGCCCGGCGAGCGCGCCGCGGATCGCCCCTGTCGTGGCGCCGGCGCCGGGCGGCGGGCCGCCGATCGTACTGAGAACCTGCTGGTCCTGGTCGACCAGCAGCGTGCCTATGCCGTACAGCTCGTGGTAGCGCCGCAGCTCACCGGTGAGCGCGGCCAGGTCGCCGGTGCGCAGGGCGGGCGCGGCCAGGGCGGCGAAGCGCGTGGCGTCGGCCAGCCGGTCCGCGAGCACCTGCTGCGTCTCCCGGTTGGTCAGCGACACGGCGAGCGGCACCTCGAGCGCCAGGAGGACCAGCGCGAGCAGCAGCACGTACGTGGAGACCAGCCGCCGGCGCACCCTGCCCCTCTCAGTCGGTGCAGAGACGGTAGCCCACGCCCCGGACGGTCTGCACCAGGCCCGGACGGCCGAGCTTGGCGCGCAGCGACGCCACGTGCACTTCGAGCGTGTGCCGCCCGGAGAACGTGCTCTGCCACACGTCGAGCAGGATGCGGTCCCGGTCGAGGACCACGCCCGGCTGCCGGGCCAGCGACGCCAGCAGGTCGAACTCCTTGCGCGTCAGCGGGACCGGGCGCCCCTGCAGGCGTACGGTCCGGGCGGCGAAGTCGATGTGCAGCGGCCCGAGCTCGACCGCCTCGCGCGGGGCCGGCCCGGGCAGCGCCGAGCGCCGCAGCAGCGCCTCGATCCGGGCCTGCAGCGCGGCCATCGAGAACGGCTTGACCACGTAGTCGTCGGCCCCCGCCCGCAGCCCGGTGACCTGGTCACGCTCCTCGCCCCGGGCGGTGACCGCGATGATGCCGAGATGCGCGCTGCGCGACCGCAGCGCGCGGCACACCTCGACCCCGTCACCGTCGGGCAGATTGAGATCCAGCAGCACGAGGTCGCACGGCGCCGCCGCGAGCGCCGCCCCGGCGGTGGCCGCGTGCTCGACCTCGTAACCGCGGCGCTGCAGCATCGACGTCATCACCCCGGCGACCCGGTGATCGTCCTCCACCAGCAGGATCCGCATGAAGCCGCAAAGTAGTACACACATGTTTCAGGTTCCGTACCAGCGCCGGCCCAGCTCGGCGAAGTCGGCCTCCTCGGGCACCGGCATGTGCCCCATCCACCGCGGCAGATTGCTGTAGCAATGCAGCAGCGACCACGCGACCATCCGCCGCGGGAACCCGTCGTCGCACGGATGACCGTAAGCCTCGAGAAACGCCCGCAGAAACCGCCGGTCCCCCTGCGCGACGAAGACGCCGACCCCGACGAAGTCGTACTCCGGTGCGCCCCGCATGGCCGGCTCGAAGTCGATGAGCCCGCTGATCCGCCCGTGCTCCACCAGCAGGTGCTCGCGCATGATCTCGGTGTGCAGCAGCACGTCGCCCCCGGGCAGCTCCACGTCGAGCGCTTCCGGGATCCGGGCGAGCCAGGCCGCGTCCAGCCCACGCTCCCGTTGCCTTTGCACGGCACCGCGCCGCTGCCCGGACACGAAGTCGTCCCAGTCCCGCGGCCACCACTCCGCGATGTCCGGCGCCGGCACCGCGTGCAGCGCGGCCGTCGCCCGCCCGAGCTCCCGGGCCAGCGCCTCCTTGTCGCCGATGCCGTCCCACGCCTCGCTCAACGGCGTACCGCGCAGCCTTTCCATGAGTACGAAGCCCCAGCCGTCGTGCTCGCCCTGCCCGAGCAGGCGCGGGGTGGGAATCGGCAGGCGCCCGTGCACGGCCCGGAGCACGCCCGCCTCGACGGGGACCTCCGCGGCGTACACCTGCGGGAAGAGCTTGAGCACCACCTCGCCGGCCGCATAGACGGGAAGCGATCCGGTGGCGATCCGTTCCACCGATGCGGCATCGGCGCCCAGCCTCCGCAGCAGCGCCTCCACGCCCGGCCGCAGATCACGCTCGCCGACGGCGTCGTACAACTCCCCGGTGTCCGCTCTCGGCAGCCCGCTCATCCCCGACCTTTCGCTCCCCAGTCAAGCACGGACCTGCGTCATAGTACGCGTGTTCTAATCCGCGTTAGAGTCCCGTCATGGAACCGGGGGCGGACAGCCCGGCGCTCAGCGCCCAGCAGCAACGCATCCTCGCCGTCGTCGCGGCCTCGATCCGCGAGCGCGGCTACCCGCCCACCGTGCGCGAGATCGGCGCCCGGGTGGGCCTGCGCTCCCCCTCGACCGTCGCCCACCACCTCCAGGTCCTCGAGCAGCAGGGCCTCCTGCGCCGCGCGGCCGGCTCCCCCCGGGCCGTCGAGCTCCGCGACGCCGCGCCCGCCCCCGGCCGCACGGTCGACGTGCCCCTGCTCGGCACGGTGGCCGCCGGCTTCCCCCGCCTCGCCGACCAGTCCCCGGGCGACGTCCTCACCCTCCCCGCGACCCTGGTCGGCCCGGGCACCTGCTTCGCCCTCAAGGTCCGCGGCGACTCCATGACCGACGCCGGCATCGTCGAGGGCGACACCATCGTCATCCGCCGCCAGCCCGCCGCCGACGACGGCGACATCGTGGCCGCCCTCCTCGGCGACGAAGCCACCATCAAGGTCCTCCGCCACCGCGAGGGCCACGCCGAGCTGGTCCCCCGCAACCCCGCCTACCCCGTCCTGGCCGCCGACGACGCCGTCATCCTCGGCAAGGCGGTCTGCGTGCTCCGCTCCCTGCCCTGACCGTCGCGCGGGAGGCCTCCGCCGCGACCGATTCCGCCTGGCCCGAGGCGTCCGCGACAGTGCCGGCGGCGCCGCATCCCGTCGAGGTGCTCCCCGCCGGCCCCGGCGCCCGCGGGATCACCCGAGCGCAGAGCCGTCGGACCGCGATGCCGGAGCTTCTTGCCGCCTGATGCGCTCGGACTCTTCTTGTCGGAGGGTCGTGCCAGAATCCTGCCCATGCCCGAGATCGTCACCGCGGCGCTGGTTCGCGGAGGCCAAGTCCTGCTCGTTCACCGAAGCCCGAATCGCCCTGTCTACCCGGACGTGTGGGATCTGCCCGGCGGGCACATCGACGCAGGCGAGACCGAGCTGGCCGCGCTCGCCAGGGAGCTGCGCGAGGAACTCGGCGTGCGGATGACAACAGGCTCGGCAATCCACTTGTCGCGGCTGGAAGTAGGCCGCGGAGAGCAGTCCGTGCGTTTCAGCGCCTGGCTTGTCGACGAGTGGAAGGGGATACCGACAAACGTCGCCCCTGAGGAACATGACGAGATTCGTTGGTTCTGGCCCGAAGAGTTGCCGCCGCTCATCCACGAACCCGTACGCACGGCGTTGGTGGAAGCGATGCGGGGCGCCCGCGCCTGAGCGTCAACGAACTGTCATCGGCTACTTGCGCCGGATCAAGCGGGGAGCCGGATCAAGCGGGGAGTCTGCAGCGCGGCGTTCGAACTGACGTCACCGTGCCGGTCACACGAACGGCAGAGACGGATCTCAGCCGCCCAGTAGTCGCGCTAGCTGCGGAAACAGGGTGCGAGACACGTGCGCCACTGCGCGGCCGGCAGGAGAGCCACGGAAGCGGGGCGCCCCGCCGGCCACGGGGCCGGCGGGGCTGGTGGGGAGCGGATCGGGTCAGGCGGCCGGGGTGCCGAGGGCGCTGAAGAGGCGGGTCCGGCCGATGTTGTCGAAGGAGCCGAAGCCGACGCGGCCCGAGGTGAAGGTCGTGTCGCGGGCGGTCATGAGGGGGTCGGGCGAGCCGTCGACGTAGACGGCGATCTCGCCGGTGGCGGACTGGTGCTTGACGCGGACCTGGTGCCAGGCCTTGTCGACGACGGCCGGATTGGCACCGCGGGAGCGGCCGTTCCACTGGTAGTCGATGCGCTCACGGTCGGCGTTGTTGACCTTGAAGATGCCGTTGTGCGGGTAGATGGTGTTGTCGGTGGAGAGGTGGGCGTAGTAGAACTGCGTGTCCGACTGCCAGCCGAAGACGATGATGACGTCGCGGTTGGTGACCTCGACCTCCTCGTCGAGGCGCACCTGGGCGTCGACCTGGACCGAGGAGAAGGCGGGGCCGCGGTTCAGGATCGCGTACTCGAAGGGGCGGCGCGGGCCCGGGCGCTCGGCGCCGGCCTCGGACAGGATCACCTGGCCGTTCTCGAACGTCCACTTCGACGGGGTCACCGGCTGCCAGAAGGACGGGGTCGCCAGGCCGGGCACCAGCGTCGTGCCGGTCGGGCCGGCGGCGAAGGTGCGCGTGCCGGTGACCTTCCAGACCTTGCCGTTGGCCTTGGAGAGCAGGTAGAGCTCGCCGCTGCGGTCGGTGCCGAAGCGCAGGTCGACCCGGTTGGGGTCGCCGGCCGGCGTGCCCGGGGCGGAGAGATCCTGCATCCGTACGGCGTTCCCGGTCGCCGCGTCGAACAGGTTCAGCCGGTGAATGGTCGCCGGCGGCCCGCCCCGGCGCATCTCCGACGCGTTGGTGTAGAAGACCCAGCCGTTCACGAGGTCGCCGAAGATGTACTTGCCGTACAGGGCCGGGATCGCGGCGCCCCGGTAGACGAAGCCGCCCGCGACGGCGACGCCCACGTCGGAGGTGCAGTTCCAGCCCGGGGCGGGGTTGTGGTCGTACGCGGCCACGGGGTAGACGTAGCCCGCGTCGTCGGCCGGCAGCGGGTAGAGCCGGTCGCACGGCGACGACGGCGTCTTGTCGAAGACGAAGGCGCCCTCCCGCTCGCTCCAGCCCATGTTGTCGCCCTTGCGCACCTCGTAGATCGCCTCGATGGCGTGCTCGCCGATGTGCCCGAGATACAGGCGCCCGGTGGCCTTGTCCCAGCTGAACCGGTGCGGGTCCCGATACCCGTACGACCAGATCTCGCCGAGAGCCCCGGCCTGCCCGGCGAACGGATTGGTGGAGGGGATGCCGTACTTGCCGTTCGGCGAGTTGGTGCCGGCGGGGTCGATGCGCAGCAGCTTGCCGTGCGGCAGGGCCAGGTTCTGCGGGTCGGTGTTGTTCACGCCCTGCCCGCCGTCGCCGACCGCGAGGTACAGCTTGCCGTAGTCGTCCGAGCCGGGCCGGGCGTACGGGTTGAAGTTGATCTCCTGGATGCCGTGGATCTGCCCGCCGAAGCCGATGCGCAGCAGCTCCCGGTGCATGCCCGAGAAGGTGTCAGCGGCCGGATCGGTGGCGTGCCACTCGTTGATCACGCCCTGGTAGAGGACGGTGGCCTGCTGGTAGTCCGGGACCGCGGCCGTCGACTCGGTGTGGATCGTATAGAAGAGCCCGTTCTGCGCGAAGGCGGGATGGAAGGCCACGTAGCCGAAGCCCTGCCCGAGGCCGCGCCCCGAGAAGAACTCCGGGAACTGCGCCTTCACGTCCAGGTAGACGTGCGGCACGCCGTTCTCGACGAGGTAGAGCGGGCCGTTCAGGTCGGGCACGGCCCGCCGCCCGGAGCCGTCCGGCAGCTCGAAGATCGTGTTGATGCGCGCCTTGCGCATAAGCCGCGCGTCGGTCGGCGCCGGGGTCGGCTGGGTCTGCGGGAAGGCGGCGAACTCCGACAGCACCAGCCCGAGCCGCGAGGTCTCCGGCTCGGTCGGGATCGGGTCGTAGATGGCGCCCGGGTCCGCGAAAGCGGCAGTGGGCGCTGCAACGGCCATTGTGGACAGAAGAAGCGCGGAGAGGACGAGTCTCAGACGCATCGGTTCACCCCATGAGTGCGTATTGAGCGGCCACTGCCCGTGCGGGCAGCGCGGTGTCCAGGAACATGAGCGAATCCATCCGGCAGGTGCACGGATTGCGCTCGACGGTGTTCTGCGGGAAACTGCCGCCGATCTTGATGCCGCGCGGGTCGGTGGCGCTGGTGACGTGCGGTCCCGGGCCCGCCACCTGCCACGGGTCGCCGGCGACGGTGTAGAAGCCGTCGACCGGGGCGCCGTTGCGATAGAGCGCCATGGTGCCCGTACCGAAATCGAAGGTGGCGGCGATGTGCACCCACCGGTCGCGCGGCAGCAGCGTGCGCCAGTCCTCGCTCGCGGCGAAGGTCTGCGAGGCACCGCCGTCGATCCGGCGGCCGAGCGCGACCAGGCGCAGGGTGCCGTTCACGTCGATCAGCTCGAGCAGGGCGCGCACGGCGTGCCCGTCGCTGTCCCCCGTGAGTACGCCGGTCAGCCCGATCGCGTTGTAGACGTCACCCTGCGCCGGGGTGACCGTGTTCGGCGCCGGGCCGTCCATCTGCCGCTTGAACCAGCCCATGACCGTCACGCCGCCGGCGGCGTTGAAGGCGCGCAGCGTGCGCACGCCGCTCGCCGAGTAGATGCCCGCCTTCCAGTCGTCGTTGCCGGTGCCGGCCGGGTCGGTCTGCCGCGTCTGCAGGGCCCGCCCGCTGCCGGGGAACGCCCGGTCCGGTACGCGCATCGCGGCGCCGCCGTTGACCAGCTCGATCTCGGTGCCGGAGCGGCCGAGGTCCTGTTCCAGCGCGACGTCGCCGCGCTGCGGGTGGTCGAAGTCGTAGTACGCGACCAGGTGCGGCCGCAGGGACGGATGGATGTCGCGCGGGCCGGATGCCCCGGCCTGCGCGGGTGCCGCGGATGCCCCGGCCGCGAGGACCGCGGCCAGGCTCAGGGCGAACTTCGTTCTCATCGTGACGCCTTTCCCGAGGGTCGTCCTCCGAGATAGAGCTCCCCGAGCTGCGGGTCCGCGAGCAGGTCCGCGGCCGGCCCGGAGATGTGCACGCGCCCGAGGTCGAGCACGCACCCGAGGTCGGCGGTCTCCAGCGCGCGCCGGGCGTTCTGCTCCACCAGCAGCACGGCGGTCCCGGCGTCGCGCATCCGCACGACCTGGTCGAAGATCGTCTGGGTCGCCTTGGGGTCGAGGCCCATGGACGGCTCGTCGAGCAGCACCACCCGGGGATCGATCATGAGCGACCGCGCGAACTCGACCTGTTTCTGCTGGCCGCCGGAGAGCAGGCCGGCCGTGGTGTGCCAGCGCTCGGCGACCACGGGGAACAGATCGCGCACGAAGTCCCGCCGCGCCGCGAGCTTCCCCTTGTCCCTGAGCGTGTAGCCGCCGAGCATGACGTTCTCCTCGACGGTCATCTCGCGGAACACGCTGTGGCCCTGCAGCACCAGGGCGATCCCGGCGGCGAGCATCCGCTGCGGGCCGGCGCCGGTGAGGTCCACGCCGCCCGCGGTGATCCGCCCGGACCTCGGCCGGAGCAGCCCGCTCGCCACCTTGAGCACGGTCGACTTGCCCGCGCCGTTGGGACCGACGAGACACACGACCGAGCCGGCGGGCACGGTGACGCTGAACCCGCGCAGCACCGGGGCGGCCCGCCCGTAGCCGGCGACGATGTCGGTGAGTTCGAACTCAGACGCCAAGGTACGCCCCCAGGACGCGCTCGTCGGTGCGGATGACGGACGGCGGACCGGCCGCGATCGGGCGGCCGCGGTCGAACACCACGACGTGGTCGCTGATGCTCATGACCAGGTCCATGTTGTGCTCGACGATCACGAACGTGCGGCCCTCGCCGTTCAGCTCGCGCACCAGCGCGCCGATCCGGTCGAGCAGTGCCGGGTTGACGCCGCCGGCCGGCTCGTCGAGCAGGATGGTCGCCGGCTCGGCCATGAGCACGCCGGCCAGCTCGAGCAGCTTCTGCTGCCCCCAGGACATCTCGCGCGCCTCGACGTCGGCGAGGTGCTCGATGCCGAGCCGGGTGAGCCAGCTGCGGGCGCGGTCGATCTCGCCGCTTCCGCGCGCGCCGCGCAGGGCCTTCGGGAAACCCCCGGGCCGCACCGCCGCCAGCACGTTGTCCAGCGCGGTCATGCGGGGAAAGACCCGGCACAGCTGAAACGTACGGCCGACGCCCGCGCGCGCGATCGCATGCGGCGCCTTGCGCGTGACGTCCGTGCCGCCGAACCGCACGTGTCCGCTGTCCGCGCGGATCATGCCGGTGACACAGTTGAAGAACGTCGTCTTGCCGGAGCCGTTCGGCCCGATCAGCGCGTTGACCTTGCCGGGCTGGAATTCCACGGTCGCGCCGTCGATGGCCACGACCCCGCCGAACGCCTTCCGCAGGTTCTCGGTGGACAGCGTCATCGATGCGCCTCCTGATCGGGACGCTCATGCGCGCTTGCACGTTCGCTCACGCCACCAGCGCCGGGCCTGCGCGAGCCGGATTCGCCCGCCCCCGGATCGCCGGGCGCGTCGACACGCTCATGCGCGCTTGCACGTTCGCTCACGCCGGGGCCCGCGCCGGCTGAGGCCGCGGCGCGCTGGTCGCGGAGCTCGGCGGCGGTGACCTCACGGATCGACGTCTGGCTGGTCCGGCGCAGCCGGCGCCACCCGGCGGCGAGCGCGGGCAGCACCCCGTCGGGCATGACCAGCACGACCACGGCGAGCAGCACGCCCGTGGCCACCAGGTGCAGGGGCGTGTTGCCGAACGAGCCCTTGAAGTACTCCAGCGCCGTCCCGACCACGAGCGCCCCGACCAGCGGCCCGTACAGCGAGCGCACCCCGCCGAGCAGCGCCATCAGCACCAGGTACGACCCCGTGAGCACGCTGAACTGGAACACCGGGTCGAGGTCGCCGAACCACAGGGCGTAGAGGCCGCCCCCGAGCGCGGTGAACGTGGCGGACAGGACGAAGACGATCAGCTTGTACGTGAACGTCGGCGTGCCCAGGGCGGAGGCCTTGTCCTCGTCCTCGCGCAGCGCCTTCAGTCCGAGGCCGAACCGGCTGCGGTCCACGATCCACCAGGTCAGCAGCGCCAGGCCGAGCAGACCCCCGTACAGGAAGAAGAAGACCCGGTGATGCTCCGGGCGCAACAGCTCCGGGAAGGGCCGGGGCACGACCAGGCCGCGGGAGCCGCCCGTCAGGGACGCCCAGCTCTGGAAGACCAGCAGCAGGATCAGCACGAGCGCGATGGACACGATCACGAATGACGCGCCGCGCACCCGGAGGGCGGCCATGCCCAGGGGTACGGCCAGCGCGGCGACCAGCACCGCGGCGGCGACCAGCGCCACGAAGGCCGGCATGCCCGCCTTGGTGACGAGCAGGCCGGTCGCGTATCCCCCGAGGCCGGCGAGCGCGCCGTGGCCCAGCGAGATGTATCCCGTGAAGCCGCCGACGAAGTTCCACGCCGTGGCGAGCACCGCGTAGTTCAGGACGACGATGCCGGACGACAGGATGTACGGGTTCGGGGCCAGCGACGGGAACGACAGGATCGCGGCCACCAGGACGACCGGCGGCACGAACGGCAGGAGACGGCTAGAAACGTTGGGCAAGGCGGCCTCCGAAGAACCCCTGCGGGCGTACGGCCAGGGTCGCGAACAGGGCGACGTAGAACACCGTCTGCGCCCACGTCGTCCCGAGCGGGATCTGCAGCAGGCTCTGCGCGAGCCCGAGCAGCAGCGCGGCGGCCGCGGCACCCGGGACGCTGCCCAGGCCGCCGACGACGATGATCGCCATGAGCGGGCCGATCCAGTGCCAGTGCAGGGACGGATAGATGGTGGAGTCGAGCGACAGCGCCGTGCCGCCGACCGCCGCCGTGGCCAGGCCGAGGCCGAAGCCGTACCCGGCGGTGCGCTCGGTGTCGATGCCGACCAGCCGGGCCGCGTCGCGGTGCTGGATCGTCGCCCGCAGCGCCCACCCGAAGGACGTGCGCTTCATGAGCAGGTAGAGCGCCCCGAGCGAGACGACGGCCAGCCCGAAGGCGATCAGCTTGACGACGGCGACGCGCGCCCCGAGCACCTCGAAGCTCGCGGAGCCGTAGCCGAGCTGGATGCGGCGCTGGGTGCCCGTGAAGGCGTACCCGAGGAGGCCCTCGATGATCAGCGCGACCGCGAAGGTCACCAGCACCGACATCATGGTCAGCGTCACGGCCCGCAGGCGGGCCAGCAGCAGGCGCTGCACGGCCACCCCGGCGAGGAAGAACAGCGGCACGGTGACCACCAGCGACAGCAGCGGGTCCAGGCCGGTCCGCTCGTGCCACCACCACGCCAGGTAGGCGGCGAGGATGAGGAACGCCGAGTGGGCGATCATCACCACCCGCATGATCCCGAAGTAGAGGGTCAGTCCGGCCGCGAGCAGGGCGTAGAGGCCGCCGAGGAGGAGGCCGAGCACGACGCTCTGCAGGACGAGGCTCACCAGGCCGGCTTCGGGTAGACGATGGCGGCCTCCTTGACGTCGGCCGGCAGCACGATCTTGATGTCGCCGCCCACCCACTGCTGGATCATGTGGGCGCCCTGCGGCTTGCCGGTGTCGTCCCAGGACAGCGTCCCGACCACGGTGTCCACCTTGTTGGCGTGCACCCAGTCGATGAGCTTCTGCTGGCAGTCGCCCTGCTCGGCGCAGCCCACGGCCTTGACCGCGGCGGCGACGACCTGACCCGTGGTGTACGCGTTGGCCTGGTCCTCCTCCGGCGCCTTGCCGAACTGCGCCGTGTACTTCTCGACGAACTCCTTGTTGCTCGGGTAGGGCGCGTCCTGGCTGTAGCCCGTCGGCGCCAAAATGCCCTCGGTCTTGTTCCCGATGGCCGCGGCGAACTCGGGGTTGGTCGGCGCGGTCGAGAAGGCGGCCAGCTTCGGCTGGTAGCTGAGCTGTTGCAGGGCGACGATGAGGTTCACGCCGTCCTGGTACTGCGAGCCGCCCACGACGACGTCCGCCTTCGACGCGGCGATCTTCGCGGCGATGCTGCCGAAGTCGGTGGTGTTCGGCGGGTAGACCTCGTTCACCACGGTCTTGACGCCGCCGGCTTCGAGCCTGGCCTTGAGGCCGTAGGCCGTACCCTGCGCGAACGGGTCGTCCATCGCCGCGTAGGCGGCGGTCTTGGGCCGCTGGTCCGCGGGCAGGCCCAGGATGTACTCGGCCAGATGGTTGTAGTGGTCGTTCGCCACCGCGGGAGCGGCGTAGAAGAGGTTCTTGAAGCCCTGCGTGAAGACCTCGGCGGCCGCGCCGGCGGGCTCGACGAAGAGCATGCCGTACTCGCTGGCCACCCGCGCGGAGGGCACGACGAGGCGGGTCGAGAAGGGGCCGACCACCAGGTCGACCTGGTCGCTGCCGATCAGCTGCTCGTAGTCGGCGACCACCCGGTCGGCGCTGGACTGGTCGTCGAGGATCGTCAGCTCGACCTGGCGGCCGAGCAGGCCCCCGGCGTCGTTGACGATCTTCGCCCAGGCCTCGTAGCCCTGCTGCACGCCCTTGCCGGGCTCGGAGAAGTCGCCGGTCAGCGGCAGCGAGATGCCCACCTTGATGGGTCCGTCGCCGCCGCTCTCGCCGCCGCTGCCGCAGGCCGCGAGACCGGTCGTCACAAGGAGGAGGGCCGCAGCCCATGTTGTACGTCGATGGGGGGAAGGCATTCGTCGGAACTCCTTTGCCCGGCCGTACGTAAGCGCTTGCGAAAGCGCTTACGTAGCCTAAGCTGTGGTTCACGCCACACGCAACACTCCCGTAACGAAACGACAGCTTTGAGTTGTGGAGAGTGGACGCATGCCCAAACCGGGGCCGAGGCTGCGCCTCGCTGACGTCGCCGAACGCGCCGGAGTCTCGCTGGCCACCGCCTCCCGGGCGCTGGCCGGCCGCGACGGGGTCAGCCAGGAGGTCGCCGACCGCATCCGGCGGATCTCCGCGGACCTCGGCTACGTGGCCAACCCGTACGCGCGGACCCTCGCCGGCGGCACCAGCGCCACGGTCGGCCTCGTCGTCCACCAGGTCGACGACCCCTACTTCTCGGAGATCGCCGGCGGGGTCATCCAGGTCGCCGACGAGCAGAACCTGCTGGTCCAGATCTGCCACTCGGGCCGCGACCCGGGCCACGAGCTGCGCCAGATCCGCCACCTCATCGCCCAGCAGGTCGGCATCATCATCGTCGCGGGCTCGGGCTACACCGACGCCGGCTTCGAGGCCGAGGCGCGGGCGGCGCTGGCCGCGTACATCGGCACCGGCGGGCGCGTCGCGGTGATCGGCCGCCACTCCCTGGGCGTCGACGCGGTCCTGCCCGACAACGAGGCCGGTGAGGCCGACGAGCCCGTAG